>NZ_JAQEHX010000032.1:0-812 GCF_027666085.1 Sanguibacteroides sp. AM78-02pH3A | reverse complement strand
CGGAACCCCGGACAGGAATATTTTAAATAAATATTCCAACAAGATATCAAAGAAAGGAATTTCAACAAAAGATTTTTTTATTTCAGGTATAGGGGAATGGCGGAAAGTTGGCTTGCCAACCGCTTATTTCGACAGGAATAATGCCCTGGAGGTGATGGATGATTTGGGGTACAAGTACGCGATGACCCAATACGTGGAAGATAAAACTAGTTATACCATGTATGTAGATAAGGGAAAAGGGCGTATGGCTGACTTTATTTACGGAAAAAGTGATATCCTCGTGGAGAAGGCAACATATATTCCTAAGAATAAATCAGTTTTTGGTTATAAGGGATTAGCTTATATTACTCCTCCTGAATTTAAAAGTTGGCTATTCGTTACAAGTCGAGTAAGTTCTATACGTTATTCTCATCCCGTGGTAATTGAAGCGTCGTGGGCAGGATTTTGGAATTTAGTACAATTTAGCTCAAAATTTGGTAATGAATTTGATTATAGAGATGAAATTGTAAATTATAAAAAACAGGATTAAGATGAAAACTACAATTGGGGTAATTTTCTTATTATTAATAATATTGGGAGGATGTAAATACGATGTAGCGGAACGAGTAAGAAGAGAGTTTAATATGAATTATTTAAAAACATCTTCAATGTTTGACAGTTCGCTTGTATCTATATTTCCATCTTATGTTAATTCTTTACCTGCAAGAATTAAAGGTTACGCGTTACATTCTTTTGAATATTATCGGTTTAACGGCATGGTATTGGAGGTTCCTTACTCGGATTCTCTTGCCCGAGCATTAGCCAATAGTAAA
>NZ_JAQEHX010000031.1:0-886 GCF_027666085.1 Sanguibacteroides sp. AM78-02pH3A | reverse complement strand
TCCCGTACCGCCCACTGGATCGTGTAACGATGGGATAAATTTTCTACTTTTACAATTGATTCTTCCATACAATAGATTTACTTATAATTGTGATTAAAATGCATCCGTTTCAACATAACAACTTATCGAAAGTATATTTTCCCTGTATCTGTTTTGCTCAAAATAACTTCTATAATAGGTAAACCTATTTTTTTCAGAAACTTGTACAAAGAGATACGACAAGATACCCCTGCTATCTTCTTTACATAAGTTTAATAAACAATTTTAGATTCCCACTGATTTTGTCACTCTCTTTTTGCCTTACAAACACTCTTTGCATACAAAAACCAGCTCTCGGTAGCTGTAGAAGAAAAAACTTGTTTACAATTCTCATGATTATTGTTTTTACACAAATACTACATCCGGCTAACAAAAATAAATAAATAATTTTTTATTTTAATACACTCGATAGTGAAAAATATAAAAAAATTTTACATGCACATCTCCAATATTTTATCACCGGACCGGTAAAATAGAGTATAAAATCCTATTTATCCGTTTCCATATCATGCTCAATCCTTATTGAATCGACGATTCGACCCAAAAAACGAGAGGGATCGTTCGTCTCCAAACGATCCCTCTTTAGATCAACATTACAAGTCAATACGGCTAATTACACACTACAAAATTTCCCCTCGGTTTATTTAAAAATTCTAACCATATTGTCCAAAAATCATCGCCGTCTCCCGCCGGGTAGCAAGGAAACGAGCGATGAGTAAAAATCACCACGCAACTACTATCGCCCTCTTCTCCGTATCCATATAAATATGGCTATGAAAATTAAAATAGCAGACAGTACTCCCATGAACATGATCTTCGTGATGTACATACCGGTCTCGCTCGGGTA
>NZ_JAQEHX010000030.1:0-894 GCF_027666085.1 Sanguibacteroides sp. AM78-02pH3A | reverse complement strand
TGACCCAATACGTGGAAGATAAAACTAGTTATACCATGTATATGGATAAGGGAAGAGGAAGAATGGCAGATTTTATTTATGGTAAACGAGATATATTCGTGGAGAAAGCAACATATCTACCCAGGAACAAATCTGTCCTTCACTATCAAGGATTGAAACACCTTGTTTCTCCAAGAGTGGAAAATTTGTTGTTTGTTACTACAGGACGGACAAGTACGATACGTTATACAAATCCTGTGGAAATAGATACATTCTGGGCGGGATTTTGGAGCTTCGTACAAGCTGGTTCTAAATTTGGTAATGAATTTGATTATATGAACGAAAGAGTAAAATATAAAAAAACAGGATTAAAATGAAAAACATAATAGGAGTAATTTTGTTATTATTGATAATATTTGGTGGATGCAAGTATGATTCAATGGAACGGGCAAAGGCAGAATTTAATAAAGACTATTTAAAGTCTCGTTCAATGTTTGACAGTTCTCTTGTATCCATATTTCCTTCTTATGTTCATTCTTTATACTCGAGAATTATAGGATACGCTTTAGATTCATACGAATATTATAGGTTTAACGGAATGATTTTGGAGGTTTCTTATTCAGACTCTCTCGCTAGGGCATTGGTTAATAGTAAGCATGAAACTGTTTATTCTTCACAAGATAGTAATTTGTTGATTGTCGGTAGACTCGGGGAGAGCACGGTGGAACGTTATCGGGAATTTGAAAAAAATTATCCTTGGTCGAACAGTAAAGGCTATATACCGGTACCTAATTTTTATGAACAAAATTATTCTTCTGATATTCATCGTGCAGATAGGGACCCATTAAACAATCGTTTACCCGAAGGATATACTATTTACGTGGTAGACGCCTCGCCCGGGATCTATATCAAAAA
>NZ_JAQEHX010000003.1:0-527983 GCF_027666085.1 Sanguibacteroides sp. AM78-02pH3A | reverse complement strand
TGGATCGTGTAACGATGGGATAAATTCTCAACTTTTACGATTGATTCTTCCATACAATAGATTTACTTTATAATAGTGATTAAAAGGTATCCGCTCCATAATAGAAACCGGTTTCGTTAATACCCGCAACTCTTCCTCCGACATTCGCTTTCGATACCAATCTATAAGTAAGCAACTCATTATCGACAGCATAAACCATAACATCTCCATTCTCGCATCCGACAACCATATATTTATAACTATTATAAACAACAGTATATAGTAGTACCGTAACTTTAGAATCGACAGAGATCCATAGTTTATCCGAATAATTCTCCCCGAAATTAATACAATGTATTTCATTGCCTTTAGCATAAACCATTTTATTCGCAGGACCGGAATAACATCCGAAGGTCATAAGTATGTCCTCCGACGTCAAATACACCGGTAAAGCAACGGGAGCCGACTCCGTGTTCTCCAACACTTTCATATCGGAAGAGCTAAACCTGAAATCATACTTGTAGGTTTTACCTCCCTGATTGTAATAAATAGCATTCCCGGACACATAAGTTTTGCGATCATAAGTCGGACACAAGTGTATTACATCCACATCGGCCGGAATCTCCCAAAGAGGAAAAGGATAATAATTTCCGTCACCCTTAACCAAGGGACGTATTGTAGCATTCATACCATTATTTTCGGATTGGATAATCAATACCCTTCTGTTTTTCTCGTCAAAACAAAGAGGCTCACGATCCCGGGACACGTAAGTACTAAATTTAGTTACTTTATATCCCTTGCTATCAATAAAATAAGGATCTGACAAGTATTTTCCGGTCAAATAATTCTCTGACATTTGTCTTTTGAAAATACGTCCGTCTTGCGTAGCGATACAGGAAAGACGCAAGTTGTCAAACGCATCAGCCGGCTTAAAATTATCCGGAGTTCCATTCAAAAACTCGTCTTTCATATCGGTATACATCGTAAACGTCTCATTATTTAACTGGTATACTCCTTCTGTCGTCGTAATAAGAGAAGCTCCCGAAGTAGACGAAATATGCGGTGCCAAACAATTCCGTATCTTAAGCGGTTTACCCGGAATATCTTCCCCATTCATTTGATAATAAAGATCATCTTCCATAAAATACTCGTAAACCAAATTAGGACCGTCGTATCTTGTTTTCAAACGGAAATAAGAACATTTGGTCGCATCCGTATTTTTATCAGACACCACGACAAAACTTCCGATATAAAATTTCGGCCGGAACCCAAGATAAGCTCTTCCTATATAGGTAATACCATTTTGTTTATTGATAATACGTAATATTCCGGTTACGCCTGTTTTGGCTTTATTTAAATTCGCTCTTGCCATCACGGTATCCGTTTTCATTTCGAAATTGGACTCTTCCGAGATAATTGTACCGTTGACCTCCCATTCATACCGGAAAATATCCAATGCTGCCACAGAATCCTCACCAAAAGTAAAATCCTTGCCTTGAGGCATGAATTTCATCATTTCACCTTGCGTTCCGTTGATTCGTATCGGCTCGGTATTCGGGTCTATGATCCATTTCGGAGCGAGTCCCAAATCTTTATATGTATAATTACCTTCGTCTTTAAAACACCCAGTCAAAAGAGATGCTAAAAGAAGACAACCTAATAAAACTATATTTTTCATAGAATTCATTGTTAATCAGATTAAATTGCAACTTCGATTATACTACCATCAATGTCGGTAATGTCCTCTATCGGCTGTTCAGCCAACCACTCCTTAAATTCCATTACCAATTTGATCGCCTCATCCGGATGTTCTTCTATCAACTCTTTCCCCATTCGAGCCTCTTTATCAACATTATTCAAGAAAAGCTGGTATTTCTTTTGCGAATATTTTCCTAACAATCCGTCCACGACCTCCTGTGTCCACCACTCCGGTTGCATCGCAACTGAAGTCATAATAATTTTCGCCCGTCTGCGTTCTACCTGTCCCAAGCCCACGCCATCAGGCGGAACCAACTCTACTACAAGGCGTACACCTTCCGGTAGATCATCTAAACGATCCGATTTAATCAACTTGATATATATCGTATCTTTTATCACCTTAGCATCTTCTCCTATGGTGTTCGTATGGAAAACGTAAAAATCATCCAAATCGTATTCATTCGGATTAGCCGTTGTCTCCTCCTCTATGACCCTCAATCCGAACTTAATCTCAGAAGTCAAAGGAGTTCCTGAAAGCTGAACTTCAACAGGAACCGTTATGTCCGTCGTTCCTTCCGGATAAAAGAAAAAAGAGGTTACCGTGGAATCTGCTTCTTCCGTTCCGGGAGAAAAGGCATTCATATAAAACTTATCGAAAAATATTTCGTGCCCATCATGGAATGTCAAAACCTTATCTTCATCACAAGAAAAGAAGAACAGGGTTATTAAGATGGAAAGTGGAAATAAATACTTTTTCATAATTTCTATTTTTACAATCAATAATTATAAACTCTGGTTACTTGGAATCGGTACCAAATACTCGCTCCGACTCATCGGACGTACAACATTTTTTCCAAAATCGATATTAGCATCCAAACGCTTGTACAGATAGAAAAGCTGTCCTTCGGAAATCCATTCCCGACGAGCATCTCTGATCAATTCATCTACAAAATCGTTCCAACTACCAACCGTTATTTTTTCCGTACATCCTCTCTTTTCCCGAATATCGTTCAATATATTCTGAGCTTCACCGAAGTCTCCGTTACGTGCATGATATTCAGCCATGATATAACGCATTTCCGTAGCCCGGATAACGGGAAGAACACATAGATTTTCGTCCCGGGTTTCCTCGTTCTCACTGATAAACCATTTTCCAGAAATCGGATACTGCCCATTGCTGTTAGTCGCGTAGAAGATCATATTGAGAGCGCGATAGTCGGTTTTAGACTCATCAACTCCTCCTCGGGTATAAAATATCTTTTGTACATCTTGATTGATAACCAACCACGTCGGATAGGAACCGCTATAAAATTCCCGTTTAAAGAAATACTCCAGGCCTAAGTCGTTATACGCCTTTTCATTGTACACGGCAAAAATCAAATTAGAGATAACCTTCAAATCGGTCTTGGAATCCCAATCGCCTCTACGAATTCCATTGTAATCATCCTTTCCAAAAGCAGATTGCAGTCCGTAGTAATCTTTCACTTGGAAATCCATAATCTCCTTGGCACAATTAAAAGCCTCCAGATGCTTTCCGGCATATTGATATACACGGGCCAACAATGCCGTAATGGCATAATAATTCAAACGATAGCCTCTTCCTTTAAAAAAAGCATCTATTTTTGAACCGTTCGAATAATCATCATAGATAACGGTTCCAAAAGAAAATTGATTATTAAAACGAGCTTTACCCGTAATCTGCAAACCGACACCGATCTCCGAAGTATCCCACTCTTTTACCAGATCCCGTCCTTTTTCCAAATCGGTAATTACTTTCTCCAAAAAAGGCGTAACGGTTATACCGCTCGCTTGAATATTCGGGTAACGATCGACATAAGGAACATATATCTGGTTATCATCATGTACCGGCGCCGGTGCAAACAGACGCAACATATCAAAATGCATCAAAGCCCGACAGGCATAAGCTTCACCCAAGATCATATCTTTCTCCATCTTTCCCTCCTTAAACAAATCCTCGGATGCGTTTTCCACATTTTGTATCAGATTATTGGCATTGGCAATCACATTAAAAGCTGCTAACCACACGGCTTCAATCGTCGGTGTTAAATAACTGCTGGTATAATTGAAATCTCCCGCGTCGATATACAGTTGCCTACTGGTCACGTTGTTGGCAATTTTCAAAGAATATTGCTGAGACATACAATCCACCATTCCAAATGCCAATTCAACCCCGTACAAATTAGAGGATCCCATAGATTTATATAATCCGTTCAATACGGAGTGATATCCGGCCGATGTTGAGAAAACTTGTTCTTCGGTCGCCTGAGTATCCGGTTTCAAATCCAGCCACTCCTCACAAGACGCGAGAGTCAAAGCAGACAATACTACTATTATATTTATAATTTTCATATGATTAATCTTAAAAATTAGAAACCTACACTAATGGTAAAACTATAATTCTTAGCATACGGATAACTGGTTCCCCGCTCTTCTTTTATTGTTGACCACCTACATAAATCATTTGCATTGAACCGGATTCCAAGAGAGGTCAAGCTAATTTTTTGCAACAATTCTCTTTTGAAATCATACCCGACAGATAAACTGCTAAACGTCAGATAATCATCATCCTGAACCAAACGCGAAGTCGGTTTGGTTGTCGTATTATTAGTCAAATCGATATAAGGCGCAATATCCCCCGGTTTCTTCCACCTCTGTGAAAGAACCCGTTTATCCACGTTATTATCCTTTATATTAGCATTCTCCACTTTTGCCCGTAAAGTTTCGTTATAAGACTGGGAGCCCCATTGGTAAGAAAAATAAGCATTCACGTAAAATCCGCGATAATTCACATTGATTCCAAAAGTTCCGTTAGCGGTAGGACTTTGATCTCCCACGACAACCTGATCGTCCGCACACCAAGTATAAGAACTGGTTCCGTTTTTCTTGATAAATTTCTCTTTACCGTTTGCCGGATCAATGCCCGCTGATCGTACGGCATAAATAGCGGTGGTCGAAGCTCCTACATAATACTGGGTAAAAGGTGTAGCCATGAATTCTCTTCCATAAGAAGGCCAACTGGAATCGTACTCTTCGTTCAATTTTCTATTATACTCTTCCGTCGATTTACCGAGAGAGGTAATCTCATTCTTATTACCCGCCATATTACCGGTTAAAGTAACTACCCATTTATCATTCTGAAACACGGTAGCGCTTAGATTCACCTCGAATCCCTTATTTACCACACTACCCGAATTGGTGTAATATTGATCGAAACCGGATGAAGAACGAATGGTTACCTGATCGATCAAATCATTTGTTTTCTTGTGGTAATAGTTAGCCTCTATAGTATAACGATCATTAAAAAATCCCAAGTTAATACCGAAATCCAATGTATTTGTCTTTTCCCAGGTCAAATCCGTATTTCCCAAATAAACCAATTTAGTCGCCGGACCGGTATAATACCAGCTATCGGCATCCGTTTCATAGGTAGTAACGGCCGTATAAGGTTGGAAATTCACCTTACCCGTACTTCCGTAAGATCCGCGAATCCTCAATGTACTTATAAGCCAGTGATCTTGCAGCCATTTATAGTTATGGAAATTTACTCCGAGCCCGACAGACCAGAAAGGAGCAAAACGCTTATCCGACCCGAATTGAGAAGAACCGTCGAAACGAACAGAAGCATCCAACAAATAGATATTATCCAACGAATAATTCACCGAAGCCAAAAAGGCAAATAACCGGTCTTGGTTTCTGGAAACGTCCGTTTTATCCGGTTGTGTAGCCGCAAAGGCAGGAGTATTCATCGTTCCTAATTGGAATCCTTTAAAAAGCATATTATAACCTTCCGTTTTGGATTCCTTAATGTTCAACCCCATCGTCGCATTAACGAAATGTTTACCAAAAGCACGATTATAATAAAACATAGCGTTTATATTCCAATTATATCCCGTCGACAAAGAACGGGATAATTGCCCTTTCTCTTTAATTGCCGTATACTGGTAAGAGGGATCGTCCGGATCCTTAAAAGACTCGGTTTTGGAATCATTTTTCGTAACACTAAACTGCCCCTTAAACTGAAGTCCTTCCAAAATATACCAGTTAATATCCAGATTATCGGTTAAATCATAAATATGTCCTTTTCCGGAATAACTTTCCAACGTGGTCTTCCACAAGGGATTCGTAGTTCCGTCCGTCAATTGGGACAACAATTTACCGTCATCACCTTTATAAGCAAGATAAGGTTGTTTATTGGCGTATTCATTGAATGTTCCGTACGGTGAATCCTCCGAGCGAGTCATCGTGTAAGAGACATAATTACGAATCTGAAGTTTGTCCTTGTAACGAAAATCCACCGTTAAGCCGGCTCCCGCACGACTACGATACGATCCTCTCATCGCTCCGTCGTTACTATCATAATTGAAGTCCAAACCATACCGTACACTTTCGACACCGCCCTCCAAATAGAAACTATGTTTATGATTAAATACATTACGTAAAGGAAGAGCCAACCAGTCCGTATCTACCCCCCGCAACACCTCCGTCAATTTCTTATTATATTCCATCTCCCCGTACACATCATCGGAAAAAACTCCGGACAACCTCTCCACTTCCAGCTTTTCAGCAGCATTACACAAATTGTAATCGGATAAATCCGGTAATACCACTTCACCCGTGAAACTATAAGTAATTCTCATCTCCCCGGGTTGAGGAGCGACAGTCGTAATAACGATCACACCGTTCGCAGCTCTCGAACCGTACATAGCCGTAGCAGCAGCATCTTTCAAAATTGTCACGCTCTCGATACGGTTCATATCCATATCGTATATTTTTTGAGCGGACGCCTCGAATCCATCCAAAATAAAGACCGGAAGATTCGGGTTATCCTGGACGTTGGTCCGCTGTGTTTTTTTGGCATATTCCACATCCAAACCTTTTGCCATAGCAATACTGGACTCACCCCGGATATTGAATTCGGGTAAAGCATTAGGGTCAGACCCCCAAATCGAGTTGTCTTTCAAACGAACAGAAGGATCAAATATTTGAAGAGCCCCGATCAAACTCTTATTATTGGTCTTCATTAATTGTTCCTTGGTTACCTTAGTCACGTTTCCGGTAAAACTCTCCTTTCGTATCGTGTTGTATCCCGTTACAACCACATCTTTCAATCTCTGCTTTTCCTCCTTCATGGTTACGTTAATCGTATCTTGTCCGGTATATTTAATTTCCTGAGTTTCCATCCCCAAAAACTTAAATATCAATGTAATATCTTTCACATCCGGCAATCTCAACGAATACTTTCCGTCTACACCTGTAGTAGTTCCCAAATGTGTACCTTTAATCACAATTGCAACACCGGGAAGCGGAATCTTCTTCTCATCCATGACTTTACCGGCAATTCGAACTTCTTTCTTTTCATCTTTCGCAACCGTTTCTTTGATAATGATCATATCATTTTCTATTTCAGCCTTAAAGCCCGTTCCCTTTAACGCCGCATCCAACACCTCCTTTAGCAAAGCATTCTGCATATCAACGGTAATGGAATTAACCCGTTTCACTTTATTATAGTCATACAAAAAACCGACCTCACATTGACTCTTTATAGCTGAAATCAACTCTTCGATACCGGCATCTTTCAATTTTACACTCACTCTTTGATCTTGGGAATGTACCGCTGCATTCAATCCCAGATTGAACACTAACAAAAATAAACAAAGGGGTTTCATACATAATAGCACCTTACGACACCACCTTTTTTGCAAAGGTCTGTACAGTTTTCTTCTTTTTTTCATAAATTTGTATAGTTAAATTAGACACCTAAGGAGCAAGTCGGCAAACTTATCTCCTTTGAAGACAGGAGAAGACGATTCTCCTGTCTTATCGTTTTCGTACTTTCACTACATTTTTATCCACCGCAAATCTCACATCACCTACCTCCTCCAACAAATGAAGGATATAATTGAAATTATCAAAACGCTTCAACTCCCCAGAAAACAAAGCTTCCTTCGCATCGGCATTTTGATAAAAGACCGTAAAGTTATACCACCGGGATAAAATCGTTAATATATCCTCCAAGCGCTTTTTCTTAAAGACGTATTTCCCATCATGCCAAGCTACATACTCCTGAACATCCACCTGCTTTTTCACTACTAAATCGCATTTCTTATCGTACCGGAGCTGCATACCCGGTTCCAAAATATAAAGAGGGCCCGACTTGCTCTTAAAGTTCACCTCAACCTTTCCCTGTACTAAAGTTGTATGCACCTCCTCCTCGTCTCTGTAGCAAGTCACCCCAAAGCTCGTTCCCAAAACGGTAATCTCCATGTCCCCGGCATGCACGATAAAAGGACGAAGGGTATCTTTTTGTATCTCGAAATAGGCCTCGCCTTCCAAATAAATTTCACGACTCGTTCCGACAAAAGCAACCGGGTAAGTCAAACAAGATTCCGAATTTATGTATACCTTGCTTCCATCTTCCAAATCTACCGTATACTCCCCACCTCTTGGAACATCCAACTTGTGAAAGATCAATTTCCGCATAGAGTCCGTCTTTTGTATCCGAGCGGAATACACCAAACGAGTACTATCTACCTTTACTTCAATACCTGATTTTTCTTGGAAAGAATTATTTTGTTTACCTAAACGGTGTTGACTACCATCCGATAAATACAAAATGGCATCCCTGTGTCCTGGCGTTATCCGATGTACAGTAGGAACAGCCCTTAAAGATTTGTCATCTTTAACATTCAACAAAATAAAGATATACAACCCTATACATATCACGGCCACGGCACTCCAATAGACAAACATCGGCCGATGAAAATAGCTCAATCGTTGTTTTTTCTTCAGCTTACGAGCAAATACGATCCAAGCTGCCTCAATCTCTTCTTCTGAAAGCTGTTGGGCTTTTGGCATCTCGTTCATTCTCTTCATCTTTTCGAAGTATCGCCGATGCAACTTACTCTCGTTTAGCCACGTTTCAAACCTCCGATTCTCTTCCTCCGACAAGGTTCCTTCTATTTTCCTATAAATTAGAATCGTTGAAATCTCCATTTATACACAATACTTTTATCTTTTTATACTCTAAAACGGAGACCCTTTTGTTTTGTGTGACAAAATTTTTCAATATTTTTTTTGAAAAAATATTTTTATCATACCCCTTTGCCATACAACAAATTAGTGGCAACAAGCTATTGGCGCATACCGCACATTCATAAAAGAAGCCCCTTAACGGGCCTATTAACAAAAATGAATCGTACGTTCCGACAACTTTATACTTTATCTATATTTCTATTATTTCAATATTATTAATATTATAAAATAAACTCTAATCATTCTATTGCGTTATCAAAAAAAAGATCATATGAAATCGACAGATCTCCATGCAGGTATCCTGAATATGGGAAAAATGATTGAATACGCCGATCAGGGTATCATCAGCAAACAAATCATTAAGAATGAGGCAGGTAATATCACCCTATTCTCTTTCGATAAAGGACAAAGTTTAAGTGAACCCACGGCTCCGTTCGATGCTTTGGTGCAAATTCTCGACGGGAGAGCCCAAATTTACATCGATAAAAAATCATTTATCTTAGGAATCGGCGAAGCGATTATCATGCCGGCAAACACTCCTCACGCCCTAAATGCTGTCGAACGGTTTAAGATGTTACTTACGATGATCAAAGGATAACCGGAAATAACCCTGATAAATAAATCCATCGGTAGTGATCTAATGGCAATTCAACCTGCAAACAAACTTCATTACAGGCTAAATATCTCTATTTTAGAGCCGTTTCATAACGAGTACCGAAATCATATTCCTTCTCCATCCGTCAATCCCCATCGACGGATTCTTTTATATAGATCGGTGTATACTTGGATATACTATGTGATGATGAATAATAGACACGGACAACAATATAATTCTCCCCCCAATCCACTTCTTCCCGCTTCGGCGTCCATTCCAAACTTCCTTTAGGAGATTCTATTTTCCCTATATAAGTTTGAATTTTATCCTTCTTTTCCACGTAAACGGACATAGATAAAGGTTGATTTATTTCTGCTAAAACCGTCACAGACTGCCCCAACACGATCGTATCTTCGGATAAACCGACAGCATACTCCACATTTTTCGAATTATAAGGAGAATCCTCCCCTTTACTGCAAGAGAGTAGCATCCCTAAAAAAATAACGAACCCGACAAAACCGATATTTTTCATTATTCTTTGTTTAAATGACTTTCAAAGTTAATCTTGACTTTTCTTTTATGCAAATTCAAAGACTCCTATTTCGATGTACCCGTTAATTTTGCCAAACGATTTCCTTCTCTTTCGCAATCGCAAACAACCCCATCAGCAAGAAAACAGCCATGTTATCATCACTCAATTGTTCTCTCAACTTTTTATACCCGCGAGCAATCTGGGTACGGACGGTATTCATCGTAATCCCCAATTCATTAGAAATCTCCCAATATTTTTTCCCTTCGACAACGCTCATTAAAACGATTCGCTTACATTGATCCGGTAATGTCTCGATTGCACTTTGTATCTTCGCGTACAATCTTTCATCCACACATTTATCAATATCGGCCGCGTAGAGCATCGCTTCCGCCATCAAAAACTTATTACGATCCATTACTTTCAAATGTCGTAAATAATCGATGGCGGCATTCCGGGCCAGACAATACAGCCAAGATTTCAAATTAAAATCATTCGGAAAAGAAGAACTATTTTCATACAATTTTAAAAAAATATCCTGAACCAAATCCTTGGCCGTATTCCGATCCCCAATATGTCTCTCCACAAACAAGACAAGCACCTTATAGTACATTTTAAATACTATTTCGTACGCTTCGGGATCTCTTTTTTTCAATCCCTCAATATAAATGTTGTCTTCCTTTGATTTAACTATCAACTCCTTATATCTTTAATCCCGGTTTTTATTTTAGCTTACAAAATCCATTTATTGGAATTTTCAAAAATATTAAAATTATTTCAACTCATCAACTACAAATTATCAAATATTATTACAATTATATCCAATACCAGCAACTACACAATTTGGTTTAAAGTAGATCAAATTTAATCTTTATAATCGCTCTATTTTAGAAAAAAATAAGTTCCCCTCGTCATACCTTAAATCGGAAGCATCCCGTGATAACTCGGATGACGGTTCTCGAACGTCCAAATCAACATGAAGAACCCTCCCTCTCGTTCCAAAATCGAAAAAAATAAAAATAAATAATATCATAAGAAAGGACAATTTTTAATGCGTTATCAGACACTTATATTAATTTTGTGACGTGACACCCTTATGAACGTTTGTTGAATGCTTAAAATTAACAATATCCGTCGTGTTGTTAGGAATACCGAGCAACAAGCATATTTGGTTATGGAAGCGTTTAGCTTTATCCCGTTTTTAGAAATCTGATATATTTCAAGTGATACGGGGATTAGCGTTACAAACGTTCATGCTTTTCGTATATATGAAAACGTATATAGGTTTAGCGTGGAGTGTCGTTTTATCTTGTACCACAGGTTTACCAGAACCTCTGAAACAGATAACTCTAACAGTTCCCACGCTTGAACCGAAATACATTCTATATAAGTCTGATATATAATTGTTATATATTGCTTTCTTATGAATATGGTACCGTAAAGTTCCCGTTGCTTGTTAGTTTCCCGAAAGCAATAATAACTATCACAGCATAGATTTGCCATTGCTTTGAATATTGATTCCATTGAAATATCAAAGGATTCAATTTTTGCAGCTTCATGTATCCTTCATCGTAAATATTGGTGTATTTTTTATGCTCAAATTTAATATAGAACAAGCAAAAACAGAGCTATGATATTCTTATCAAAAGATATATAATACACCTGTTTTGAAATTAAGCCGTATTTAGTGCGAAACATAAACGTCAACTATGCTTAAGCATAGAAATAATAATAAATATTATTTGAATATGGGCATCTGTCACGAGCTTACAGAGGAAGATATAAAGTTCCGCTATATCAACTATGCCATCATTAGCAATTAATGGACGAAAGATAGTATCTTCATGGAACAGCATGTTAAGTTTACCGATGGTAAAATCAACTTGCATGGTAATTTTGTGCATCGTGAAAAGCCGAAATTCGCAGACTATGTGCTCTATGCAAACAAGGCAACTCCCATAGCTGTCTATAGACTAAAAACACCAATCACCCTGTTTCGCATGGGCTGCAACAGGCTATGGAATATGCTAAATGCTTGATGTGAATTTTGCTTTCAGTTCAAACGGAGAAGGTTTTGCGGAACATGACTTTCGGACGGATAAGGAGAGAACTTTCGGAATGGATGAGTTTCCATTCTCGCTTCCAGGTCTTTGAATTCTCCGACGTCGATGCAGAAGCGCACCAGCGTGCGTACCTTATGGAAACCGTAACGTCCGGCTGCTCCGGGGTTAATCTGGAGCATATTCAGGCTGCGGTCGTATTTGACTTTGAGGATATGCGAGTGTCCGCTGACGAACAAACGTAGCGGGCGCACTAACAATGTGCCGACGATGGAAGGGGCGTACTTGCCGGGATAGCCTCCGATGTGCTTTATCAGTATGTCGGTTCCATCTACGGTGAAACGATTCAACAACGGAAAGCGTTGTCTCAGGTCCTGGCCGTCGATGTTGCCATATACTGCGCACGGGAGGCGGAATGCCGAAAGGCGGTCGGCTACCTCGGCGGAACCGATGTCGCTCGCGTGCCAGATTTCGTCGCATTCAGCAAAGTATTGTTTGTATCGCTCGTCCCACCAGGCGTGGATGTCCGATAAAAGTCCGATTCGTATCATTGCTTTTCTTTTGATTTGGACGACTAAAGATATTATATTGATTGCGATAAGCGGTGGGAAGCATCCTGCGATTGTCGATGTAAACGGAAAATATTGTAAGAAGCGTGTGCTTCATTCTTGTCTTTGAGAACCTGAGAAATTATCAAAACACTCGAGAATGGCACAGGCGGTTTCCTACGCGGATTTCAGCGTGGGTCTGCTGTCTATCTATCGAGTGTAAGGTTTTCTCAGGACTGTCAAAGATAATGGGTAGCACGTAGTTTTACGCTTATTCTTCTTCATGTTAATGCTCATAAATAAGATTTCTTTTGCCACAAAGAACTAAAAAATTTAGTTGGGCTACAAAAGTACTTTCCCAATCCATTATAAAAAACACATAATCACCTGGAAGCAAGATAATCAATAAGCAAACGAGTCTGATAACGACGCGAATATTGACGAATATTATCCCAATTACGAGGCAAAACTTCACGATTTTGCCATATACGATAGCACTTCATAATGACCTCTTTAATGCCTTTTATATCAGACTCGTCTACTACAAAGCCTGCCTTGGTCTCCTCCATTAAAGCACCAACAACATCAGTAGGATCATACATAGCTATAATTGGCTTATTAGTAGCCAGATAATCAAGAAGCTTTCCTGAATAAACTCCCTTGCGCCCTTTGGGATGTACCATGACTAAGACATCTGTTTCATAAACTGATATCCTTATGGCTTCATCATGGATTACAGCATCAAGTTCCTCAACATTAGACTTTATGGAATCGGGAATATTCAACTTCATATAATTTCCTACTATCTTTATTTTACTGTCGGCCGGTAACCGTCCTTCACATATTAATTCAGAATAAGCCTTAAACCAATTATCAGGAGTTATCTGGCCATAAAAGTGACCTATATATCCCATAGTGAAGTGGTTTTGGAAATTGGTTTCATGAACTTCTTCATAGTCATAGCCATTTCTGATCTCAAGAAAGCGATCATGTATAGTCATAGCCCGGAAATCGTCTAGAATCGGCTTCGACACAGACAACACTAAATCGGCATTATTCAATATCCGACGTTCAGGCCCCGCAAGTCTACGGGATATTTTCCACCTGTCTTTCGGCCATTTAATCTTCGACATCTCGTCACGCATGTCAGCTACCCAATAAAACTGATATCCCTTCCTACGCATAGCCAAAGCGATCATGTGCGGTGACAACATCCCATAAGTAGTCAATACCACATCAAATTTCCTGCTATCAAACAGCGTTTTCACACGTTTTTGAGCCCTAATACGCCATAAACGTTTGTCATCAAGCGTCAAACGGTATTCCAAAGCCCGAACAATACGCCGGGGAACCCACTTCCGCCGAGATTGCAAATATTGGTGCAATTGCTGTTCAGAAATAACAGGATCCTTAAGATAATGTATTTCACACCCCTCCCAAAACGTCGTATAATCACAACAACCTTCAGTAACTACAGTCACTTCATAACCGACTTCATGAAAATATTTGGCAAAAGCATTAATCCGAAAAGAAGCTATTCTATTATTCGGGAAAAAGTAATTAGATATTATCAATATATTCATAACGTTATGGATTGTTTGTTTTTAATCTAAACGTGGACAACACCGACTTTATTAAAGAAAAATATCTGATGCCGGCAATGCGAGAGACAAAAATATAAACCATGAGATAGGCAAATGAGCCAATGACAAAACGAACCAATTCACCATTAGCATTGCACAATTCCAAAATTACCTTAGACACCAAACCAGCTAACAATGAACTCACCAACAACCTGACAAGGCCACCCCACGGTATCATGCGAGAAAGACTGACATCGAACATACGGGAGATAGATTTCATCAGAAGAATCAGGCATAATATGGTAGTGGAGACAAATATCACGGCAATACCGGTAAAAGACGGAAAAAATCGAACACAGACGATATCGAGACAGACAATCAGGATGGCAATAAACAAATGAATATTTGCAAAAACATTTCCCTTTCCGACCGCAAACATTATCGGACCGTAGGGAAGCACTCGAACAAAATTAACTACTGTAATGATGCGAAACAGATGTGCCGCATCTTGATAACCATTCCCAAACAAAAACATCATTATATCCTCGGCGAAAATAAAACAATATATAGCCACCGGATATATCAATGCCGCTGATTTATAGACTGTCCTGTTCCACAACGATACGTACTCACTTTTAGAAGTACCGGCGCAGCGCATTCTCAAAAACTCAGGCAGCATAACAGTCCCGACAGCACTGACAATCATGTTCGCCAACGGTAATTCACGAAATCCGTTGGCGAATACGGCAAATTCACATTCTCCAAAATATCGGCTTACAAAAAACGGGCTTGACGACAATATGATGAATCCATATATTCCTGCATAAAAAACAGGCAAAGAGAACCTGAAAACATCGACAAGCCTTAGCGAACTGCACACAGACCCAATACCAGAGAAAGGAATATACATCAATAGCAGGCCGACGGCACATGTCAGTGCCGATGCAACCACAAAACCTGTAACTGCACCTTTAATCCCGGTGTCAAAAACCGTCACTGCCATTACCACACATACCAGCGTTACCAAACGACTTATCAACACATAAATAAAAATAAGCCGAGTCTTCTTATAGACCGTAAGGACACCCTCGACACCAATAACCGGCATTAGCAACAAGGGTACTGGAGAGAAGCAGCGAATATACTGGTCTAACATAGGATTGCCCAGTAACCCGGCAATCCATCCGGATCCGCAAAATAAGGTCAGGGAAAACAATGCACCAAGCAACATAAACAGCATATTAAGCTTACAGACCACTGAACGTCCTTCGTTAACCGGCACCAATGTCAAGAAATAGGAATAACTCTTGGGAAGGCCCAAAGAAAATATAATCAACAACGTGTTATATACATAGAATATTTGGCAGTATGTACCGTAAGCGGATTGATCCATGAAACGGCTCAATATTGACGCCAATGCCAGTGACATACAAAAAGATGCCATATTAGCCAGACCAAGCCACGCTGTAACTGCCGTACGGCTCTCGCCCATTGCAGGAGGCATATTCTTGACGTTTTTACACATAATCATTCGGCACAACAATCACAATGTCCAATATTTCATATTCTTTATACGACCTCGATAAATTCCTTTCAAATCAGCTAACAAAGCATCCTTGTCAATGGTTATCGATAAGAAATAGTTTTCGTCCAAATCCAAAAAATCGCTATGTCCTACAGTAACAATGACAACATTATAAGGGGGACAGATATTTGAGGACATATCAACCCCAAAAACTTTTTTGACATTAGCCATATCAGCATGAGGGTCTACCAGATCGATCGCAACGCCACCCGCCATTAACAATTCCCTAAGACGGAATACGGCCGGATTGCGAATATCATCGGAATTATCTTTATAGGTGACTCCCATTATCAATGCCTTTGCCGGCTTTGGGCGAGACAGGTCAATCCTATCAAGTACCGAACGGGCTATATAGTCTGACATACCATCGTTTACTACACAACTATACTTGATCAAAGGTAAATCCATTCCCCAATGACGAGCTTCGGAAATTAAATAATACGGATCTACAGGGATACAATGCCCGCCAACCAAACCGGGAGCATAAGAGGAAAAATTCCATTTTGTAGAAGCCAAATCGAGCACCTCGCGCAGGCTCATCCCCATATGCGAAAATAATGCGGACAATTCGTTCACCAATGCAATATTAACTGCACGTTGAACATTCTCTACGATTTTTGACGCCTCGGCCACCTTAATGGAGGAAGCCGCATGTACACCGGCTGTAATAACATAGCCGTAAATTTTCTGTAATTCCTCAGTGGCAGCCTTATCAATGCCTGACACAACTTTCGGAGTATTAGATAAAGTATGCGCCGAATCACCGGGATTTATACGTTCAGGAGAATAACCAACTTTAAAATCAATGCCACACCTTAATCCCGAGATTTTTTCCAACAATGGCACACACTCAGACTCTGTACAACCAGGATACACCGTAGACTCATACACGACATAATCACCTAACTGTAAATGAAGACCGACAGTACGCGTAGCAGACATGAGCTGAGATAAATCGGGACGCATGTACCTGTCAACGGGAGTACCTACCGTCACAATAAAGAGGGACGCATCGTCAAGAGCACTATCAGAGGATGTGACATTCAACGACTGTGATAAATGAACACATTCGTCACGAAGATGATTCACACGGGACTCGGATATGTCATAAGCTATCACATTAAAGATTTTGGAAAACTCCAACGCAACAGGAGCACCCACATACCCAAGCCCAATAACAGCCACAGAAGTCTCTCGATCAAGAAGACGCTGAAATATCGTACTCATGTCATTCATATTCAAAAATCACATTACCACACCGATGATACTTTATTCCCGACTCAGGACACACGGCATTATCATTACAGTCAAACTCAAGCATATGGCCATAACGACTCATCCAACCAATCTGCCGACTTGGTACACCGATCACTACAGCATAATCAGGAACATTATGAGTTACCACACATCCAGCTGCAATAAATGCATAGCAACCAATTGTCACTCCGCAAACCACGGTTGCATTAGCACCAATGGTAGCCCCCCTACGCACAATCGTTTTCTCATAATTTCCTCGCCGGGAAATCTCGCTGCGAGGATTGCGGACATTAGTAAAGACACACGAGGGACCTAAAAAGACATCATCCTCGCAAATGACTCCTTCATACAGAGACACATTGTTCTGAATCTTAACATTTCGCCCAATAGTGACACCAGATGCTATCATAACATTCTGCCCCAAATTGCAGATATCACCAAGAACAGCTCCGCACATGACATGAGAAAAATGCCAAATCTTACATCCGCGTCCTATTCTTGCTCCCGGATCAACTACCGCAGTAGGATGAATAAATATATCATCCGTACATTCACAATAATTACACATACTTACTTGTAAAAATTCTTTATAGCCTCTATCACAATCCTTTGATCATCTTCTGTAATATTTCCATGCATAGGAATAGACAAAACGGATTCAGAAAGTGTTAAGGCATTTGTTATTTTCTTATCCATCGAACACGCCTTATGGTAGGCTGGCTGCAAATGTAACGGCTTAGGATAATAAACCATAGATTCGATACCGGCTTCCTTTAATGCCCTGCGCAGGCTATCGCGAGTTTCGGAAGGAACTTTTAGTGTGTACTGATGATATATATGGGTTCCGAAAACAGCCTCAACAGGAGTCTGAATCATAGGGACATCTGACAACATGGCTGTATAAACAGCAGCCGCATGACGCCGATGAGCAATCCATCGGTCAAGATGAGGTAGCTTAACCCTCAATACCGCAGCCTGTAAGGTATCAAGACGGGAATTTAAACCAACATAATAATGATGATATTTTACACCTTGTCCATGATTAGCAAGCGACTTAATCTTATGAGCAAGCTCAGGATCATCAGTAAACAACGCACCACCGTCACCAAAGCACCCAAGCACTTTGCTCGGAAAGAAAGATGTACAACCGACCAAACCTATCGTTCCTGCATATCGACTACTTTTATCGGAAAACACGAATCGGGATCCCAACGACTGAGCATTATCCTCTATTACCACGAGCCGATATCTGTCAGCTATCTCCATAATCCGCTCCATGTCACATGGCTGACCAAACAAATGTGTTGGAATGATGGCTTTAGTACGAGAAGTAATCAACCGTATCACACTTTCATAATCAATATTAAACGTAATAGGATTGACATCGGCAAATACCGGATGCCCTCCAAGAAGAACTACCGCCTCTGCAGCGGAAACAAACGAAAAAGAGGGAATAATAACTTCATCACCAGGACACAATCCGACAGCCATCAAAGCCAGAATAATCGCATCGGTACCATTGGCACATCCTATGCAATGCCGGGCACCGACATACTCAGCCAACTCAACCTCAAAAGCATGTACATCGGTTCCATTGATAAACGAGCCGCCAATCATGACATCACCCACGGCGCAATCCATTTTGTCTCGCAAATCAGAATATTGTGCCTGGAGATCAACCATCTTTATCATCGGAAATAGAATTTAAAATACAAACCGGACAAAGGGATGGCAATCTCCTGTCAATGCAGAAACAGACTCCTTTTGTATCATTGAAGCTGTCTCAATGGCAGGTGCAGCGTCAGCAATAGAGAAACCATCTCCTTGAAAAATACGTTCGTAACAGAGTGTGTGGAGATTAGAAAAACCATTAGAAAAATCAAACTTTTCGCCATCAATATCAAGCCTGCGACAGGAAGACTGATCGGCCGCATACGTACGGTTGATACTCAAAAAGAACTTCACTCTGGCTCGTTTAAGTAGCATTACCCCGGCAATGCAATCGGAAGCGGAGTGATGCACATAGAAATTATCCATGCTTCCGAACACCCATAGCAACATATCAATGAAGTGAACCCCAATATTCAGTATTAATCCGCCACTGCGGGACAGGTCACCTTTCCATGATTCGGCATACCATTTTCCGCGAGGAACCACATAAGTAAGTTCAACATCATGTATGCAATCAGATGACTGTATGTCAACCAGTTGCTTTAAGCGTACTATTTCAGGGTGAAGCCGCAATTGCAAAATCGGATATACGCGATGTCCTGATTGTATCTCAGCCTCTCTCATTATAAAAAGTTCCTCACCATTCAATGCCAAAGGCTTCTCGCAAATAACATCTGCTCCAGCTCTCAAGCCCATAATAGAGTGTTTATAATGAAGATGATTGGGGGTACACACGGCCAGGTAATCCACACTCTTTTCAATCGCCTTTACAAACGTCTCATAATCAGTGGTAAAATAAGCGTCAGGGAAATAACTATCAATAACGCCCACACTATCAGACAAATCATGAGCCATGACCAAATCGCATCCCAAACTTTTCATGGCAGCAAGATGGCGAGTCGCCACATATCCCGCCACTCCAATAAAGCCTAAACGTTTCATCAACAAAATATTATATTCACCTTAATTTTCAGAGTCTATTTAAATCTACCCAAACCATTCCTTTATGGTTTTCTCTGAACGGTGCCAAGCATGATTCATGCCGACTTTTCTCAGTGCGAAATTACTTATATTATATACATATTACAAAATCCCCCCTCCTTTTTAAATAATTTAACGCGGGTGCGACTGACATAGGACATCAAACATTTTTTTCAACACATCGAACGGAAGTGCCTGGCGGACGGCGCTCGTGTCGTCGGGATCGAATTTGCGGATACACTCTATAACAGCTTACTTATTCTCACAGTCAAAATAGTCTGCAAGCGGGTGTTTCTGTATCTTTTTCTTTCCGGTTGTGTATTATAACTTGAACGTTGCATCAATATTATTTTCCGCTAAATTTGTTGCACTGACATTTTTGTCATTACCTGCCTCCAGTTCAGCACAGCAGTAGCAATCTGCAAAGCCCATTCACCGACATGGCCTTTCTTCATGGCCTTGTTCATGGAGAAGTATCTGTCCCAGTCTACTCGGATACGGAAGCCGTTCCTGATGGGTATAACTACAATCTGTCTGGCGACAAAAGAGCAACCGAGTTTGTCGGCATTGGCCACCTTCGGGTTCTTCATCTGTCTATAATACTTATCATCGCCTCGAAACTCTTGCCGTAATACAACCGGTTAAATCACCTATCTGGGAATTGAGGTACACAATATCATTTTTATGAAAAAAATTCTCATGTTAGCGGTTATTATCGCAAGTACGGCAATTGTGCAAACGCACAAGAATCAAGGTTCGGCGTAAGAGGCAATATGAATCTCTCGAACATTATGAACAAGTACGATGGTTCTCTTGCAGAAGGAGACAAAGCATCGGATTATGAAAATGATTTCAAAAGTCGTTTAGGATTTAAAATCGGTGTGATTTACGATTGGGGACTTAGTAAAGCATTTTATATTCAACCCGGATTGTATTTCTCTACCCAAAGTGCGCATGACAGTGAAAAAGAAGAAGGCGATAAATATGAACAAAAATGGAAGCTGAATTATTTACCGTTATCGATCCTCGCTTCGTATAGGATTGCATTGAGCGACAATATGAAATTACATATCAACGCTGGTCCATATTTAGCGCTTGGATTAGGAGGAAAAGTAAAATGGAACGCAACAATCGGCGGGGAAAAATACAAGGGAGACTACAAAGCTTTTGGAACAACCAAATCGGGTGATGACGAGTCTGAAGATGAGTCAGACAACAGAAAAGGCGGTCTAAAAAGATTTGACGCCGGGTTAAGCTTTGGAATCGGAGTTTCAATTAAAAAGTTTTACGTCGGTTTAAATTATGATCTGGGATTGGCAAATATTGCCGATAAGGATCAATGGAAAGATTATAAAATTAAGAATCGTAATTTTTCAATCGGAGTTGGCTATAATTTTTAACTCTTCTCCGCTCTTTTCCATTCGAGTTTAAAATAGAACATTAAAAAGACTGCCGAAAAAACATTCTTAAAAAAAAATCCAAAAGCTTGTCACCCGTTTTCAGGGGGTCGTTGTGTTATTGATAAAATAACATAAAAAGGATGAATTACAACGATCAAGACATAGAATTTGCCTATCGTATCTTAAATCACCGAAAGGAGTTACATGAAGAAGAAATTACTGCCTGGTTGAAAAATCCGGAACATCTGAAACTATTGGATGAAATAGCGGCAATCCGACAATCCTTCTCTTCTCAAGACTTCGAAATCATAAAAGAAGAAGTACATTCCCGTCTTTTGCAATCCATACAAAAACAACAAAGTTACCGCCATATGATTCGATGGTCGGTAGCCGCTTCAATCCTCATCGTGATCGGCCTATTGGCTAATCAAGTCATAAATCGTTCGATAGAAAAAGAGTGCGTCACGCTGAAAACTCCGATTGCCGCCATTACACCCGGAGAAGTAAAAGCCCAATTGATCCTGCCCGACGGGAAAGTAACCAAGCTAAAATCGACCAATCAACGAGTAGAGGTTCCTTTTGTACAAGGGATCAAAAATGATTCCCTATTAGGACTTAGCTACAAACAAGTTCATATCAACGATATAAATCTGGCCGAATCGGAGATTTACAGTACGTTAGTCGTACCCACGGGCGGATTCTACCCGCTGGAATTATCGGACGGAACGCGGGTATGGCTGAATTCCGAATCGGAATTACGTTTCCCGGTCAAATTTCTGTCGGACAAACGGCAAGTTACCTTAAAAGGAGAGGCTTATTTCACGGTGAAAAAAGACAGTACCAAACCGTTTATCGTGCACATAGAAAATGCATCTGTCGAAGTATTAGGTACCACGTTCAATATAAACACATACGGCGATGATGAAAACATATATACGACACTCGTAAACGGTTCCGTACGATTCGTCTCTGAAAAAAACAAACAGGAGATCATTCTGAAACCTGGAATGCAAAGCGTAATGAACACACGTACCGGAAATACGGATATAAGACATGTGGATGTACAAGATTATATCTCTTGGAAAGAGGGACGTTTCGTATTTCATTCCATGACGTTGGAGTCCATCATGCAACAACTCCGACGCTGGTACGACATCCAAGTTTTTTATCAAAATCCGGAAATAAAGCAATATGAATTCAAAGGAGTGATCAACAGAGACATGGATTTGGATAAAGTTTTAAATATTATATCAGAAACAACGAATATAGCATTTAACATAAATGGCCGGACAATAACCATATCAAAACGATAAAGAAAGATTACTTATTTATTACTAAAGGAAGAAAAACGAGGATTGCCGTGAACAACCCTCGCTCATCCTCCTAAGAGAATCTTAGTATTAATTTTCAACTACAAAGTTATGAAAAAAAAACGAAGTTGGTGCTTTTTATGCACGCATGAAAAAATCTTTAACTTATTACGAGTAATGAAAATCGTGATTTTTATAATGCTGGTAAGCTTGGCCCACGTATCTGCCGAAGTTAAAAGCCAGAATTCTTTAATTAATCTCAAATTAAAGAATGTTTCTATCGAAAAAGCCGTTATAGAACTGGAGAAACAACTGAAACAAGATTTCTTTTTCAGCAAGCAAGAGATAGATGTAAACAAGAAAATCACGATCAATTTAACACAAGCGACTCTGGAAGAGGCCGTACGAATTGTTTTCGGAAAACAATTCAAGTACAGAATAGTAGATAATGTCATCGTTATCTCCCCGCTAAAAAATATACCGGATGAGATTAAAAAGATGGTCATTAAAGGAAAAGTCTTGGATAAAGACTCTGTTGCCATTCCCGGCGTAACGATTCGTCTTAAAGGTTCGGCCATCGGTGTGGCAACGGACCGGGAAGGTAAATTCTCTTTCTCCATACCGGAAACAAAAGATCCCGTGTTAATTTTCTCTTTTATCGGGATGAAACCCCAGGAGATTAAATACACGAAAGAAGAATTTCTGACTGTTATTCTGGTAGAAGAGACGACCTCTTTAAATGATGTTGTTGTAACCGGATACGCTAACATTAAAAAAGAAAGTTTCACGGGGGCTTCCACTAAAGTCAATAAAGAGGATCTCCTGAAAGTATCCAGCCAGAACGTAATGAAAGCCTTACAGGTTTTCGATCCCTCTTTCAAATTAATTCAAAACAACGCCATGGGTTCCGACCCGAATACGATGCCCGAGTATTATATCCGGGGACGATCCGGCACATCAGAATTGAAAGAGTTGGACAAACTAACTGCCGACGACGTCTCTCAATTCGCTTTAACGAACAACCCGAGTGCTCCCATTTTTATTTTGGACGGATTCGAAGTGGATATGGCTAAAGTATATGATATGGATATCAACCGGATCGAGAGCGTTACCATCCTAAAAGATGCAGCAGCAACCGCTGTTTACGGTTCACGGGCCGCCAACGGTGTTATCGTTATCGAAACTTCGGCTCCGGAACCTGGAGAAATCCGGATCAGCTATGCCGGAACATTAGCCGTCTCGGCTCCGGATCTAAGCAGTTATCACCTGTTAAACGCGGTCGAAGCGCTGGAAGCGGAATATCAGGCCGGTTTATATACCGGAACGAACGCCAATTCCATCGCTGCCGGAATCATCAATTACGACAACCAATACAACAACATCCTCCGCGGCATCGATACGGATTGGATTTCCAAACCTTTGCAAACGGAAGTAAATCATAAACATTTCCTTTATATCGACGGAGGTTCTCAGGAACTTCGCTGGGGCTTGGAATTAAACTATCAACACAACGGAGGTGTAATGAAAAAGTCATTTCGGGATGTATATGGAGCCGCTATTACCGTCGATTACAGATGGAAATCCTTACAGATTAAAAATCAGGCTTCATTAAGTATTATGTCTTCCGAAGATTCTCCTTACGGTTCATTCAGCGATTACGTAAGAATGAAACCCTATCTCTCTCCTTATGATCCGGAGACAGGAAATCCTTATAAAAAATTTGAGATTTACCGTACCTCCGTTCCGCCTAACGGAGCGACACGGATCAACAATCCCTTGTATGAGGCCTCTTTACAAAGTTTCGATAAAACCAAATACAAAGAATTTACCGACAACTTAAGTATCAGCTGGTATATCAACAACTACTGGTTGTTAAAAGGAACGTTCAGCGCTTCTTTCAAATTACAGGATGAAGATGAATACAAGGATCCGGCTTCAGGAGATTTTTATCAAAGTGAAAACGATTTAAAAGGAAAATACACGGACCGGGAAATCCGTACAAGCAAATGGAATGCCAACGGTTTGCTGTCTTACAACCAACAATTAGGAAAACATAATTTGAATTTCTCTTTAGGCCTGGAAGCATCAGAAACCAAACAGGAAGCTACTTATGCTTATTATCAAGGATTTCCGTTCGGGAGTGTTCCTTCCCCCAGCAGTGCCGTTGACGTGAGTTCCAAACCGACCTATAAAGACAGTTATAGCCGTCGTTTCGGCACCTATCTGCAATTCAATTACAGTTTCAATGACATTTATTTGTTCGACGTTTCCGGTCGTCTGGATGGATCTTCCGCCTTCGGTAGTAAAAAGAAAACAGGTACTTTCTGGTCGTTCGGTACCGGAATAAACATTCACAATTATGCGTTCATGAAAAACATCAGTTTCCTGAACCAATTCAAGATCAGAGCGACTTACGGACAAACCGGAAAAGCCAATTTCAACCCTTATCAGGCGAGAACAACGTACGAAGTTCTATACGATGTAGATTATGCCAATATCCGGGGTATGAAATTAAAAGCCCTCGGTAATGAAAACCTTAAATGGGAAAAAGTAAGAACCTGGAATGCCGGTACGGAAATCTCCGTATTGAATAACGCTTTAACCCTGAAAGTGGATTACTATCACGCTAAAACGCTTGATCAGGTCGAAGATGTAAGTATCCCCTCTTCTTCCGGTTTCACCTCTTACAAAAGTAATGTAGGCGAAATCTTAAACGAAGGGGTCGATATCGATATCAATATAAGGGCATTTGAAAACAGAGACTGGAGTATCTATCTTTTCGGCAATGCCAACCATAACAAAAATACCATTACCAAAATCGGAAAGGCTTTGGAAAACTACAACAAACGAATCGATGAACACTTCAGTAGTTACGGTTCTACAAGCACGAGTTCGAATGTTGCCACCCCCTTTATGAAATACGAGGTAGGAAACTCCCTATCCGCCATCTACGGTATGAAATCTTTGGGCATCGACCCGGCCCGGGGGGATGAATTATACGTGAAACGGGACGGGACTACCACACACGTGTGGAAATCCGAAGAACAACAAAATTTGGGTGATTCCGATCCTAAAATATCGGGATCTTTCGGTCTTAACGTTCGCTGGAAAAACTTTACTCTCTACACTACCTTCATGTATCGCTGGGGAGGACAGGCTTACAATCAAACCTTACAAGCCATCGAAAATGTTGATTTGAAATCATATAGCGGAGACCGACGTATTTTAACCGATCGCTGGAAAGAGATCGGAGACGTAACCCCGTTAAAGGATATCAAAGACCAAACTTACGTTACCCGTCCTACCTCCCGGTTCGTCCAGGATGACAACACGTTAACATTTAACTCACTGACAGTAGGTTACGATTTCAACAAGGCATTAGTAAATCGTTGGGGACTCAGTACGTTAAGATTACAGTTCAACATGGAAGATATCGCAACCATCTCCTCCATCAAGCAGGAAAGAGGTACGAGCTATCCTTTCGCACGTTCGTTTAATTTCAGTATGAATGTCAGTTTCTAATATTTAACCACATCGATTATGAAAAAAATAAAAATCATAGCACTATTTCTCACGCTATCGACCTGCATCCTGGTCAGTTCATGTGATAAATGGTTAGATGTCCTTTCGAACGAGGAGATTCTCGAAGAAGATGCTTTTGCCACAACGAAAGGATTCCGGACTGCTTTAATCGGAGCTTATCAGATTGCGGCCTCCGATCCTTTATGGGGACAGGAATTAACCTGGGGAATGATGAGTGTTTTAAGCAGAAATTATACCGCAAGCTCTCTTCCTACCAAATACAAATACGCGATGGACAATACAAACTTTGAAAGTTCTTATACCAAAGATGCCATTGCCAGTATTTGGGAAACCGGTTATAACGTTATCGCGAACTGCAACAACATCATCAAAAAAGTCGAAACGACGGACAAACCTTTCGAATACACGTGGGAGAAAGGTATGGTATTGGCAGAAGCCAAAGCCTTGCGCGCATTGATGCACTTCGAACTTTTACGTTTATTCGCTCCGGCACCTATTTTAGGAAACAAGGATAAAGCCATTCCTTACGTGACGAATTATCCTAACATATCCCCCGAATACAAATCGACCTCTGAGATTATCAAAAATATAATCGAAGATTTGAAATACGCCCGGGATATCCTGAAACCCATCGACGTGGATATACTTTGGGGTGAAAGTATCATGTCATATTTCAGCACGATGTTGTTTTACGGCATTCAAAACTTACAGGACGACGGTCAACGATCCAACGGAAACGCAGCCGGATTTTTCGCTTACCGGGGATACCGGTTAAATTACTGGGGCGTCACCGGTTTATTGGCACGGGTATACTCCTACAACAGGGAAAATGACAAAGCCATACCCTATGTAAATGAAATCATAGAGGAGTGGATCGATTCAGGTGTCGGATTCGAATTTGCCTGGGATCAAAAACCCAATAACAATCCTAATTTAATCGACGGCAAAAGATGTCCGGAGGGATTGATATGTCTGTGGAATACAAAAGTTGCGGAAAATTACAGCAAGGCCGCGGGAACAAGCTATTTCAAAATGACAAAACTAAACGATCTGTTCGGGGCGGACGATATTAAAGAAGATTACCGCTACACGGCTTTCTATAACACGTCGACTTCCCGCTATCGCGTATGGGATCCTTCCAACTCTTCCCATTCAACGGATAGTTACATCGAAAAGGTCCGGGTTATCTTGCCGGTATTGGAAATTCCTGAAATCTATTACATCAAAGCAGAATATTTAGCCGAACAGGGAAAAATCGGGGAGGCCATCAATACGCTGAAAGTGGTAAAAGACAATCGCAATATCACCACCCCCATTCCCAGCACGGTAAACGATTACAACTCTTTCATGGAAATTCTGATCAACGATTTGAGCCGGGATTTCCTGACGCGGGGACAAACCTGGTTCTATTTGAAAAAATTAAACTGGAAAAAGATGTATAACGGAACAAACGTTCCGTGGGAAGCTCCCGACTCCTGGTTCGTGTTACCTCTTCCGGACAGTGAAACATCTTATTATTAATACTATAAAGTAAATCATATGAAACATATATATTTATTGGTAATAAGCATCGTAGGTCTATTGACCAGTTGCGAACGGGAAGATATTCCCACATACAACGATTTGACCTCCAATAGATACCTCTATCTATACAAGGCCGAAACGGATTCTACCGAAACCTCTTTCTTCTTTTATCCCGGAGAGACAACGATCGAGTTCCCGATCAGCGTAAGATGTACCGGCAGGGGAGATCAAGACCAGACTTATAAAATTTCCGTGGTGGATGAATATACCACGGCCCCGGCAGAAACCTACGAAATCCCGGAAAATCCGATTATGAGAGCCGGAAGAGCTATCGATACCTGTTACATCAAATTAAAATACAATCCTGTTTTAGACACGAAAAAAGTCCGTTTAGTGGTCGAAATAAAGGATTCTGAAAATTTCTTAGCCGGAAGGACAGAATACAGAGTGGCTATCATCTGGTTCCATAACATCATCGCAAAACCCAAATGGTGGAATTCCAACGTGGTAAATTATTATTTGGGTAAATATTCCGATGAAAAATACCAATTATTCTTGGACAAGATAAAAGTAGACCTGACAAATGCAACGGACAGTGAACTCCGGAATTATTCGCTTTTATTCAAAAAATACCTGACAGATGAAAAAGCGGCAGGAAGAACCGTGTATGAAAAAGACGGTTCTGAAATGGAAGTAGCGGTTCTCGGGAATTTGATCTAACACTAAAAAACGATGTATATGAAAAAAATAATATATTATTTAGGCGCGTTTTTAGTCTTATGGGGACTATTTACAGGATGCTATGACGATAAATCGAAAACAGCCCGGATTCCGATGCCCAAAATCACGATCCTGGGAGACGAGGCTCTATCCGGAGACCGTAGTAACAGAATTGCTTACGTCGGAGAAGAGTGCGAGTTGGATTGTAAAGTAAACTGGGGGACGGAAGACTCGACCCAATACGATTTTAAATGGACTTATAACGGAGAAGAGATCTCGCAAGAAAGAGTATGTCGTTATACATTCAACGAATCGGGAAGTACCTATGTCACCTTCCAGGTAATACAAAAATCTACCGGTCTTAGCTGGGGGGCTTCCCTTTCCGTAACGGTCAGCGCCAAATATCTTTTAGGATGGTTGATTCTCTCCGACAAAGAAGGACGCTCCGCTTTGGACTTCATCCATATTGACACGTATGAACTCTACCCCGATATTTACAAAACCTTGCATCCCGATAAACCTCTCGGCTCCCAACCGTTCCGACTGGAACAACATTTCACTTCGGCTTACGACGAAATATTAGTCATGCAGAGAGGAGAACCCGGATTAGTGGAATTGGACGGAAGAAATTTCAGTCAGGTAATTCAAACGAAAGATGAGTTTATCGGTGAAAAATATCCGTACGAAGGTTTTGATCCCGTACAGGTATGTTACGCCAACGGAACGATCAGCGGTGTCGAATTGTTATTGACGGCCAAAGGAGAAGTGTATGCCCGAATGAACAAAACCGTAACGAGCCAATTCCAAACGGCCCAATACCCCACGATTCCTCTTGAATACCCCGGTGGAATGGAGATCACCACGTTTACCTTCCCCAAACCGACCTATTATCAACTTATGTTCGATAATAAAAACAAAAGATGGTTAGCCATATACAAATCTTCCAGCAACGACAAAATGTTACCCTTGTTGGTCAAAAACTACGACGAAGAAGAGTTCCCGGATTATTTCGATTTCTGTAACGGGATGGATCAAAAAATGGAATTAGTATATGCCCAAACCTGCGACGAATGGGGAGGCGACTGTTACCTGATAAACATTTTAAAAGATACGGAAACCGGGAAATATTATTTCCAAAAGTGTTATCTGACTTGGGATTCCTCAACAAATACCATAAAGGTGTCACAACCCGTCCAAAAAGAATTTGCTGCAGGTTACAATCTCACCGAAGATTCGCAATTTTGGATGTTACGGGGACAAAATACCTACTTCCAGGATAGTCCTCACGTATTCTTTACGGTAGACAAAAAAGTCTATTTCTACCGGGAACAAAATGATAAGTATTATTTATACAAAGACTGCAATTTAGGAGAAAATCCTCCGACCGGAAAAATTGTTTCCATTCACACGAATGCCGTTGTTTCAGAAATGGGAATCGCTTTCAGCGACGGTCATTTCTATATCTGTAACTTGGATCCGGAAGAGGTTGTCAATGCTATCGCCCGGGGTAATATAGATCCCTCCACACCTGCTGTAAACGCAGAATTGGAGATTAAACACTATTCCGGATTGGGAAATATCGTTCACTCTATTTTCAAATACGGTAGATTTTCCAACTGGTCGTCAGCAGAAGATCGATACAGATAAAAATAGACCAAAATCATTCATGAGGTCGTGATTAAACGACCTCATGAACACCTAAATTACTTGTTATAAAATTGTATATCATATATTTCGTGTATGATTAGGGATGTGTTATGTAATCAAATAAAACTATGGAAGAAACAATTGTAAAAGTGGAAAATCTATCCCACCGTTATAGCGTTCAGTGGGCCATTCGGGATATCAATTTCGAAATTTCCCGTAACGGCATATACGGTCTTTTGGGATCCAACGGGGCGGGTAAATCGACCACGATGAATATCATGTGCGGGGTACTGAAACCCACGCAAGGAAGTGTTTACATCAAGGGGATCGACTTGAGAAAGTCGCCGGTGGAAGCCAAAAGACATATCGGTTTCCTACCGCAAAAACCTCCCCTGCACATGGACCTGACGGTAGAGGAGTACCTGGTGCATTGTGCCAATCTACGATGGCTCAGGGGTAAAGAGGTGGAGCGTGCCGTGAAAGAGGTGATGGGCAAATGCGGGATTACCCACTTCAAAAAGAGGCTGATCCGGAATCTATCGGGTGGATACCAGCAACGCGTGGGAATAGCCCAGGCGATCGTGCACGACCCCGATTTCGTGGTGTTAGACGAGCCTACCAACGGGTTGGACCCCAACCAGATCGTGGAGATACGACACCTGATCAAGGAGATCGCCGAGGAACGTACCGTGGTCCTATCCACTCATATCCTACCGGAAGTACAGGCTACCTGCGATTATATCCGCATGATCGAGCAAGGAAACCTGGTATTCGCCGGGACGGTCGATGAATTCGATAATTATATCATTCCGAACACTTTACTGATCAACATGGCGGCGGCTCCACCTGTCGACGAGCTACGCTCCATACAGGGCGTGTTAGCCGTGGAAGAATTGGGCGGAACGAAATTCCGGGTACAATTCGGGGACGCCCAAGACGTTTGCGAGCGTATCGTGGAGACCAGCGTGGCAAGGGGATGGAGACTCACGGAGATCAATATTGAGAAGAGCTCGCTCGATGCCGTCTTTGCAGAATTATCCAAGAAATAATAACCCTTAAAATTGATGTTATGAGAATGATATATAAAATAGCCCGAACCGAATTGCAAACTCTTTTCTATTCACCCGTGGCCTGGTTGATTATCGTGATTTTCACCTTCCAGGCCGCCATGGCGTTCTCTGACGTTTTCAGCAATTTCGTCAGGAACCAGGAATTAGGATATACCCTACGGGATGTTACCATGAGAACCTACGCCGGGATGTGGGGACTTTTCACTAACGTGCAACAATACCTATACTTCTACATACCCCTGTTAACCATGGGACTCATGAGCCGGGAGTTAGGGAGCGGGTCCATTAAACTACTGTACTCATCTCCCGTTACCAACACTCAGATCATACTGGGGAAATTTTTATCCATGATGATTTACGGGATCGTGCTCGTGTTCATCCTTTTCGTTTTTGTCGTCTACGGGGCTGCCGCTATAAAATCGTTTGATTTCGTGGCCACCTTATCAGGTTTGCTCGGGCTCTATCTTTTGATCTGCGCCTACGCGGCCATCGGGCTGTTCATGTCAAGCCTCACCTCTTACCAGGTCGTGGCCGCCATGGGAACGCTGGCAGTGCTGGCCGTGTTGAATTTCATCGGGGGCACGTGGCAGGATATCGCTTTCGTGAGGGATATCACCTACTGGCTATCCATACGGGGACGCGCCTCCGAGTTTATTAACGGACTGATTTGTAGCGACGACGTGTTATACTTCATCATCGTGATCGCTCTTTTCCTGGCTCTTTCCATCATCCGGTTGCAGGGTGTCAGGCAAAAGAGTGCGTGGACTGTTTCGTGCGGGAAATACATCGGGGTGGTTTTTATCGCCATGTTCCTCGGGTACCTCAGTTCGAGACCGAAATTGATGGGTTTTTACGATGCCACGCGTACCAAGGCCAGGACATTGACCACCAACAGCCAGGAGATCGTGAAAAAAATGGAAGGCGGGTTGACCATCACGACCTATACCAATATCCTCGATAATTACTACACCATCGCTTTACCACGCAGTATCAACAGGGACCTCGAACGGTTCAAACAATACACCCGGTTCAAACCGGAGATCAAGATGAAATACGTCTATTACTACGACAAGGCTGAAAACCCGCAACTGGATAAGCGATACCCGGGGCTTTCCGACAGGGAACGCATGGTGAAAATATGCAATTCATGGAATTTAGACACCAACATGTTCATCACGCCGGAAGACGTCAGGAAAATGGAAGATCTATCGCCCGAGAAAAACAGGTTCGTGAGGGTGTTGGAGAGAGAAAACGGCCAGAAAACGTTCTTGCGCGTCTTCGATGACATGTACGTGCATCCATTCGAGTCCGAGATATCCGCCGCCTTCAAGCGACTGGTGATGGAACTACCGAAAGTCGGTTTCGTGAAGGGACACGGCGAGAGGGACTGCATCAAGGAGGGGGACCGCGATTACAACCGGTTCGCACAGGACAGGCCTTTCCGTTACTCGTTGATCAACAACGGGTTCGATTTCCTCGAGGTGACGCTGGACAGGGAGATTCCGGAAAACATCGATATCCTGGTTATTGCCGACATGCGGGAACCCCTCTCCCCGGAAGAGAACCGGCGCTTGAACGCTTATATCGAGCGGGGCGGCAACCTGATGATCGCCGGGGAGCCCAGGCGGCAAGAGGTCATGAATCCTCTCGTGGAACAGTTCGGCGTACGATTCATGCCCGGACGCCTGGTTCGACCGACTGAAAATTTCCAGGCCGATTTCATCATCGCCACGCCCACGAGAGAGGCTGGGGAGTTCTCCTATCATTTCGACAACATGATCAAGAGGGAATACGTGGTCACGATGCCGGGTTGCACGGCATTAGAATACACGCGGGACAAGGGATTCAACGTCACTCCTCTTTTCACGGGCGACACCGTCAACTGCTGGAACGAGGTGGAAACGACCGATTTCGTGGATGACACGGTGAGATTGAACCCCGAAGCCGGAGAGATCGAAAAAATTTATACCACGGCTTTAGCCTTAACCCGGAAGGTGGGAGAGAAAGAACAGAAAATCATTATCCTGGGAGATGCCGATTGCCTGAGTAACGGGGAGATCAGCATCAGCAGAAAAGGCGTGAGAGCTTCCAACTACTCGCTTATTACCGGCTCCTTCTTCTGGATGTCCGACGAGGAAGTGCCCATCGACGTGCGCCGCCCCAATCCGCCCGACAACGCCGTGCGCGTGGGTGAAACGGGAATGTATATTTCAAAACTCGGTCTCATGGGACTCTTCCCGATCTTGTTAGCGATCGCGGCTATCATCATCTGGATCCGGAGACGGGGAAGATAAAAACATTCTTTCAAGTACCAAGAAAGGGGTATTCATATCCCTTTCCACGTACTTACAAAAACATTTGAAACCAATTACCTAAACATAAAACAAACAACCCGCCGTAGTGTGCTGCCGGAGAAAACAATGCTATTTCTCCGGCACTTTTAATTAATCCTCCGGAATAGAAATTAAAATCTTCCCATACCCATCTTTCTATACTGGAAGAACAATAAAACCACTTCGTCATGCATCTCCTCCCGCAAAAATTTCAAAGCCCGGGACAGATGGGTTTTTACCGTGTTCAAACTGATTCCGAACTCTTCGGCCACATCTTTATACCCCTTCCCTTCTATAAAACACTTTTTCAATATTTCCTGCTGTTTTTGAGGTAATAGAAGCAGCTTTTCATGTAAACGAAACAATCTCTTCTCACGTTGCTCCAATTCATCATTCGTACTCTCTATGAAAGCCGTCATCTCCCGTTCATTCGAGGCAACAACGCGCAAGTGCTTCAAGTAATTCAAGGCATAATTCCGGGATAACGTAAATAAATAAGATTTCATCGAATAGGAAAAGTCTAATCGCTTTCTATTATTCCAGAGTACCAGAAAAACATCATGAACAATATCTTTAGCTACTTCCTCATCTTTTACATAGCTATTAACAAAGCCCATCAAATCTACAAAATGAAGATGAAATAATTTTTCGAACATTTTACTATCAAAAACAGACCTTACCATGCTTTTGCTTATTTTAGTCACCACCCATACACTTGTCAAAAATAACTTTTTTTATCATCAATACAAATATTTTCTTACTATTAACCCCTCATTTTTAAGTTAAAAAACAGCCGTATTTCAATATAATCCAATATACAAACAGTATAATAATCTGTGAATTACAACATATAACCTATAAAACTATTATTCACAAAATAACAACTTATTTATAAAAACAAATGTAATTCCAAAATTCAATCTCCCCGAACAATAACGTAAATGTACCCCCGATAATAAAAACGTGGATTTTCCGTCATACGGAGAATCCACGTTTATTCAACCATCCGTTTTCAGTTTGCCTATCTATTAAAAACATTATTTTCTTCAACAACTACCTTTCGGACGAAAAGGCGAAAATTATACCGATCAATGCCTTAACAACAAAAGGACGATAGCATCCAACTCTTCACGTAATTGTTTCAAAGCTCTTGAATAATGAGTCTTTACCGTATTCATCGAAACAGATAATTTTTGAGCGACCTCTTTATAAGACATATCTTCCAAAACAATAGAGACGAACACCTCTCGACACTTTTCCGGTAATCGGTCAACCTCTTTTTGCAGTCTATGCTGACGTAAACGAATCTCCTCCTCCGATAAATTTTCTAAACGTTCGGGAAGTGAATTCAAATGATTCTCGATCTCTTCAAAAATAAAACGTCCCGAACGGTTCCAAGAACTTCAGTGCAGCCTTTTTTACGGACCCGAACAAATATCCTCGAACGGACCCGACGAAACGAGTGCCTTTTTTATTTTCCCAAAAGGAGATAAAAACATCCTGAACAAGGTCTTCAGCATCCTGAAACGAATCAATATAGCGCAAAACATAAACGGATAAAGCCTGATAATAATTATCAAACATCATCTTTACACACAAGGGATCGCCCTGTTTGAGACTCTTTATTATATCCGTTTCTGCATACACGATTTACGCTCAAAAAGTATACAAAAATATAAAAAAGTCCAAACAAACAATCAATTTTAGAATATACTACTTTTTTTGTTTTTTCGCCTTATAGGTCACTTTGGTTTCCATGGACTGCATGATGGTAGCCTTCACTTCAGAATCGAGCTGACCGTCAATCACTTTCCCCGAGGCTTTCACCTCCATGGGCATTCCGTTATAGGTATAGGAGAAAGAGATATAAAGATTATAAATCGTTTTCCCTTGCTTTATTTCCGATTTCACGGAAACACCTTGAGAACGGTAATTGAATTTTTGACCGTTAGGCAGTACGAAATTCGTCACCTTCACGATAACGCTATCCTTATGAATTCGTATCAGTTCCAGTTTCAATTCCATCTCTTGTTGCATGATCTCCACGAAGGCCGTTCCCTCGTATACTCCTGCAACCGAAGCCGCATTGTCCTTTTTTTCCTTATCACCCGCGAACAGGAAATTTTCAACCCCAAAAATACTTATTACAATTAAAAGGAATACGCGTACGAATTTCATTATTCAAGCTGTTTTAATTCTTAAAAAGGTTTTCTTATTTTAGCCGTTCGAAAATACAAAAAATAAAATCAAAAACAATGAAGCGGATACGACTCTTTACCGGGATTCTTTTCTTACTGTTGTTAATGGCACACCTGATGACTTCCTGCACGGGATGCAGCCGGAAAAAAGCAAACGATGTCACCTCCTTGCCGGGAGTGTACAAAGGAGAAGCTACCATCGAATTACCGGAACATATTAAAAGTATGATCAAACCGGCTCCCGACGGGAAAAAATTAATACCGGACGAACCGGTTCCCTGCAAATTAGAAATAACCCGGAACGCGGAAGAGGAAATTTTCATTCAATTAATTGATTTCAAAATGCCCGTAGAAGGAATCAAAATAGAACCGGCAAAATGCCAAATAACACAAACGGCAGACACGTTCTATTTGGCTGGAAACGGAAACGTCGTTTACGGCAAACAAACCATCGGTTATTCTCCTAACGGAACGATCAAGGAAGACGAAATGGACTTGAAGATAACGGTAAGTATCATTCCTATGATATTGGAAGTTCAAATCCTTTTTAAAGGAAAAAAATAATCTACCGGAAAAGCGGAAAAAATCTTATTTTTGTACCCGCAATTTGAAGTATAAATTAAACTGACTTTTATAAATGAAAAAAATAACTTTTATGGCTGCAATTATTCTCGTTATGGCCTCTTGCGGTAAAAGCGATCAAAATCCCTTATTAACGGCTTTCGATACCCCGCACCAGACCCCTCCGTTCGATAAAATAAAGGCGGAACACTACGAACCGGCTTTTGATATAGCTATTGAAGACGCAAAAAAAGAGGTCGCTCGGATTGCCGCTTCCAAAGAGACTCCTACATTCGAAAACACCATTGTTGCCCTCGACAATACCGGAGAGCGTTTGGAATATATTTCCAGTATTTTCTTTAACCTGAATTCTGCCATGACCGACAGCCTGATGCAGGATATAGCCCAAAAAGTCTCTCCTAAATTAACAGCATACGGTCACGAAATATACATGAATCAGGAACTCTTTAACCGGGTAAAACAGGTTTACGAGCAAAAAGAAAAACAGAATCTGAATCCGGAACAGCATGCATTACTGGAGAAGACCTGGAAAGCCTTTATCAAAGGCGGAGCCAATCTGGAAGGAGCCGACAAAGAACGGTTCAAAGAGGTTTCCATCGAACTCTCCAAGTTGAGCCTGACCTTCGATAAAAACGAACTGGCCGAAACCAATGCCTTCGAATTACACGTGACAACAGAAGAGGATCTGTCAGGACTACCGGAAGGAGTAAAAGAGATGGCCGCAATAACAGCCAAACAAAAAGGAAAGGAAGGTTGGATATTCACGCTCCACTACCCGAGTTTCGCCCCCTTTATGAAATATGCCGATAACCGGAAATTAAGAGAACAAATGTATAGGGCGAACTCTTCCAGGGGATACCATGACAACGAATACAACAATGAAGAAATTATAAAAAAAATTACCGCTCTGAGATTGGAACTGGCCCAAATCATGGGATATAAGAATTACGCTGAATACGCCCTTACCGATCGCATGGCCAATACTCCGGAGATCGTGAATAATTTCATCGAAGAATTACATAAAGCATCCCATCCGGCCTCTTTGAGAGACAAAAAAGAGGTGGAAGAGTATGCCCGCAAAGCCGGCCTGAAAGGAGAACTACAACGTTGGGATTGGGCCTATTATTCCAATAAACTCATGCAAGAAAAATATGCCCTCGATGATGAAATGTTAAAACCTTATTTCAAACTGGAAAACGTACAATCCGGCATATTCGATTTAGCCAACCAATTATATGGAATTACCTTCAGAGAGGTGCATAATATCCCGTTGTATCACAAAGAGGTGAAAACATTTGAAGTTTATGATACAGACAGTACCTATTTAGGTGTACTTTATTTGGATTTCTTTCCGAGAGAAAGTAAAGGCGGCGGAGCCTGGATGACCGAATTCAGAGGACAAAAAATAAAAGACGGCAAGGATTCCCGCCCGTTGATTTCCATGGTAATGAATTTTACCAAACCGACAGAGACGAAACCTTCACTCCTGTCTTTTAATGAAGTAACCACATTCTTACATGAATTCGGACACGCGATGCACGGCATGTTATCCAAATGTACTTACGGATCTACTTCAGGAACGAATGTTTACCGTGATTTCGTGGAATTACCCTCTCAAATCATGGAAAACTGGGCATTGGAAAAAGAGTGGCTGGATACCTGGGCCGTACATTACCAAACGGGGGAAAGATTACCTCAAGAATACATCGACAAAATCAAAAAATCAGCTAATTTTCAAAGCGGATATGCCAGCGACCGGCAATTAAGTTTCGCCATGGTAGATATGGCATGGCATACCATTACCCAACCGGTGACGGAACCTTTGATCGAGTTCGAGAATAGGGCTATGGGTAGAACGGAGATCATGCCGGCAGTAAAAGGAAGTGCCTTTTCAACAGCCTTCGGGCATATCTTCGCAGGAGGATATGCTGCCGGATATTACGGTTACAAATGGGCGGAAGTCCTGGATGCCGATGCCTTTTCCGTTTTCAAGAAGAATGGAATTTTCGATAAGAAAACGGCAACTTCTTTCCGTAAAAATATTTTGGAAAAAGGGGGGTCGGAAAATCCCATGATTCTTTATAAACGCTTCCGCGGGCAAGAACCTACGGTCGACGCTCTCCTTGAACGTAGCGGATTGAAATAACATTTGGAAATAATATGCTGAAAATAGCGATATCTTAATTACAGATCCGTAAAATAATACTGCAATCACATAAAAAATAATTAACATCTTTGATTGAATATCCGATGTTAATTATTTTTTGTGAAATCGCTCCAACGTAGAATAATTCCCCAATACCGTGGAAAAATACCTCAAGATTTCGACCGGACATTAAACAATTTCCATCTGGGGTACGTAAAACATATCACTGATAACCAATCGAATACAATTAATATTATCGAATTATCCAAAAATAGCACGCCATTTTCATAAGAAAGGGCATCGTGTACGAAATTAAAACAAAAAAGTATGAATAGATTATGTGAAGTCCTTATTATTTTTTTGCTTGTATCTTTAGTCGGATGTAAAAAAAATCAGGAACCGGAAAGACAAGTTGTAACCGTTGAAAAAGTCGGTGTTGATGATGTTGAGATATACGGTGAATACGTGGGAAGAATTCGAGCCAAACGTTTCGTTGAAGTTCGGGCCAGAGTAGAAGGTTATCTCGAACAAATGTTATTCGAAGAAGGAAAAAGAGTACATAAAAACCAACCTCTGTTCCGGATCAACAGCGATTTATATAAAGCAAGAGTGGATAAAGCAAAAGCTCAACTAAAAAAAGACAACGCCCAAAAAGCCAAATCGGACCGGGATGTCGAACGTCTTCAACCTTTATACGCTCAAAAAGCCGCCAGTCAATTGGATTTGGATAACGCAAAAGCCGCTTCGGAAAGCGCAGAAGCCAACGTTGCCATGAGCAAGGCCGATCTGGCTCAAGCCGAATTGGAATTAAGCTACACGACCGTGAAGTCCCCTATCGACGGCTATATTAGCGAACGCTACGTGGATATAGGGACATTGGTAGGTCCGGGTTCCAAATCGCTTTTAGCCACGATCGTGGAGAGTGACGAGGTGCTCGTTGATTTCAGTTTGACCGCATTGGACTATTTACGTAGCCAGCAGCGTAATGTCCGCTTAGGAGAAAAAGACGCTAACCGCTCCTGGCAGCCTAACGTCACGATAACCCTGGCGGATAACTCCGTTTATCCCATAAAGGGAGTCGTTGACTTCGCGGAACCGCAGGTTGATCCTCAAACCGGAACGTTCGGGGTACGGGCAGAACTTCCGAATCCGAATCGTATCCTGTTACCCGGACAATTTACCAAAGTAAAACTGTTGCTCGATGTACGGGAGCATGCCATCGTCGTTCCCACGAAAGCCGTCGTAACTGAAAAAGGAGGTGCTTATATCTATGTCGTACGACGAGACAGTACCGCAGAAAAACGTTTCATCGAATTAGGTCCGGAATTTGAAAATCAGGTCGTCGTAGAACGGGGATTGGGAGAAGGAGAACTTATCGTGGTGGAAGGTTTCCATAAATTAACCCCGGGAAGTCTTGTACTTCCAGTCGTTGCCACTAAAGAAGAGGAGGAAAAAAGCTTATGAAATTAACCTTTTTTATCGATAGGCCGATCTTCTCGGCCGTGCTCTCTATCGTAATCGTGATCATAGGTTTTATCGGTTTATTCCTTCTTCCTGTCGATCAATACCCGCAAATCACCCCCCCGGTAGTAAAAATATCGGCTTCCTATCCGGGAGCCAGCGCCCTTACGGTTTCTCAAGCCGTGGCCACACCCATTGAACAAGAGTTAAACGGAACCCCGGGAATGCTTTACATGGAATCGAGTAGTTCCAATTCCGGTGGTCTCTCTATCGACGTAACATTCGACATTTCGGCCGATGCAGAACTTGCCGCCGTGGATATTCAGAATCGGGTTAAATTAGCGGAATCGCGTCTTCCGGCCGAAGTAATACAAAACGGCATTAAAGTAGAGAAACAGTCATCCAGTCAGTTGATGACCTTGTGCCTCACTTCGTCCGACGCTCGTTTTGATGAAATTTATCTGAGTAATTTCGCCACGATCAACGTATTGGATATCCTTCGACGGATACCGGGAGTAGGACGGGTTTCAAATATCGGAAGCCGATACTACGCCATGTGTATCTGGGTACTTCCCGACCGAATGGCAAATTTCGGACTAACGGTCAAAGATCTCCAAAATGTACTGAAAGATCAAAACCGGGAATCCGCCGCCGGAGTTTTAGGTCAACAACCGATCTCCGGATCGGATCTGACCATCCCTATTTCCGCCCCGGGACGGCTCTCCAGCATTAATGAATTTGAAGAAATTGTCGTTCGCGCCAACCCGGACGGTTCCATGATCCGCTTACGCGACGTGGCCAGGGTCTCGTTGGAAGCGGGTTCCTATTCCACGGAAAGTGGTATAAACGGGGAGAATGCCGCCGTATTGGGCATATACATGCTTCCGGGAGCCAACGCCATAGAAGTAGCCGATAACGTGAAAGAAGCCATGGAAGAGATCAGCAAAAACTTCCCGGAAGGATTAAGTTACTCTATTCCCTTCGACATCACCACTTACATATCGGAATCAATACATGAAGTTTACAAAACACTTTTCGAGGCCCTCTTTTTAGTTATCATGGTGGTTTTTCTTTCTTTGCAAAACTGGAGAGCCTCAGTCATCCCGTTACTCGCGGTTCCCGTCTCTTTAATAGGCACTTTCGGTGTTATGCTCATGATGGGATTCTCCCTGAACATGTTGACATTACTCGGATTAGTACTGGCTATCGGTATTGTTGTGGATGACGCCATTGTCGTCGTAGAAGGTGTCGAACGCCTTATGGAAGAAGGACTCTCCCCCTACCAAGCCACCTGCAAGGCAATGAAAGAATTAACCGGCGCTTTGATCGCAACCTCATTGGTTCTGGCAGCCGTTTTCATTCCGGTCAGTTTTCTTCCGGGAATCACGGGAATGCTTTACCGCCAATTTGCCATAACAATAGTCGTCTCCGTACTGATCTCTACATTGGTAGCCCTGACTCTGAGTCCGGCCATGTGTGCCATCATGCTTCGACCGAATAAACATGAGAAAAATTTTATTTTCCGCAAAATCAACGAATGGTTGGCAAGAGGCAACAATTTTTACATTCGGACTTTATATAAAGCCGTAAATTGCCCCCGCCGTATCATTGCCGGATTCGGCATGATCCTTATACTCATTTTCGTGTTGAACCGGTTTATTCCGAGCAGTTTCTTACCCGAAGAGGATCAGGGATATTTTAAAATCGAACTGGCTCTACCAGAAGGGGCAAGTCTTGAACGTACCCGTATCGTAACGGAAAGAGCCGTAGAATTTTTGAGAAAACATCCGGCTGTCGAGTATGTACAAAATGTGACGGGAACCAGTCCGAGGATCGGAACGGCACAATCCAGAGCAGAACTGACCGTCATACTTAAATCATGGAAGGAAAGAAAAAAAGGTGACTTATCATTGGAGAAAGTCATGGAGGAGGTACGTTCCGAATTTTCCAATTACCCGGAAGCACAGGTGTTTTTATCCACACCTCCCGTGATCCCGGGATTAGGAGCCTCCGGGGGGTTTGAAATGCAAATAGAGGCACGCAACGGAGCCACATTCGAAAATCTCGTGGAAGCCGTCGACACGTTAATGAAATACGCCTCCCGTTCCCGGGCCATTACAGGAATATCCTCCTCATTACAAGCCGAGATTCCACAATTGTATTTCGATGTAGACCGCGATAAAGCCCAATTATTGGGCATCCCGCTGGCCGACATATTTTCAACGATGAAAGCTTACACGGGATCGGTTTACGTGAACGACTTCAATATGTTCAACCGGGTATATAAAGTTTACATTCAAGCAGAATCCCCGTACCGCAAATACAAAGATAACCTGAATCTGTTTTTTGTTAAAACGGCCAAAGGGAACATGGTTCCCCTGACGGCGTTGGGATCAGCCGAATACACGACCGGACCGGGAAGTATAAAAAGATTTAATATGTTCTCTACCGCCGTGATTCGGGGTTCTGCCGCACCGGGATACAGTTCCGGACAAGCCATGAACACCATAGAAAAAATAGCCCGGACCCGTTTACCTGAAAATATGGGTATCGAATGGAGCGGTCTTTCCTTCCAGGAGAAAAAAGCGGAAGGACAAACCGGACTCGTCATGATTCTGGTATTTACCTTTGTATTTTTGTTCTTAGCCGCTTTATACGAAAGCTGGCTCGTGCCTGTTTCCGTGTTGCTATCCCTTCCGGTTGCCGCTTTCGGAGCTTATTTAGGGATATGGGTTTTCGGATTGGAAAACGATATTTATTTCCAGATCGGATTAGTTACCCTCATCGGTCTGGCCGCCAAAAACGCCATATTAATCGTGGAGTTTGCCAAAATAGAAGTAGACCGGGGCATCGATGCCGTACAAGCGGCTGTAACAGCCGCAAGGGCCCGGTTCCGTCCTATTTTAATGACCTCACTGGCTTTTGTTTTAGGTATGCTTCCTCTCGTAATAGCAAGCGGTCCGGGATCTGCCAGCCGTCATTCCATCGGCACGGGAGTATTTTTCGGTATGATCGTCGCGATTACGGTCGGAATTATTCTGGTTCCCTTCTTCTTCATCATGATCTATAAACTGAAGCAGAAAAAACATCGCAGGGTGCCAAATGAAATTTCAAACTGAAATAAGTTAGACACCCATTTTAAAGTTATGTAAGACTATGAAACACTATAAGCTCATAAGTATCGGACTACTGACAGGAGTTCTTCTCACCTCCTGCAAATTAGGACAAAAATATACCCGTCCCGAATTAGATCTCCCGCAAGCGATTCTTGCCGGAGGCAAAGACACCCTTTCCGTCCAGCATATCAAATGGTGGGAACTGTATAGGGATACCGTATTGCAAGGATTGATTAAAACGACTTTGGAACACAACAAAGATATGTTGATTGCCGCTGCCCGGATCAAGGAAAGCAAAGCTTACCAACGGATCAGCAAGGCCGATTTATTTCCACAAATCCAAGGACAAATCGGTGGAGAGAGAGAGTATGACGCAACCCCGGAGAATACCTTCGAAGCTAAATTAAACCTCACCTGGGAAGTTGATCTATGGGGTAAACTGCGCTGGGCCACACAAGAAAGCTTAGCCGCTTATCTGCAAACGGTAGAAGGTAAACGAGCCTTGCAAATGACACTGATCGCACAAGTCGCACAAGCTTATTTTGAACTCAGAGCACTGGATCAAGAACTAAGTATTGTACGACAAACATTTAAGGCACGGGAAGAAAGCGTATATTTAGCTAAACTCCGTTTCGAAGGAGGGTTGACATCCGAGACCTCTTACAGACAAGCACAGGTGGAATTGGCTAAAACCAAAACCTTGATTCCGGACTTGGAACGCAAAATAAAATTAAAAGAAAACGAAATCTCTTTACTTACCGGACACTACCCGGGACAAATCCCTCGCGGACAAGATATCGTAAATCAAGCTCTACCCCCATCATTACCCGTTGGTTTACCCTCCACATTATTGGAACGCCGCCCGGATCTCAGGCAAGCTGAACTAAAGCTAAAGGCAGCAAATGCCAAAGTCGGCATTGCCTACACGAACTTATTCCCTAATTTCAAACTAACCGGGGTATACGGCCTGGAGAATAATGAACTCAGTCATTTTTTGAAAGCACCCTACTGGTACATAGGAGGCGAATTACTCGAACCTTTATTCGCCATGGGTAAACACAGGGCCAAACTGAAAGCGGCAAAAGCTGCTTACGAACAGGAAGTATACGCCTATCAAAAAAGCGTGTTGACCGCTTTTAAAGAGGTTGACAACGCCCTGACTTCCTACCAGAAAATAAAAGAGATACGAGAATCACGTTTACATTTGGAAGAAGCCGCTCACTCCTATATGGATTTGGCAACCCTCCAATACATTAACGGTGTAATCAGTTACTTAGACGTATTGGACGCACAACGTGGCTATTTTGATGCTCAAATCAGCCTGAATAACGCCATCCGGGACGAACTACTTTCGGTTGTCTATTTATACCTTGCCCTCGGCGGCGGATGGTAAAACTAAAAAAGCCGGATTTTTTTATCCGGCTTTTTTTATATGAAAAAACTTTTATCGTTGCAACGGATAAGTCAATACGGGTGCTTTCTCAGCCTTTACAGGCAATTTACCGATCTCGACATCTTCTATTAAAATGGCAGAAGGATAAATCAAAGAAGATAAAACATCATTGTTCAAAATGTAATTGGAGACATTTTCTTTGTTTGAGATCTCCAATACACGCTTAATCTTAGGTAAAGTAATCGCAGAAATATCAGCCGTACGGGTCAATGTTTCGCTACCGTCTTTTACATTCACCCGATAAAGCAAGGATCCGATACCACTTATACGACGAACAATGTAAGCGTAATCCAACCCTTCTTCCTTCGCGGCCTTAATTAAGGCTTTTTTCATCTTCTCCGGCTTAATTCCTTTATCCGCTTGGATGTGAATCGTACCGGGAGCAGTCACGTAAGCTATTCCGCTATACACGAACCGGGAACTACCGGTAGAGTGCGGAGCCTTCGAGGTAGGCACACAACCGTTCAACATTCCCCGAAGAATACCATGCTCTACTAAAGTCATCTCTTTTTCCGGAACAACTCCCTCTGCATCGATCTCATAAGCACCGATCAAAGAAACTCCGTTGTATTTATCCAATGTGCTGTAATTTTTTACAGTCAAACGAGAGTCTATGATCTTCTTACCCATTCGGTCGTCTAACGTCTTTACTTGTTGAACACGGTCTGAATTAGGCTTGCGATAAGCAAACAGACCTTGTTTATTCAACAGATTACGAGTGAAGATCGAAGAAGCGGCACCGTCCTCAAATAATACCGGACCGGAATAATACTCTTCAACTTTAGGAGCATCTTTCAATTTAACCAGATTCTCTGCAAATTTCGTTACATTTTTCTTCAATTCCTCTATGGAAGGTAAATCCTCCGGGGTTTTCACCAAAACAGAGTAAGTATCCGTAATCTTCTCGCCTTCCGGAGTCGTTACGGTTCCCTGTGCAAAAAGATTCACAAAACGAGAAGGTTGCTTCACGGAAACCCCATCCGTCGTTTGGCGATACAACTCCATATCTATACCACTTACCACAACCCGCGTATTGTATATCTCCTTGTAATTTTTAAAAATAACGGACAATTCTTTTACTATCTCTTCCAACTTAGAACGATCGATCGTATAAGGCTCCTTGGGCTCCACGATCTTTACGATAGGTTCTACTTTTTCCAAATCAGCCAATTGAGCTTCTTCAGTAGATTGTGGATTAGCTTTCAAATAAGCATCCTTGGCAGATGCCGATTGCAGGGCAAACTTATACATGACATCGGTTGCCAACCAAAAACCTCTCCGGACACCCAAATAATCCATCTCTTCGGGAATAGACGCCTCTGCATATTGTCCCACGTACATGGCATCACTCGTGTGATTATAATCACCCAACATCAACTGGACTCCCCCTGTCGTATTCCCATTCGACACGTAAGAGTTTACTACCCCTCCCAATACCCCCACTATTTCAAACTGACGATAATGTCCCAACGCGTAAGACAGGAAAAAAGGTCTTTGCATATTCGGCAAAACAATTTCTTCTTTATTCCGCTCGATCTCATCTTGCATAGCTTTGAAAACCACCTTATCGGAATCGCTTTGTGCCGATACCGGAGCGACCAGCAAAAAAAGCAAAAATACAGCTAATATATATCTCATCTTATTTTAGATTTACGATTTTAGACTTTAAACCAAAGTACAATAACTTTTATTTCTTGTTTTCACTCGGAGCCTGCAGTATGGGAGGCAATTGCCGAGACTTTTCTCTCCGTTGCGTTTCAATCTTATTAACGAAAATCATGGGAGAACTTGCCGTTACGGGCACCCATCCGGACTCAGCGCCACACATTCCCGTGAACACGCTCGGCCGATCTCCACCGGCTACGATATTGGAAAACATAGACAAGGGCGTACCGATCAGGTCTACCCCCCGAACCAACTCGTCCGGGCGACCGTCCACGTAAACACGGTATACCTCCAACGGAGTTACATTAAAGGAGTTCAAACTTCCCCCCTCTCCCGTATAAGTAAAACCACTCGTTACCTCTTTGAAATAATAACCGTATTCTTTTCCTTGTTTCTTAGCCTCCTCTATCAACATCTGGCGTAATTGAGCCTCAGTCCGGGGATTCGTCGTTTCCACGACCAAATTGGCCTGACGGGATACGGGATCCCCACCTCCGGCAGTACGTCCGTGAGCATTGCTATGAGGGAATCCCTCCAAAGGAACCCGACTCATCAAAAACTCTTTCAATACTCCGTTCGTAACGACATCCACCCGACGGGCCTTAACTCCCTCGTCATCATACAGATAGAAACCGTTCATATAATCTCCTGCATATTGTCTCAGCGTGGGATCCGAATATACCTGGAAGTCAACTGGTAAAACTTGCTCGCCTACCATTTTCTTAAAAGTTTGTCCGCCGCTCTTCATCCGATGACCTTCCAAACGATGTCCAAAGATTTCGTGAAAAAAAACACCGCTGGCAGGCCCTGAAAGGATGGCCGGTCCCGTATAAGGATCAACGACCGGGGCCGTCCGCAAAATATTCAATCTTTTTACCATATCTTTCGCATCCGCAATCAAACGCTCGTTGGAAGGAAGATCTTTCAGCTCGTAAGCAAAATAAGAAAGATTCAACGGTAAATCCATCCCGTCCTCGGCTTTCATGGAAGCAGAAATGATAATACGAGCGTACGTCCGGTTCTGCACGACTTCCGTACCCTCTGTATTCACGAAATAAGTACGCAATACCCGGAAACTCAAGCTCGCCTGTCCCTCCTGCAATAAAGAAGACTCTTTAAATATAGAAGAAACCTCGTTCAAACGCTTTTCCCAGGCTTTTACATCAATAGCTTGCTTTTCTGCCGGAATCGGTGCTTCATAATACTTTTCCACAGGAGTGGAAGAAAAGCAAGGAGCTTTATCCTCGTTATCCACACTTACCGTACTTTGTGTTTTTGCCTTCTCGTACATATCAAGGGCAAAATTGTAACGCTTTATAACCTCCGACCAAATAGCCTGCTTTATACCGTCCTCTCCGTTTTCATCTTCCAAAGGAAGCAACGACCCCCGGTAATTTCTTCTTTGATCCGGTGCCGTTCCCATGTAATTATATTTAAAATTATCCAGTAACGTATCACCTAAACGGATCTGAGGTACCAACATACGGGTACGATAGTCTTGAACCGACATAGTCGCCCCGAAAGAGCTGGATATATTCACGTTTCTATCATCCAAAACACGGAAATTCATGTGATAAGGAGGAAATTCCTGTTTCTGCAACTCTTTCATATCATACGCTAACTCTTGCTTCAAAAGTTGCAGTAACTTATCCTGTTCCTGCCCGAAAGCACCCGGCAAAAACAACAGAAAAAGAAATAAGCTTAAAATAACCAATCTACATTTTCTCATTTGTGTAAATTTAAGTGAATAAATAAATATATAAGGCTACGCACAAACCTCGTAACAAATATAGCAAGATAAATCTAAGAATAAATAAATTGATATTTTAAAATTATGTTATAATAAACCTAAAATACCGGGAACTACCCTCCTCGAAGTGATAATCAATACCTATAAACGCATTATATATAAAAACAATTTTAAACATTTACCCGCTATATTCCATGCAGTTATGACTATATTTCATTTCAACCACACATATTTTACTCCATTTATACTATCCATATCATTTTTATTTTATAATATTACGCTTTAAACGAAGGTTTTATAAATACGATTCGTACTCTATTATTACACCATATTCGCCTTCCAATACTGAAACCATCTAATTGTCAATCAGAGTTATAATTATATATTACTTTGTATCTAATTTCTAAAAAATATACCTATTACCATTCTCATAAAACGTTCGTTTTATGAGTTACGTCATTGGGTTTAAAATACTGATATACTATCACCTATCAATCCTTAATATTAATATATATGTTAAAAAAGAAAGCCATGGCAAAAGAGAAAGAAACAGAAAACATTTTCAACTTATTAAACGAAGGGCTTACACTGGAAGGTGATTTACAAACGGATAAAGACATTCGTATTAACGGGACACTAAAGGGAAACATGACAACGAACGGAAAAATAATTATTGGCCCGGTAGCAAATATCACAGGACAAACAAAAGCCCCTTACATTGAAATATTCGGCAAATTAACCGGAAATATTATTTCGGAAGGAAGTGTGATTCTGAAATCGAAATCCATCATAGAAGGAACGATTGTCACACACACTTTGATTGTAGAACCGGGAGCTCAATTTAACGGAGAATGTAAAATGATCGATAAAAAGAAAGCGGAACCCCAACCGCCTCAAGCTCCCCTTAAAAAATAAATAGGCTTCGATTGTACAAAAATAACCGTTGTAAAACAGATTTCTCTTTATTTTACAACGGTTATAAACTTTATTTTGTATACCTCTTTGAGATTATACCTTGTCTACTTGAATTCTTCCAGGGTCTTTTTAATGATGTCGATCGCTTCGAGTAATTGTTTCTTCTTAATTACCAAAGGCGGCGCAAAACGAATTATATGTTCGTGGGTAGGCTTAGCCAACAAACCGTTATCCCGCAATTTCAAACATACATCCCAAGCCGTCTTTCCATTCTTCGGCTTAATTACCACGGCATTCAATAAACCCTTACCGCGAACCGACTCGATCATATCGGATTTTATCTCTCCTACCTTCTTCCGGAAAATTTTACCTAATTTTTCGGCATTTTCTACTAATTTCTCATCTTTCACGACCTGTAAAGCCGCCATAGACACTTTTGCCGCAATCGGATTACCACCATAGGTAGAACCATGCTCTCCCGGCTTAATGGTCAACATAATCTCATCATCGGCCAACACGCAGGAAACAGGCATTGCGCCCCCGGATATGGCTTTTCCTAAAATCAAAACATCCGGTCGGACTCCTTCATGATCACATGCCAACATCCGCCCCGTACGAGCCACTCCGGTTTGTACCTCATCAGCCATAAATAACACATTATGGGCCTTACACAAATCATAAGCCTTTTTCAGGTAGCCATCCTCAGGCACGAACACGCCGGCCTCTCCCTGTATCGGTTCCAACAAAAATCCCGCCACGTTAGGATCTTTCAACTCTTTTTCCAAGGCCGGAATATCATTATAAGGTATACGTACGAACCCAGGAGTAAAAGGTCCGAAACCCGCGTAAGAAGAAGGATCGTTAGAAAGGGTTACAATCGTAATCGTACGACCGTGGAAATTATTATCGCAGACAATGATTTTTGCCTGATCGGCAGGAATACCCTTCACGTCGTATCCCCAACGACGACAAAGCTTTAAAGCCGTTTCATCCGCTTCTGCCCCGCTATTCATCGGCAACACCTTATCATACCCAAAATACTCGGTGATGTATTCTTCCCACTCGCCTAAAACATTATTATAAAATGCCCTGGAAGTCAACATCAGCGTTTTGGCCTGATCGGTCATAGCTTTCACGATCTTCGGATGACAATGCCCCTGATTCACGGCAGAATAGGCGGAAAGAAAATCAAAATAACGTTTCCCGTTCACATCCCATACAAAAATTCCTTTTCCTCTCTCTAACACCACGGGTAGCGGATGATAATTATGAGCACCATATTTGGCCTCACGATCCATGTAATCTTTTTCTGTCATTTTTTTAATATTAGTTGGTTATACGTATTCATGTAACGTTCCCAATTTCATTAAAAAAAAGGAAAAAAACAATGACATATGAATCGAAAATAAAAAAGAGCATACAGAATATTAATCTTGTACTTTATTATCAACCGTTTGCATATCTTCCGGTAAAGGTTTTTTCCGTTTGAAAAAACCAAAATATTTTCGTAACAACTCTTTGAATGTATCGAAAGTCTCTTGATAAGAGATACCGACCCCTTGAACCGTCTCCGTGGCATTGTACGTGATCTTCTCATCCGTATGAGAATAAGCCTTCAATTTTAAAGTACCTTGCTTATTGATTTTTACATCCACGTCAAAATCTCCCGTAATCGGACTATTAGAAGTCGTTTTAGCCTTTTCGACCACATTACCGTTAGCAGAAATAGTCACCCGGTTGTTCCAAATTTGAGTGGAAAGAGCCAGTTCGAATTCATTGGTAGTCACCTCATCCCCGGGACGGTAAGAGAACCCTATATCGAAATTATTGCTGATTTGCGAGAACCAACGAGACAACTGGTTAGAAAGCAACTCACTCGCGGTAGTCACTCCCACCTGATAGCCGGCACTTCTCTCCTCCTTACCCTCCAATTTATCTACGTAATCCGGAGTGTAAAATTTATTCAATATCAAAAGAGAAAACATCTGCTTATTGATATCATCCTGACTGGCGAAAAGACTTTGTATCAAACTTTTCATCTGGGCATCCAAAGAAGGGAAATTAATACTGAAGTTCACGGAAGGATTCATCAAATTTTCTTTCAAGTTCAACACGCACTCCACGGGTACCTTGGTTGTCCCCTTCTCCATGCCGGACAATAAATCATTCAACGACGTTTTTAAATGATAAACAGCACTCATATCAATGATAGCGTCATCCAAAGAGCCATTCCATTTTATACTTCCCCCGGGAGTCAAAATAAATTTTTTGTTGACCAAATTACTCAACGTGAAAAGATAATCCCCTTTTTCGATTTTATATTCACCAAAAACATTTAATTGACGGTCTTTATCCAAAGAAACTCTGATATCCCCACTTCCCACCGTCTTCAATATATCCCCGATCGTAGGATCAAATATAATCTGTACCTCCAGATTATTATTAATCTCCAGGTTAGCATTCAGATCGACCCAATCTGCCAAGGAATGCTGAAACTCCAAAGGACGCCTCAGGGTATCCGACCGCTCGTTACCCATGAAATGCAAAAATTGTCCGCTATTTTCCGAAGTGGCCGATGTCAGGGGAACGTATATTTTAGAATGAGGTTCCGTCTTTATATTAACAGCAAAATTAGTCGGCCCGTTCAAATTGTGCATACGAGTCAGCCCGCTAATATACAATTGACCATAGAAAGATTCGCCTTGTTCCATACGCGTATTCAACACCATGAAATTCTTTAATTGTACATTCACATCATACAAACTGCTTCCTATATCGTAATATCCGGAACAAGTCGCCTCGTTGGAAGCGGCATCCCGAATAGCAAAACGATCCAGTAAAATTCTGTTGTCTCTTATCTGTATCCGGTCGTCAATAGAAAAATCCGTATTCAACCCGGTCAAAGCGAAGGAAACAGTATCCATGCCTAAAAATCCGTTGACCTTAGCGTCCTCCATCGTTCCGGCCAAAGATAAATCACCGAAAACCGAACCCGAACCCTTTTTGATAAGATCCGGAAAGTAATCAGATACATATTTCATATCAATACCGGAGAGGGACATATTTATGTTTATACTGTCCGAAGAGGGTTTATAATATCCCGATATAAACAACGGCACCTGATCACCGATCTGGTCCGAGACCTGCATTTGTAATGCACTCCCCGGAGCATCCCAAAAAGAACGGATCTTCATTGTTCCCAACGTATCCTGATTTATACCCCACCGATTTACGTCTACGTTAGCATAAACCAAACGATCTTTATAAAAATCGGACACGTTCACCCGCCCGACTACTTTTCCAAAAAGTTTCACCTTATTATCGAAAATAATCCTATTAAACTCCGCCAGATCAAAATTATCAAAAGAAACAGTAAGCGTATCCCTCGGACTGCTACCGATTTTTCCCTGCAAGCTAAAACGTTGATCGCCACGATAGATAACAAAATTATTCACGAAGATATTTTTATCCTCTTTTAACAGAAGAGCCCTCTCGACCTGCCACACGCTATCCGCCATAACGATCGTACCGGGATTTACAAAAACTTGTGTAATATACCGGTCGTGATACTTCATCAATCGTAAGTTAGCCGACAAGGAACCGGAATATGTTTCCTTTTCCCAATTTCCCCATGAAAGGGCATTGTCCACGTCATTGGTCTTTATATTCGTCACGTTGCGAACATTATACAATCGTCCTATACGTTTGTATTTCAATTCATCCGCGGTATATATACATTGTAAAGTCGAAGAATCGCCGATCGCCCGGATTTTCGAATGATACAAATGCATATCTCCCCAACGCAACGTGTCCGCTTCCACTCTCACTCGCAAACTCCCTTGATAATCATTGAAATCACAGGAAAAGCTCGTCCCGTCTGAAACCGTTAACTCGGGATAGATAACTTTCAACACGGGACTTATTTCTTTGAGTGCCGCTTCACAAATAAAATTCGTCCCCGGTCTCAATGCTTTATCTACAGCATAGCGATAAGCCGGGATATAACGACAGATCAGATTATCCACAAAATCTTCGAAAGTAAGCCCCGCGTAAAAACCTTCCACGCGTACATCCGCCATGGAAGAGCGTAAATCTGTCAATCCATAGTCCTCTATCTTTTTATGATCCAAACGTATCGAATCGACGGTAAACTTTCCCCGGATATTTTCATACGAGAGATCTGAAACGGATAATTTCACTTCCGCATCTTCGTTTCTTTGTTCGTAATTACCGAAAAAACGGAAACCGAAGGATTCTCGTTCTCCAAAAACAGGCGTATTCCACGAGTCCCAATGCCGGACATGCAACTCTCCCGACACATCCGCCAGTCGAATCGCATCCCCCCCGTACGTATAGTCTAACGCGACTCTGGCCTGTATACTGTCATTTTCCACGAATGAAGAAAGTTGCATGTAGTCGTTATCGCTATGAACATCCAAAGCGATATTTCGCACCGAACCGTGAAACAGGTTTACATGGCCAATTCGGCTATTCAAGGTAAAAGCAGACGATGAATCTCTCAAGTACCCCGTGTATTTCCCGAAATAAGAACCATTCCCCAAATAAGATTGTCCGGTAAGAAACCCATAATCCACATGATAAAAACGGAAGCTTCCATGGTACCGATGCCCGGCTATCGTATCCGGTTTATAGGTTAATCCTATACTCCCCAAAAGCCCGGGAGTCTCACTTTTTGCCGTTAATATGAAATCTTCTATTCTACCCTTAAAATTCCCTTCCAAATCAAAAGTCCTGTATTTATGCAACAAGTCCGGCAATTTTACATAATGACTTTCCAACCAAGGCATGTAAATACCTTCCAATTCCTCAGAAGCAATTCTACTATCCCGGAACGTGATATCAAAATCCGTCTCCCAAAAACGGGGTAATCCTATGGATTTAAATTCCCCTTTAATAACACTTTTCTCCCCAAGGTAAATTTCCAACCGACGCCCCTCCAATCGATTTACCGTACTCGAAACCTCCCCACTCGCGACAATGATATTATTCATACCCAACAACTCCCCGTTAAAATAAGCCAAATCGTCAAAGTGTAAAGTGGAAGGAGAAAAAACATACCGCTGTTTCATCTTTTGGGTGAAAAAATGCCAATACCTTTCGTTCGGGACCCAATTGTATTGCAACGTATCCAGGTAAAGTTCGCTTCTTTCTGTCTGTATCAAGCCTTTGGTAATCAACAATTGATCGTTTTCTGCCAGGATTCTTGCGGATAAATTCAATAAACGAAACCCGGATTTTTCTTCCAATGTCAATCCCGAAACATATGCCCCGTACCTACCTTCTGAAAAATCGATATCGGAAATCACTACATCCAACTTCCGACAGTCCACGTCTGTCCAATTGATCCCATACTCCTCAGGCTCATATTCATCCTCCGCGTATTTGAAACGACAATCCTTCAAATATACCTTGGACAAATTTACATTCCATTCCAACGGAGATGCCGAAGTAACGGAAGAGGACAAGGTATCCCTTGCATTGGAAAGAACATCCAACCACAACTCTATATTCGTGACACCTCCCTCTTTACCTCGCGTGACCCACAGATTAAAAAGGGCTTTCTCAAATCCCATTTCCGTCACAGTAAAACGCCGTTTCACGAAACTAACGGAATCCACCTTCGTTACCAAACGTTTACAAAACAAAAGCGTATCTTTCCGGGCATCTTTTATCAACACATCCTCGAGTACCAACGATTCGATCGGGCGGAAGTTTACCCTCCCTATGGAAATTTCCGTCCCCGTTTGCCTCTCGATCTGACGGGTAAAAAACTCCACAACCCTCGTCTGTACCCAAGGAGTCATAAATGCCAAATAAAGGATTGCGACCAGTAGTCCCAACCCCACCAAGCACGTAGATAGTATACTTATTATTTTTTTTATAACACAGCCGTTTTAGTTGAACGCAAATTTATTAATATTGCAGAACATTTTATGACCAGAAAAGGAAAATAATTTGAAAAATTGAAAATGAATAGATTTAGCGGTAATGCAATTATAAATTCATGTTCTACTGTTCATTACAAACGCAAAACAATTTTATCGCATTTGCCTGCTCCGGTCATGTTAATTCTAAATTAAAAAACAATGAGTATTATTATATTAGGGATCGAATCTTCCTGCGACGACACCTCTGCCGCAATACTGAAAGACGGTGTGGTATTATCCAACGTCATTGCCAGTCAGAAAGTACACGAGGCTTATGGCGGGGTAGTTCCGGAATTAGCATCCCGAGCCCATCAACAAAATATCATACCCGTGGTTGCTCAAGCCTTAAAACTTGCCGGAACCTGTGCCGACGAGGTTACCGCCATAGCTTTCACCCGGGGTCCGGGATTACTGGGTTCACTGCTCGTGGGGACCTCTTTTGCCAAAGGCTTTGCCATCGCCAAACAAATACCTATGATCGAGGTTAATCATTTACAGGCACATATCTTGGCTAATTTCATCAAAGAACCGGGTATTGAAGCCCATCATCCTCAGTTTCCTTTTCTCACGTTATTAGTATCCGGAGGCAACTCCCAACTCATTGTCGTTCGGGATTACCTCGATATGGAAGTAATCGGACAAACCATCGACGATGCGGCCGGGGAAGCCTACGACAAGTGTGCCAAGGTCATGGGACTCGGCTACCCCGGCGGACCGATCATCGATCGCTTAGCCAAAGAAGGGAATCCGGAACGCTTCTCTTTCAACAAACCACAAATACCGGGTTTGGATTACAGCTTCAGCGGATTAAAAACATCCTTCTTGTATTCCATCCGGGATGAAATAAAAAATGATCCTGATTTTATACAGCACAATTTGAACGACCTTTGCGCTTCATTGCAAAAAGCAATCATCGATATACTTATGGCTAAACTAAAAAAAGCAGCCAAACAGACCGGGATCAAGCAAATTGCCATAGGAGGCGGTGTTTCTGCAAACACTGGATTACAAAAAGCCGTACACGCAGAAGCGGACAGACTCGGATGGGAGGTATATATCCCCCGCCTCGGTTTCTCGCTCGACAATGCAGGAATGGTAGCGGTCACGGGATATTACAAGTACCTAAAATCCCAGTTCATCGGTTTAGAAGCTCCTGCCGATGCCAGAATGAGTTTAAAAATTTGACAACAATATAAAAATTCATTTATTAAATTACAATCACATGAAAATATTAGTTACGTATAATATCCCTCATGAATCTTTTACAGCCTTGGGTAAAGAACACACGGTAACTTTGCCGGAGGGAGAATTCTTCTCTAAAGAAGAGTTAATAAAAATGGTTTCTGAATACGATGCTTTATTAGGCATATTCACTCGTCCGATCGATAATGAGGTCATTGAAGCCGGCAAGAACCTGAAATTAATCAGCAATTTCGGCGTCGGATTCAATAACATCGATATCAAATTCGCCCGCTCGAAAGGTATTGCCGTCTGTAATACGCCCAAAGCCGTCTGTTTCCCGACTGCAGAAATGGCCATGGGACTTATGTTAAGCGTGGCCCGCAGAATTGCAGAATGCGACCGTCGTTTAAGAGTAGAAAAAGAGAGCATGTGGGGAACCATGAAGAATTTGGGCTACACACTCGAAGGAAGGACACTCGGTATCATCGGCATGGGTAACATCGGGAAAACAGTAGCCCAGATGGCGTCCGTTTTTCGGATGAAAGTGATCTATCACAATCGTCGTACTACCGTCGAAGGGTATGAAAAAGTGGATCTGGACACGCTTTTACAAAGATCCGACTTCATTTCCATCCATACGCCTCTTACCGATGACACCCGGCACATGATCGGGAAACGGGAATTAAGTTTAATGAAACCGAGTGCTTTTCTGATTAACACGGCCCGAGGAGCTGTAATTGACGAACAAGCTTTGGCAGAATGCCTCCTGAACAAAAAAATTGCCGGAGCAGCCTTGGATGTTTTCGAAAACGAACCGCATATCAACGAAATCCTTTATAGCCTGGATAACGTGATACTGGCTCCGCACAACGGTACCGGAACCATCGATACCCGCATCGCTACCGGACGGGAAGCGGTCGACAACATATTGAACTTTTTCAAGGGAACCCCGACCAATGTGGTCAACTAAATACATGAAAGAGGAACAATCCGGATTGTTCCTCTTTCATTTTATTTCCCGGGACACGGAATCGTAATTTTCAAATAAAGAAATAAATAGCTTCATTTGTTTAAATACCTCTCGATTTTCACTCAAAAAATCGATCACAACTATTGCAATATATACAAAAAGCCCTATATTTGCACCCGCTAACGACAAGCAAACGTTCTTTGAACAAGGGCAGTTACCAGAGTGGCCAAATGGGGCTGACTGTAACTCAGCTGGCTTAGCCTTCGGTGGTTCGAATCCATCACTGCCCACGAATTTTTAATAGCGGATGCTGAAAGCATCCGTGATTGAAAAAAGTTTACCGTCAAAAGTCCGTTTTTGGAAGGTTAAATATTTTTCAATCAACAAGAAAGACTTCGTCTTTCGTTAGTAAAAATTAGTAAGGTCTCCCCCTTCAGGACCGCCGAGCAAAGTGAGGCCATCCATACGGGAGAGGAACTTATATCTGCGGAAATAGCTCAGTCGATAGAGCACTAGCCTTCCAAGCTGGGGGTCGCGGGTTTGAGTCCCGTTTTCCGCTCTACGAAAAAGCACTTACAAAAGTAAGTGCTTTTTTTACATAACGTTGGCACGTTTTGAAACACGATCATCATCAACACCTACCTGAATTATTATTTCCCGTTCAAAAGAATCAATTCGTACCCTTGACTACCGAGTCCTATTTTCTCCGCGTACTCCAAGGTATGTATTCCATGTCGCGATTCCATACGTTCTATCAGATGAACGCGTCCGTGATCAGAAGAGGCATAAATAAGGTCGATGCAGGCCTTATCCAGTGCCACCGGATCGAGTGAAGCCAAAATACCGATATCGCCCATTTGAGGATCGGCAGGACTGGAATCGCAATCACAATCCACCGAAAGATTATTCATCACGTTGATATAAATAATTTTGTCCCCGCAATGATCGGCAACAGCTTTGGCCGCCTCAGCCATCGTCTCTAAAAAATCATCCTGAAGCGGATGTTCCCAATTAGTAGTGCTCTTTCCTGCCGAATGAATAAGAAGTTTACCAGCAGAAGAAGCAATACCGATAGATATATTTTTAACGGCTCCGCCAAAACCGGCCATGGCATGACCTTTGAAATGTGAAAGTACCAAAGTGAAATCGTAATTCTTAAAATGCGAACCGACAATGTCCTCGGTAATGTGCTTACCTCCTTTGACCGGCAGACGAATTTCACCTTCGGCATCCATAATATCAACCGGTGCGATCGCCGTAAAACCGTGATCCTCCGCTGCCTTCAAATGAGCTTCCGTCGTTGCCCGTCCTCCCCCGTAGGCCGTATTACACTCGACAATCGTACCGTTCACGGCTTTTATCAAATCACCGACCAATGCTGGTTTCAGATAATTATTGCCGCCCGGTTCTCCCGTACTCAATTTAACGGCCACTTTTCCGGTCGCGGGACGATTCAACGCTTCGTAAATACGTTTAAGACTCCGCGGGGTAATCTCTTTCGTCATATATACTTTCGCCGTCTTTTTCGTTACAGCCCCCCGTCCGTCAGAATTTTCTTCCCGCAACGTCTGCCTGTCTCCCTTTTCCCGGGAAGAACTAAAAACGGAAAAAGGCAGTATAACCGCAACCATTAATGTAAATACACTTTTTTTCATACCGATCTTTTTTATTATGTTTAAGATATTATTCTCCCTCTTTCCACCATTCGGTAAATACCTGTGTCGCGGCAAATTTTCCTTTGTCCGAGGTCAACCGTTGGGTAAGAATAAGATTTCGGAATTGTCCGTCACGATAATCAGGCGAGAGCTTCAGACGTTCCAAACGTTCACCATGCGAAGCTTTACCGAAACTGGGATGATCAATTATTATCACCGTAACAATACCAAGAACCACAACAATCGCCACAATAATTATCAATGTCATACGTACTATTTTCATTCGTAATTCTCTTTTTATCCGATACAAATATAAGTGCAGAAAAAAAACAATTGGTATACCGATTACAGATATCCTTACCATTATTACAGATCAAAAATAAAAAATCCAAATAATAAGAAAAGGAAGTTGAAATCAAGGCTTAAAAATAGAATTTCCAAGCTTCGATAAACAGGAAATTCAAATCCATTATTTTCTTTCGATTTCTGCTTCCGTTTACCTATCAGTCTCTTCTTAATACATTATTCCCTAACAATTTATGCGATCGGTAATATTGGTATGACAATCCGTAATCCGTATATGAACATTTTAACTCATCCGACATAATTTTGTCATATAAAATAGATCAAATAAACCCTTTTTCACCGAAGAATATAAACCTAAAAACAAGAAAAGATGATTACAAAAAGCTTAATATTAATTATGACGATTATGGCAATATTCAGCACAGATTCAGAAGCGCAAAAAACATCTACCGAAAAAAAAGTATTGGTTGTTTATTTCTCCCGTAGCGGAAATACCCGGGCAATAGCGAACCATATCAAAGAGTTTACGGGTGGAGACCTGTTTGAGATTCAAGTGGCAAAACCCTATCCGGCGGAATACCGCGCATGTACGGACGTCGCTAAAAAAGAAAAAGCGGCCCATGCCCGCCCGGCCCTCAAAACCAAAGTCGAAAATATTGCACTGTACGACACTATATTTATCGGTTATCCGAATTGGTGGGGAACAATGCCTATGCCCATACTGACATTTATCGAAAGCTACGATTTTTCCGGTAAAATTCTTATCCCTTTCTGCACTCACGGAGGCGGAGGCGAACAGAATTGCTTTACAGATTTCGTAAAGCATACAGACAAACAGGAACACAAAAAAGGTTTTTTAACGAACGGCGAGAAAGCAGAGAGCTCACGCAAAGAGGTAGAGAAATGGTTGCGTGAAATCGGAGTTGTAAAATAAAGGTGAAGGGACAAACCCAAAGGGGGGCGGTACATACCTCGTGCAGGCGGCAAGAGAATTTCAAGATTCATCTTACCGCCTATTCTTATCCATGTATCTGTTTCACAAAAAAACGAATCCGTAAAATTGGTATAACTCTCTGTAATCTGTATACAAAACATCCCCCTTCAACTCTTTAATTTTGTATCAACATCAACACGACCAAGTACTTAATGATTAAAACAGTAAAAACGATCCAATCCCCGGAGACATGGGAATCGAGAAAAAAGAACATAAAACAATAATCTACGGGAAAATCGGGTAAATCAATTTTCCGGTATACGAATATTTACTTTTAAAAAATAAATATCATGTTACGTACTATCAGACGAACAATCGCCATCGTGAGTTTTACCCTCATATCCATGCTATTCCTCGACTTCACGGGAACAATACACACGTGGTTCGGATGGTTGGCCAAAATACAACTTCTACCCGCTTTACTGGCATGGAATGTTGGCGTGGTGGTATTTCTTATCATACTAACGTCGGTATTCGGACGCATCTATTGTTCTGTCATTTGTCCCCTCGGTATATTTCAAGATACCATCTCTTGGCTGGCCGGAAAACAAAAAAAGAATCGCTTTCACTATTCGCCCGCTTTATCCTGGCTACGATACGGCATATTATCCGTGTTTATCATGGCTTTATTCGCGGGCATCGGCTCGTTAGTCGCCTTACTCGATCCTTATAGCACTTACGGCCGTATCGTTTCGAATCTGTTTGCATCCCTTCGGCAATGGGGAAATAACCTATTGGCTTATGGAGCCGAAAGGATAAACAGCTATACGTTTTATTCCGTTGAGGCATGGATGAAAAGTACAATGACGCGGTGCCATTCATCCGATTACCCCAGCGGATAAATCGGCGATACAAATCGGTCATGCCGTATGGGTAAAAGAAAATTGCATTCCTCTGACCGACGGAGTTAGCTGTGGCAACTGCGCTCGCCATTGTCCCACAGAGGCGATACATATGGTCACCTCCGATCCGAACGTATCGACTTCACCCCGGATTCCGGTAGTAAATACAGAGCATTGTATCGGCTGCGGAGCTTGTGAAAATTTATGTCCGGCCCGCCCTTTTAGTGCCATTTACGTGGAAGGACACCAGTCGCACCGAATCGTATAACCTATTAATAAAAATAACCTCATTTCTCTAACGATTGATACAAGCAACGCGATGATCGAAAACTTAATTCACTTACTGCATTCAGACCAATACTCCTGCGTGATCGCCAACAACGAATCGATCCGTACTTTCAAACAACCCGGAATAGCCGATTTATACGGCTTACTTCGCCAGGACGCTCCCTTCCTACAGGGAGCCGTCATTGCAGACAAGATCGTAGGCAAAGCGGCCGCCACATTGATGATATTGGGAAATGCACGACGGATATACGCGGACGTTGTCAGTCAACCGGCCTTGGATCTATTACAAGACACTAACATCCGGATTGACTTCGGACAACTTGTTCCTTTTATTAAAAACCGGATGGTGTCCGTTGGAATCCGCCTGCTTTGAGGTAAAATCGACGCAAGATATCTTCTCCACGATACAAAACTTCATACTTAACAATAGGAAATGAACAAGAAAATAACTTATATTCTAATAGTCAACTTTTTACTATTTTTAGAATTAGATGTATACTCCCAAGAAGACAGTACCCGTTCGACTAAAAACTACACGATAGATGAAGTTGTCGTTACGGGGACGCGCAATGAAACGGAGATCCGTCATCTCCCCATGAGTATATCGATAATCAAACGAAACCAGATCGAACACAGGTATGAACAATCTTTGTTACCCATACTGACAGAACAAATACCGGGATTTTTCACTACAAGCCGGAGTATTATGGGATACGGCATATCCACGGGAGCCGCGGGGAGTATGAGTTTACGCGGCATCGGAGGCAACCCCACAACCGGCTTGCTGATATTAATAGACGGTCACCCGCAATACATGGGACTAATGGGGCATCCGTTGTCTGATGCCTATCAATCCATGTTAGCGGAGAAAGTGGAGGTCGTACGAGGTCCAGCATCCGTTTTGTACGGTTCAAACGCTATGGGTGGCGTCATTAACATTGTCACTCGTAAACAACAGGATGATGGTATAAAGAATCACGCGAGAGTAAGTTACGGCTCTTACAACACCCTGACAACCGAACTCTCCAATCAAATCCGGCAGGGACGCTTCAACAGCATCGTGACCGGTTCTTACAACCGGACCGACGGCCACCGTTCAGATATGGAATTTGAGCAATACGGAGGTTACGCCAAACTGGGATATGAATTAAATCGGGTTTGGAATTTATTTGCAGATATAAACCTAACCCATTATAACACGTCCAATCCCGGCACGATGACCTCTCCCGTTTTCGATAACGATTCACGGATTACCCGTGGCGTAACCTCTTTCTCTCTCGAAAATAACTACAACCATACATCGGGAGCCTTAAAACTCTATTATAATTGGGGACGCCATAAAATCAACGATGGCTATTCCCGCGAAGAAGAACCGCTGAATTACCGGTTTCATTCCACCGATAAAATGTTAGGCCTCACCTGGTACCAAAGTGTAACGCTATTTACCGGTAACCGAATAACCGTCGGTGCGGATTATCAACACATCGGAGGTGAAGCTTGGAATAAATTTCTGAATGGCAATCACACGGATATAGTCAACAAATCGGAAAATGAAATAGCCGGATACATGGATTTTCGGCAGTCTATCGGAAGAATCTTTACCTTCAATGCGGGAGTTCGGATAGATCACCATTCCCAAAGCGGAACAGAATGGATTCCTCAAGTCGGGATAAGTACGCAATTTCAACCGAACGCCGAATTGAAAGCCTTGATGAGCAAAGGATTTCGAAACCCGACACTTCGAGAACTATACATGTTCGGTTCGAAAAATCCGGATCTCAAACCAGAACGGATCATGAGTTACGAACTTTCCTGGTCCCAACGTCTAATGAAAAATACCTTGTCGTATGGAATAAACCTTTTCCATATCAACGGCGACAATACCATTCAAACCGTAGTTATGGACGATAAACATCGTAAAAATATCAACACCGGAAAGATTGAGAACTGGGGAGTTGAAACTGACATGTCTTACCGACCGAATCGTTCCTGGAATATATCAGCCAATTACAGTTGGTTACGAATGGTGCATCCTGTTATTGCAGCCCCCGAACATAAACTGTATGCCGGAGCCGACTTTACCCGGGGAAGATGGAATATATCAACGGGAATAATGTATGTCCGAGGACTTTATACAGAAGTCAAACCTTCCAAGATAAAAGAAGATTTCATATTGTGGAACATGCGGGGAAGTTACCGGGTCTTCCGCTTTGCAGACCTTTTCGTACGTGGAGAAAACTTGCTTGCACAAAGTTACGAGATCAATATCGGCTATCCGATGCCCGAAGCCACGTTTATGGGGGGAGTGAATATCAATTTTTAATATGAACGAATATGAAAACTACAAGCGTAAAACTTTACTCGTTACCGTACAACGAAACAAAAACCTATTGGGTAACCATCTTATTCATGAAAGGGATCGGTAAAGGAGTACGCAGTTTCAAAGAAGGAATGAACGGTATGGATACCACAAATGAAAAAACGAAACCGGAAAAAGAAGAGTCATTAAAGCCATGAACGAAATCGACGGCAAAAAAAACAGACTTTCTGGGAACATCTGGATGAACTAAGAGTTTACCTGTTGAAGATAGCGGTTGTAACCATCGGATGCGGAATCATAGCCTTCCTGTTTAAAGAGGAACTGTTCACCGTCATTCTGGCACCCAAACAAGACGATTTCATCACCTACAGGATCTTTCATCTCATTTGGAACCGGCTGTCTCTTCCAGAGGTAAATTCAGGAATCTTTTCCGTCAAATTGATAAATACGGGATTGGCAGAGCAATTTATCATTCATGTAAAAACAGCCCTATATGTAGGCCTACTCTGTGCTTCTCCTTATATCCTGTATTTGCTGTTCCGTTTCGTCTCTCCCGCTTTATACACCAAAGAAAAAAAATACGCTTTACGAATGGTCGGCGGTGGGTACGCTATGTTCATAACAGGTGCGGCACTAAACTACTTGATAATTTTTCCGCTGACCTTCCGTTTCCTCGGCACCCATCAAGTGAGCACCGAGGTCAAAAATATGATTTCGTTACAATCGTACATGGATACCTCTATTAATGATGAACCTGATGATGGGAATTGTTTTTGAAATTCCCATTTTATGCTGGCTGCTCGCCCTGTCCGGATTTATCTCCGCTCCGTTTATGCGACATTACCGCCGGCATGCGATCATAACCATTCTCATCATTGCCGCTATCATCACTCCGACATCGGATGTATTCACCCTCTCCTTGGTTGCCATGCCCATGTTTTTACTCTATGAATTAAGCATTCTGCTTGTTAAACGTACTGTTTCAAAGAAAATTAGAACAAACAATAACAATTGAACGACCTACTTCTCTCCATGTATTCGTCGCAGTTAATCAATAAAAACGGCATCTAATAACTAAAAAATTAGTTGATTCGGTTTTTTTTTCATATATTTGCTCAAAGTACTAATAAAAAATAGAACCTGCTAAGACCTCTGCTATGAAAATATTACTCACTTCAATAGGAGTTATTTGTGCTCTTACGCTTACAGCCCAACATTCGGACAACTGGATTAAAAATCTGATCATAACCGGTAAATACGCAGAGGCAGCCATTTATATTGATTCGTTATTCGAAACGGGAACAGAATCTTCCTCCCTCCTTTTTTACGCGGGTAAGACCAACGAAGAACTAATGCGTTATAATAAAGCTTATCGATATTACAAAAAATGGTATTCCCGTGACACCGCCAATCAAGACGCCAAACTGGCCATGGCTCGATCTGCCAATCTGGCCGGACACCAAACGATCGCATTGAAATATTATGAACAATTATCACGAGAAGATCCGGTACATTTTCTCATCAATTTTTCTTTAGGACGCCTCTATCAGCAGATTCCGGATTATCCTAAAGCCATACAGGTTTATACGAGATTATTAACCGTAGATTCTACCAACACTTCATTACTTTCCAGCCTGGGAGATTGTACGAACGGACTGAACCTTACTGCAGATGCTCTATCTTTTTATATCCGCGCTTTCGAACAGGATAAAAGAAACGGGAAAATCGCTTTGAAAGCGATCAATGCGATACGCAAAGACAAAAAAGTTTGGCCCGAATGGATGGATACAATCATCGCTTTAGCAGACACGGCAATCCGGTATAATCCGAATTACCCGCTCCTGGCACAAAGTAGGGGAATATTAAAATACTTCGATAAACGTTACAAAGAGTGTGACACGATATTTACCAAATTAACCGAAGGAGAAAGAGTTTCACGCGTAACTCTCAAATATTACGGCTTAACTCTATTCCAATTAAAACGCTTTTCCCAGGCAGAAAAATGGCTTGCCCAAGCAGATTCGTTATTTCTGGATGAAGAGGGCAATCACACGGATCTCGACGTTGCCCTGAGATACGGAGAAGCATTAATTCAAACGGGGAATCCTTATAAAGCGCTCCAGATTTTTCGGGAGGTGGAAACACAACTACAACCGGACAACACGTTACTTTCCCGAATTTCAGTAATGAACGGTAATGCTTACAGCACCTCCAAAGAGAATAAAAAAGCCGTACTCGCCTATTGGCAGGCTTATAAACTATACCCTGCAAACAAACAGGCCATCGCCAATCTGACCTATCTTTGTCAACCGAAAGATTCCGACGAAAGTATACTTATGTCACAAGGTATACCCAGAGAAAAAATGTTGTTCACCTGTATTCTGTTCCTGAAAAATTACAATGTCAAAAGTCGGTACACGGAAATCATGCAGGAGTACTGCAGAGAAGTTTTAAATCATGCCTTGAGAGAAGCCTTTCTGAAAAACACAAAAAAACTCACGGCAAGAGATCCAGAAGGTAAAAAATACACCTATTCTTACCGTGAACTTCATCGTCTTGCCAATCCTCCCGAATCTCCGGCCCCCTCGACACCGCCGGTACCGTTAACACCAAAAGCCATGTAATCTATTTCAAATACCCGCTTTTTTCTGCTTACCGGAAATCGTCTCTATATCCAAACGTAACACATTGGTACGATGGAAAGAAGCAGTAATGTATTTCTCGGCCATTTCCACATAATCCGGAGAATACTTCTTTACGATCAAACGCAACGCATGCAAACGTTCACATTCCGGAAGCCCTTCCGAGATCATCCCGAACACTAAGGTACTTTCGTATTCCGTGGTAAACTTTTCCGGAATAACGCGTGTCTTTCCTACCACACAAAAACTTACCCGATTGTCCTTCTTCAAATTGTTTAACTTCATTCCTTCCGGAGCACAATGGAAATAGATATGTTCATCCTCCAGTACATAACTTAAAGGAAGTCCGTATCCGTAACCGTTCTCTCCGACCATAGACAAAATGCCGTATTCTCCCTTCTCCAAAAGCCGGATCGCAGTCTCCCGGTCCAATACCCGGTCTTTTCTTCGGATTGTATCGAATTTTTCTTCCATGATCCTTCCGTTTTAAACAGATTAACAAATCTAATATTTTACAATCTTTTATATGTGATTTACCGTATAAATGTTACCGAAATAAACGAAACCTTTAATTTAAACTATAATAAATCTGCAATGGAAAAAATGTTTTGTTTTCAATGCCAGGAAACAGCCAAAGGAAGTGGTTGTACCGTCCGCGGCGTATGCGGAAAAACGCCTGATGTCGCCAATCTCCAGGACCTCTTACTTTTTTTGTTAAAAGGAATCGCCCATTACAGGGTACAGCTACGAGCGCTGAAAGCCGTAGACCATTCCGCCGACCAATTTATCCTCGACGGACTTTTTATGACTATCACCAACGCCAATTTCGACAGGGACCGGTTTATAGATAAAATAAAACGGGCACTTCTTTTGCGGGAACGATTAAAACAAACCTTTTTGGACAAAAAAGGGGATATCCGAAACATCACATTCGAAGGGGCTTACTGGCAGTGTGATTCCACAGAAGAAATGGAACAAAAAGCAACAACCATCGGAGTCCTATCCACCTTAAACGAAGATGTACGTGCTCTACGGGAACTTCTTATTTACGGAATAAAAGGAATCGCCGCTTACACGGAGCATGCTTACAACCTCGGACAAGAAAATCAGAATATATACGAATTCATAGACCGGGGATTGGTGGCCACCACTTTGAATCTATCCACGGAACAACTTATTCAAATGGTGCTCGAATGCGGTAAAAACGGAGTAGATGCGATGGCCTTGTTGGACCAAGCAAACACAACCGCCTATGGAAACCCGGAGATTACAAAAGTCGATATCGGAGTAAGAAATAACCCCGGAATATTGATTAGCGGCCATGACCTTCGAGATTTGGAAGAGTTGCTAAAACAAACGGAAGGTTCGGGCGTCGATATCTATACCCATAGTGAAATGCTCCCAGCACACTACTATCCGGCATTCAAAAAATACAAACACTTTGCAGGTAATTACGGGAATGCCTGGTGGCGACAAGTATACGAATTCCAACACTTTAACGGTCCCATCCTGTTTACCACGAACTGCCTGGTTCCGCCGCATCCCGATGCTCGCTATGCAGATCGAGTGTATACCACTGGTTCCGTGGGATTCCCCGGCTTCAAATACATTCCCCGGAACGGGAATCGACCCAAAGATTTCAGTGACATAATTGCTCATGCAAAAAAATGTTTACCGCCGGAAGCGATCGAAACGGGTTCCATCACCGGCGGATTTGCCCATCATCAGGTTATCGCTTTAGCGGACAAGATCGTAGAGGCGGTAAAAAGCGGTAAGATCCGTAAATTTGTTGTAATGTCCGGATGCGACGGTCGTATGAAAAGCAGGGAGTATTATACGGAATTCGCCCAAAGGTTACCGCAAGACACCGTCATACTTACTTCCGGATGCGCTAAATACCGTTACAACAAACTTCCTTTAGGAGAGATCGATGGCATTCCCCGGGTTTTAGATGCCGGACAATGCAACGATAGTTATTCATGGATAAAAGTGGCCAGTAAATTAAAAGAAATATTCGGCGCAAAAAGCATCAATGACTTGCCCATCGTTTTCAACATCGCTTGGTACGAACAAAAAGCCGTCATCGTGTTGTTGGCATTACTCTATCTTGGAATTAAAAACATACATGCAGGGCCAAGCTTACCGGCATTCTTCAGTCCCAATGTTTTAAAAGTGCTGGTAGAAAAATTCGGACTGTCGACCATATCGAACGTAGACGATGATTTAAAACAACTTATCAACCGTTAAAATCAAAATAAAAGATCATCTCGTGGTCAAGGTGGGATCTGGGTCCATTCATTCCGGATTCAGACTCGCCTGACCATAATAGATGCCTATTTTTCATATCACGGGGAAAAATTATTCAGGGGCTACCGGAGCACGCAAACTTTTGACGAATCCTTTATCTTTACTCCAAAATCCTTACCTTTGCGGCAGGCAAACAAAGAGTGCAGCGGATTATATTCACGATCTGATCGAGGAAGGGGAAAACAATTTTACCCACGACCTTTCAACTCCTTTAAATCCCGGATCATCATACGGGCAAAACGTTCGGAGGCACCCGGATCTCCCAGACGACGATTTACTTCTTCGTACTCCCGCAACATCTGTACTCTGGGGCCGTCATCCGGCAATATCGCCGACAAGGCTTTCAATAAGTTCTTTTCGTTCAATTTCTGCATCAACAACTCTCGAACAACCTCTTTTCCGGCAATCAGGTTAACCAAAGAGATATACTTTACCTTTACGAAAGTTTTAAAAAGAAAATAACTGAGGGCCCCCCCTTCCCCGCTGTAACAAACGACCTGAGGAGTCTTCAATATAGCCGTCTCCAACGTCGCCGTTCCGGATGTTACCAAGGCACATCGTGCCTGCTTTAACAATCTGTACGTCTGGCCATACACGATCCTGATATCCAAGCCCTTTATATAAGGAGTATAATCCGTATCACTCATGGAAGGAGCTCCGGCGATCACAAACTGATAACCTGGAAAATGTTTTACCATCGATAACATCTCAGGTAAGACATGCTTTAATTCTTGAGAGCGACTCCCCGCCAATAAAGCAATAATCGGTTTATCGGGGAGTTGATTACCCCGGATAAAATCCGCGTAACTTTCATCTTTGAAATCCCTATCATGAATAGCATCTACCAAAGGATTTCCGGCATATTGAACCGTGTAATCAAATTGCCTGTAAAAATCGACCTCAAACGGGAATATGACATACATCCGGTCTACCAGACATTTAATTTTTTTTACTCTCCCGGTATTCCATGCCCATATTTTAGGTGAAATATAATAAAAAACAGGGATGCCGGCAGCTTTTATAAATTTGGCCACCCGCAAATTAAAGCCCCCATAATCGACCAAAATAACCACATCCGGTTTCCACGCCAATATATCCCGGTGGCAGGCTTCGATATTTTCTTTAATCTTACCCAGATTTTTCAATACCGTGAGAAATCCCATGATAGCCGTATCTTTGTAATGGCGTACGATCTCGCAACCGGCATTTCTCATTAAATCTCCCCCCCATCCCCGTATAACGGCTTCCGGATCTTCCCGTCTCAATCCTTTGATTAAATTGGAAGCATGTAAGTCTCCCGATGCTTCTCCCGCAATAATGTAATATTTCATATTATAACTTTATCATCAATACCGAAGCATAAGCGGTCACCCCCTCTTCCCGCCCCTCGTATCCCAAATGCTCCGTGGTCGTTGCCTTAATGGTCAGGTCTTCCGTTTCCATTCCCAAAATCTCTGACAGACACTCCCGCATTTCCAATACCCGCAATTTAATTTTGGGCCGCTGCAAGCAAATGACACAATCGATATTACCGACAGTATATCCTTTCGCATTTACCATATCGATCGTCCGCTTTAATAAAACCTTACTGTCAATTCCCTTATAAGCCGGATCCGTATCCGGAAAGTAAGAACCGATATCATCCAATCCGGCTGCACCCAACAAGGCATCACAAATAGCATGAATCAAAACATCTCCGTCCGAATGAGCCACACATCCCTTTTCATGTTCCAACTTAATTCCTCCCAACCAAAACTCTTCCCCCTCGGCCAAACGATGTACATCTATTCCAAAACCCGTTTTTATCTTCATAACAATCAAATTATTAATTCCATATTTCGATAATATCCCCTCATTAATCCTCAGCATACCGAGAAGGATACAAATACGAAAAGACAAAATAACTAATATTTCATTTCAATTCCTACGACTAAGCTCAAATGCCTCTGTTTTTAACCATAAAATCATTACTTTTGTCGCAGAACAGACGGAAGATTTACAATTATAATAATTAAAGATTACAATGCTTATCGAAGGGAAGAGAGTAGCCTATATCACCTTGGGCTGTAAATTGAATTTTTCGGAAACGTCAACGATAAAACATAGCCTGGAACAGGTAGGGACAATAACGGTAGGAGAAAAAGAAGGAGCTGATATCTTCGTGATAAACACGTGTAGCGTTACCGACATTGCAGAAAAAAAAGGACGTCAGATGATCCGGAAAATCATCCACCGTAACCCGGGAGCCTATATCGTCGTCGTCGGATGTTATGCCCAACTTCGAGCTCAGGAAATCATGAACATCAAGGGAGTAAACATGGTACTCGGTGCCCGGGACAAATTCAATGTCGCACACTATTTGCAACACCTCGAAACCCAGGAAACCATCCCACCTCACTCTTGTGATATTTTCCGGATCGAACAGTTCGATTTGGCATATTCTTACGGAGATCGTACCCGTTGCTTTCTGAAAATTCAAGACGGTTGCGACTACTTTTGCAGCTATTGTACCATCCCTTACGCCCGGGGAAAAAGCAGGAGCGCACAAATAAAAGAGGTATTGAAAGCCGCACAAAGCGCCGCAGATAAAGGTATAAAAGAGATCATACTAACAGGCGTCAACACAGGGGATTTTGGCCGGGATACCGGTATGTCGTTTTTTGAATTACTCCGGGCATTAGATCAATTGGACGAAATACCCCGGTTCAGGATTTCTTCCATAGAACCCAATTTATTAACGGATGAAATTATCGAGTTCGTTGCTGCATCCAAACATTTTATGCCACATTTTCACATACCGTTACAATCCGGAAATAACGAGGTTCTGAAACTCATGAGACGGCGTTACAACCGCGAACTTTTTGCTGAAAAAATAGGAACGATCAAGTCTCTTTTACCCGACGCTTTTATCGGGGTGGACGTCATCGCCGGCATGCGGGGTGAAACCGAAATATTTTTTGAAGACGCCCGAAATTTTATTTCCGAATTACCCATCTCTCAACTTCATGTATTCCCTTATTCAGAACGTTCGGGAACAAAGGCGCTGGATATTCCGTTAATTGTTACCACACCAGAAAAGCACCGACGAGTAAATCTATTATTAGACATTTCAGAACAAAAACTCCAATCTTTTTATCAATCTTTTCAGGGAGAGATTCGCCCGGTACTTTTCGAAGAGAGTGAAATTAACGGCTCGATGGGCGGGTTCACAGATAATTACATTCGAGTCGAACTCCCCTACGATCGTACGTTGACAAACCAAATCGTTCCCGTTAAATTAGGAGAAGCCAACGAAAACGGAAATCTCACGGGAAAAATCCAACTCATTCATTATTGACCTCTACAAGCATTCCGTTTTTTCGCTCCAAATACCTCTTCCCGAATAAAACAGGTGGATTTAAACCATCCATGATAAGTTATTTCTGTTTTATTTTATAATTTTGCCGGATAATTTAGAACCTGAAACAAGAGAACATGAACATATTAATTTCGGGAACAGCCGGATTCATCGGTTTTTACCTTGTCAAAAGACTTTTAAACGACAATCATACCATTTACGGTATTGACTCCGTTAATAACTACTATGATACCACTTTAAAAGAGGAGAGACTGCGGGCATGCGGAATTGAAAATTATGAATACGGCAAAGAAATCAAATCCGAAATAGATTCGCGTTACACCTTTTGTCAAATGGATTTATGCGACACAGAAAAATTAACAAAACTATTCGCCACGCACCGATTTGATTGCGTCGTAAACCTGGCTGCACAAGCCGGCGTACGTTACAGCCTTACTCATCCCGAATCCTATGTCCAAAGTAATATTGTCGGTTTTCTAAATTTATTGGAAGCCTGTCGAAAATTTCAATGCACAAAATTGGTATACGCCTCTTCTTCCTCCGTTTACGGAAACAATCATTCCGTTCCTTTTCGAGAAGACGATCAGGTGGATCACCCGATATCCATTTACGCCGCTTCCAAAAAAAGTAATGAATTAATGGCCAATACCTATTCGTATTTATACAAGTTGCAAACCATAGGACTTCGTTTTTTTACGGTATACGGTCCATACGGTCGGCCGGATATGGCTCCTATCCTATTTGCCAATGCCATTACAAACGACAAGGAAATCAAAATCTTTAATAACGGTCATCTATCCAGAGATTTCACCTATATCGACGATATCATCACCGGAATGGAAAAAATAATTACAACCCCCGGAATGAAAAGAGAAGATTTTCCCGGTACTCCAGCGACCATATATAATATAGGAAGAGGAGAACCGGTGAAATTAATGGATTTTATCCATGTACTGGAGAAGAATTTGGGGAAAGAAGCCAAAAAGGTTTTCATGGAGATGCAACCCGGAGACGTTTATCAAACGTGGGCAGACACGACCAGGTTACAAGAAGACTATAACTACACTCCTACCATCTCTCTTGAAACAGGTATACAACGGTTTGCCGAGTGGTTTTCCCAATCCCATTTTATAAATCAGAAAAAGTAGCAAACATTCGAAAGAATAACAAGAATCATTAATTTTACCTTACTTCTAATATAAAACGAAGGATATGTTTAAGGATACGTTGAAGTTTTCTACACGTAGATTGATCCAGGCTAAAATCAACGGTGGGGCAATTCTTCTGTTCGTGGCACTATTAGCCATGATAATAGCCAACTCTCCATTAAAAGAATATTACAACCATTTCTTTTCTCAAGAGGTCAGTTTCAATATAGGAAGTTTCAATCTTTTTCAGCAGCACGGCGGAGGTTCCATGACCCTATTAGCCTTTATCAATGATGCTTTAATGGCCATTTTTTTCTTTTCGGTAGGATTAGAGATCAAACGGGAACTCCTGGTCGGTGAGTTATCCTCTCCCAGAAAAGCTTTATTACCGGTTATTGCCGCTTGCGGCGGAATGATCGTTCCCGTCCTTCTATTCATGTTGATCGGAGAACCCGGACCGGCAGCCAGAGGAGCCGCGATCCCCATGGCTACCGATATCGCCTTCTCTTTAGGCGTACTCTCTTTACTGGGGAAAAAAGTACCCCTGAGTCTCAAAATCTTTTTAACGGCTTTTGCCGTGGTCGACGATATCGGAGGGATTATCGTCATCGCCGTTTTCTACAGTCAGCAATTGATAACGGAATTTCTTATCGCCGCGGCAGGCGTTATACTACTGTTATATATCGGAGGTAAATCAGGAATCCATAATAAGCTGTTCTATATATTTTTGGGCATTGTGGTATGGTACCTGTTTGTCCAATCGGGTATCCATCCGACGATAGCCGGGGTAATCGTGGCCTTCACGGTTCCCGCCCGACCGAAATTACGCATTTATAAATACGTGAATAACATTCGGGAAAGTTTAAAAAGATTACCGGAAGGAGAAAACTCCAGCAACCTCATACTCAGCAACTCGGAATTGTCTATTCTAAAAAGTATAGAATCGGCTTCAGACAGAGTAATCAGCCCTTTACAGGCGATGGATGACGATCTGCATTCCCTTATCAACTATGTCGTTATGCCATTATTTGCCTTTGCCAATGCCAGTATTTCCTTTGAAGGCCTTTCTCTTGCCTCGTTACAGGGGATCTCCATCACCATTTTCATTTCATTGGTTTTAGGCAAGTTGATCGGCATTTTTTCATTCACCTACCTCTCTGTTAAAACCGGTTGGCTTTCCATGCCGGACCGTATGCACGAAGGTTCTTTATTCGGCATATCTATGATCGGCGGTATCGGTTTTACGGTCTCTTTATTTATAGCGAATCTGTCTTACGCGGGAATTCCGGAGATCGGGGCGACTCTTCTTAACCAGGCAAAAATCGGAATCATCGGAGGATCTTTATTCGCAGGACTCTGCGGCTACCTTATCTTAAGGTATGTTCTGGAAAAAAAAGAGAAAAATAATTTTTAAAATAAATGAAAACCTCTATATTTGCACCCGCATCCGGAGAGATGGCAGAGTGGTCGATTGCGGCGGTCTTGAAAACCGTTGTGCTGCGAGGCACCCGGGGTTCGAATCCCTGTCTCTCCGCTTATAAAAACAATAAAGAGAATCACTATCATGTTGATTCTCTTTTTAATTTATAAGGGAGTCGAACGAAGCGATAGACGGGGTTCGTAACGCGTTCACGAGGAACAACGTTCCGAGTCATCCCTGTCTCTCCGCTATATAAAAAATGATAAAGAGAATCACTATCATGCTGATTCTCTTTTTAATTTACAAGGGAGTCGAACGAAGCACAATAACCAACCTACAAAATCCTAATACGACAGCAACAGGAGTATGGTAACCTCCCGACCGTAGACAGATTACGGATGTTTGTACCAAAATTACCGTTTTAAAAAAATAGAGAAACAAGTACAGGAGAAAGCAGTTAATTTTGTCACGAACAAATGCTCGACGATGAAAAAAGAGATAGTGAAGATAGATACTATACATCAATGCAATACTTTTTTCGGGAAAAAAACACTACATCCCTTAGCGAGTGTTATCGATTTTTCGAAAGTGAACGAAAAGCGACAGGTTTTATTACAATTCAGTTTTTATTCCGTTTGGTTGAAGGAATATAAATGCAACAGCTTTGGCTACGGACGGAAGTTTTGCGACTATTCGGACGGAACACTACTTTTCCTCTCTCCCGGAGTTCTCGTCGATACCGAAAAAAATCACGGGATGTCTTGTTCAAACGGATATTTGTTGACCTTTCATCCGGATCTGATAAAAGAGACATTTCCCGAAGAACATATGAAAGATTACACGTTCTTTTTTTATCAGCAGGACGAAGCCCTTCACCTTTCATCTCGTGAAAAAAGAATAATTCACACTTGCTTGGAAAGAATCAACGAAGAAATTCATCACCCGATAGACAACCAGAGCAATATACTGATAACTAATAAAATAGAACTACTATTAAATCATTGTGTACGTTTTTACGATCGACAATTTATTACTCGACATAAAGCGAACGAAAACCTCATAAAAAAAACAAAGCAAATATTAAATCATTATCTTACGAGCGGTCAAAAAGGTTCGAGAGGTATGATCTCATCCAGCTATTGTGCCGTTTTACTTCATCTATCCACGGCCTATTTTGACGATCTGTTGAAGCATGAATCCGGTAAAACCATACACGAATATATTCAACTCAAACGTATAGAGTTGGCAAAAAAACAATTGTCAAAAACCAATAAAACAATCGTACAAATCTCCGAAGAGTTAGGTTTCTCTTCTCCTTTATGTTTTAGTCGATTATTCAAAAAGTTAACAGGTTATGGCCCCAACCAGTACAGATCGAAGTATTAAATCGTAATCTTATTTTTATTTGCAACAAGACCAAATTTATATTTATTTCCCAAGCCGATACTAAAACGCTTATATACAATGCATGAACATACATTACGGAATTACTAACCCAAATTACAGGTTACAAAAAGCAACTATATTTTTTCACATAAAATCCTTATTTTTGTTATAACCAAAAGCAATAAATATGAGTGAAATTATTAAATTAGAGACCGTTCATGATTACAACAACAGGCTGGGCGTGGAGACCCTGCATCCTTTGGTGAGCGTGGTCGATTTTTCAACACTCGAGGTACTCGAACACAGTCGCAAAAATTTCGGTTTTTACTGCATCTTTCTTAAGGAACTGGATTGCGGCACTCTCTTGTACGGTCGTAACAAATACGACTATCAGGAAGGTACACTCGTATTCCTGGCTCCGGGACAAGTTGCAGGTGTCGATGACGGAGGAGAGACCCGTAACCCCAAAGGTTGGGCTCTATTTTTCCATCCCGATTTACTTTACGGAACCTCTTTGGCTCGACGAATAAAGGAGTATACTTTTTTCTCTTACGAGTCAAACGAGGCTTTACACATGTCAGAACGGGAACGCCAGATTATACTTAACTGTTTTCGAGAAATCAAAGAAGAATTGGAACACTCTATCGATAAACACAGCAAACAGATCATCGCCGCTAACATCGAAGTACTGCTGAACCATTGCGTACGTTTCTACGATCGTCAGTTTATTATACGAAAGGCGGTAAACCGTGGTCTACTGGAAAATTTCGAGGATTTACTCTCTGCCTACTTCGAATCGGATAAACCGCAAACCATCGGGTTGCCCTCGGTACAGTATTGTGCCGCTCAATTACACCTATCACCTAACTATTTCGGGGATTTGATAAAAAAAGAGACAGGCAAATCGGCACAAGAACATATCCAATTGACCGTTATCGGCAAAGTCAAAGAGTTGTTGATAGAAAGTAACAAATCTGTTAGTGAAATCGCTTATTCGTTGGGGTTTAAATATCCTCACCATTTGAGTCGTATGTTCAAAAACATCGTAGGGTCCACGCCGAATGAATATCGAACGGTAAGTCGGTAAGTTTCTCGGGGATGCTACTCTATCGGGAAACATAAAAAAAGGCAAGCCCTTTTTATCGCCTGCCTTTATCCTTTTACGGTCATAGACTTTTTTTGATTTGTGCACCCGATTGAAACGGATCGGGCGGGTGTGAGTTTCAATCTCGGCCTCTCGGCTTGCCTTGCGATTAGCCTTGATATAATCACGTCGGGTAAACTTTCCTATATTCATAATAGTTATCTTTTGTCCTGCAAAGATAGCTATTATTTTATATACCCGGAAATCCATTGATTTTCGGGTATATATTTTAAGCATCCTTTTTAGCGTATTCCGATAACTCGCATCCGTATGTATCCACTAAAAAATTATCCAAATCGTCAGCTTTAAAAGCCAAATTCGTAATATTTTTTTGGATCTCGTCCGCATACTCGGAAAAAATATCCGAAATATGAATACGATAAGAGAGATAGATCTGATTACCGTCCAATCCCAATTGATAAGGCTTCACATCCGCATTCAGCAGATAGGTCAACACGGGTTCCAGGTTTTTCTTGGGAAGAATATTAATAGGCGACGTACAGAAAAGATAGGAACGTTGATAAACGAACATACGAATCTCCGAGCTTCCTTTATGAAACGTCCAACACTCGTATCCGACCCGGGCCAAAACCGGATTTATCCCCATGCTTTCGATCGCCTTCTCACAAAAAACAGCCAAATCTGTCAGTCCCTGTTCCTTAAAGATATTTTCCGGCAATTTCTCACCACAGGAAGGACAATACTCGTCCTCTTCCGAAATCAACTCGTCGCAACTCCCGCATTGTACGTTAAACGCGGTTCTATCCATATCGGCAACCTGTTCCAACACCTGCCTCAGAGAACTTATCGGAATACCGAAACCCATGTTGTCGGCCTCGGTTATTTTACTGGCCGTAATAGCAACGACCTCGTTTTGGTCGTTCAACATAGGTCCTCCGCTATTACCGGGATTAACGGCAGCATCCGTCTGGATATAGTACTTCTCATTAATCAGCTGACGGGGAGAAGACACGGTTCCTTCCGTTACGGTAAAAGGCATCCCGAAAGGATAACCGGCAACATTGATCTTTTGTCCGATAGGTATCGTATCCGTCTCCGCAAAAACGATCTCCGGCAAATGCGAAAAGTCACCTTCCACGCTCAGTAAGGCAATATCCAAAGCCGGATTTACCAAAACCACTTTAGCTAAAAAACGATTTTTATCATTGTCTTGTATCGCCACTTGATGAAACCCATCGACAACATGATAATTCGTCACAAACAAATCATACTCTTTCAGATAAAAACAACTGCCGGCACCTCCGGCATGATTTACTTTATAAACCGCGTTAAATATATTCTGTTCCATGTTCTCTCCTTATTTGTCATTATTGTCGTTATTGTTACCTCCAAACATAGAAGCCATCATATTCTGAACATTCTTCATGTACTCTTCCATGTTTATCCCTTGCATCGCCTGCATCGCTTGTTGCTGCATCTTCTGTATCTCTTCCATATTCACACCTTGCATAGCTTGCATGGCCTGTTGTTGCATTTGCTGAACATTTTGCATGTATTGGGACATATCCATCTCTTCCTCCGGCTCCAAATTACCTTCCATGATATCATCCATCGCTTCATGCAGTATAGGTGCCGCCTCTTCCCATGATTTGGCAGAGGTCTCTTGTAAAGCTCTAACGACAACAGCATTCACATCATCCTGTACGTTATTATAAAAATACATTTCGTAGAATTTATAAATAATCATCAGGCAACAAGTCATATAATCCTCTGCCTCTAAGGCATTGGAAGCCCGATCGTAAGTATTTTCAAAATTCTCCTGTATATTTTTCAAATTGGAACGACGTTTGCCGGGAATAAAGGTCTCCACAAAATACAGATTTTCCGCCAATTGCTCCTTTGTCATGGATTGAACATGCAGCACGATCTCTTTACCGTGAGTGACAACCTCCGGCAAAGGAATATCCTCTCGGTCCATATCGATAACCGCCTTATTCAAATCATTAAGCAATTGTCCTTGAGGATGAGCGTAATACAGAATCTTCAGTAACGTAGTATCAACGACATTCCACGCGTACCCGTATTTGCGTCCTCCCTCGAAATAATTAACGGCATCCATACACTCCTTACAGCTTAATTGCACGACATCGTATACGGCGTCTACGGTCTGAGCATCATAAGGAGTAACTTTCGGTTCATAAATCCGTTTCGCCCCGAATTTCGCCTCGAATTCATCGTCGTATTTATCACCGACCCGACAAATCTCTTCCAATACATAATAAATCTTATAGGGATTAACCAAAGCAATAGGACAACTATACTCAAAAAATAATCGATCATCCTGAAGAGAAATCCGTGCCAAATCCATATGATTGAAATTTAATCCGGCTATCTGACGCAACAGAGGAATACGTCCTTTTTCGGGAATGGAAAGAAAAGGAGCGGTGATTTTCAATTCATCATCCTCCAACCTCAAGTTAACCACTATGGATCCATGAGGAATATTGAATTCTGTCCCCTGCACATTCCCGTATTTCGTGCGAAATTCTGCATTGATATAATCCAGTAAAGCATAAAAAGAACGTAAATATTCTTTACTTTCAAAAGCCTCTACACTCGCGTCGAACGAATCGACATTCAACTTACTTTCCGTCGAGGCTATAGTGGAAAGATTAAAAGTCAAGGTTTGCTTCATAATTGCAGCCATTTAATTTTTATTACATTGTTTTCATAAATCTCTATCTAACAAGATTTATTAAATACCTTCATACTTCTCAATAACAAAATCACACAGACGTCATAAAATTATGAAATAATTGATAACTCCCCGGTCTGGAAATATATTTTATTAATATTTTAGACCATGCACTTTATTGTGATCCAATCCTACCATTCTTCCATTAAACTTAAAAGTATTCAAATAAAAATTATTTTACCTATCTTGCGACAATAAGAAACAATAGCTTAATATTTATGAATTGAATAGTATATAACTTTACCTAATACAATTCGTAATACATGCAAAAACCCCTTTTATATGATCTGATAATATGAATACAACATCATTCAACATACCCGACGAAGGAACTCCGTTAAACCCTCTTTTGTCAAAACGAACTTACCTATACGCGGAAAAAGATAATCAAAGACTAAAAATGGATATTATCTCTCGGTCCGATCTGTCTAATGATACCCCGGTGATCCTATTCCTTTTCGGTGGAGGATTTACCCATGGAGAAAGGAATCGGGCAGTATATAATTTCTACTTCAATCGAATGGCGGAAGAGGGATTTATAATAGCATCCATAGATTACCGACTGGGATTAAAAGACCATCCGGATGTATCGGCTCAAAACATAACTCCTTTGGAAAAGGCCATCGACATAGCCCGGGAAGATCTGTTTGATGCCACGTCCTACATTCTAAAAAATGCCACGACCTTACATATCGATACTAAAACAATTATCCTTTCGGGATCGAGTGCCGGAGCATTGGTTGTTCTATCGGCAGATTGGCACAAAAGGAACCCGAACAAATATCCAACGAACTTACCGCAAGAGTTCCAATACGCCGGGGTCATCAGTTTTTCCGGAGCACTTTTCAGCACGACAGGACTGCCTAAATACGAAATAGATCCCGCTCCAACAATGATGTTCCACGGTACAGAAGATCATGTGGTCATCTACAAAGGGATGCGTCTAAGTACCTACTTGCTTTTAGGTTCCAGCCACTTGGCAGACCTGTTCACTTTAGAAAATTATCCTTTTTATTTAAAACGCTACGAGGGCATGGGGCACGAAATCTCTAAGCTTGCCATGCGGGAGGATCTGGACTCCATCGTATGGTTCATTCGAAATTGCATTATAAACAAAAAAAATTACAAAATAGACATTGCATTCAACGACCTGAACAGAGAAAAACGACAATTACTTTCTGTAGAAGAACACCTGTAAAGTTTTCACCCGAAACGACAAACGATATCCATGCTGTTTACGTATAAAATATATTATAAATATTTAATCTGTAAATCATGGAAATTATACACAACACACACGATCACAAATTTGAGATTCGGGACGGTAGACATACGGCAGTCGTTGAATACAGACCCTTCAAAGAAGGAATCGACATCATACATACCTATGTCCCGGGAGAGATGGAAAACAAAGGATATGCCTCCGCTTTAGTAAAACATACCTTAGAGTATGCCCGGGAAAATCATTTAAAAGTGATTACCACTTGTCCTTTTTCCAGAAGTTATGTTGCCCGGCATCCGGAATATCAGAATTTGATATTCTCGTAACAGAAACACGGTGTCTGAAAAAACCGGGATCTAAAGCTCCCGGTTTTTTATTTATGATCGTACAGAGCCAAACGTCATCGAAACGACTCGTTCCGCCGACGAATCAGGTGTAACTTCTATTGATACGGTCACCTATCTCCGACCAAAGAGAGATAGACAAGGTACCCCAATTGACGGATTCCGCTCATCGCGAGACGAGGTACCGTCCGTTCATTTGACGGTCCGGCAATTCATTGTGTTTACCCGTCATCTTCATTTTTCTTTCCCCCTCACTTATCCGTCAATCAACAAACATTTAATTATTGGTCCTTTTTTCATCAGCTAAAATGTCTGCAAAAATTCAACTCTTTTTCATTGGCATAAGAAATTTTTTTGCAATCTTTGTATATTATCGACTTTTAGATTTTGAATTCAATGACATATCATATTTTTATCATTTTATTATGTGGTGTAGTTGTTTTATTAATATACAAGATGTTGTATTTAAAAAAACAACTTCAACATAAGATTCGAGAAATAAAAGACATCACTTCTTTTTCTGAAAGTATTTTTGAAAATATTCAAGCATACGTTTTACTGATAAATCCCGATTTCATTGTCTTAAAAACAAATTTTTACGCCCTTACCTCCACTCAAGCATCCTCACCCAAAAGAGTGGGGGAACTATTCAACTGTGTAAACGCGATCGAAGCCGGAGAATGTGGAAAAGGTGAATTATGCAAAACCTGTATAATCCGACAAACAATCACTAATTCCTTACGGCATAAATCCAATTTTTCAAAATTAGAGGCCACTTTGCAAATACAAATATCAGATAAAAAGGTACACAGTTGCCACGTCTTAATCTACGGCTCCTATATGTATACGCAACCTTCCGGGGGAATGCTGTTGACCATATGCGACATTACAGACCAAAAACAAAATGAACTCAGATTAGAGGATATAAAAGAAAAATTCAAACGTGTCGAAAGGTCCAAGTCCCTATTTCTATCAAACTTGGGACATAAGATCAGAAATCAATTAAACGGTATTTTGGGATGGACAAGCCTCGTCATTGCAGACCAGAAACTCACGTCCACTCAACAACAGGAATACATCAATCTGATTTATCAAAATACGGATAATCTACTACATCTTTCCGACAATATCATTCAATTCTCGCAAGTCGACAATGTTGATATCGATATTTCTCCTTCTGTTTTTAACGTAAAAGAACTTTGTCAGAATTTAATCAATATCCGTTTAAGTTATTCTCACCCGAATGTAATACTTTACCTGGACAAAACGGTAGAAGACATTATCGTATACTCCGACCAGATGAAACTCCATCAAATTCTCTTGAATATAATTTCCAACGCTCAAAGATTTACGAACAAAGGGTTTATTCGAATTGCTTGCCAAATCAATAAAAAACAGCATAGCGTAGACTTTGTCGTGGAAGATACCGGATGCGGAATGTCGGAAGAACAACAGATACATCTGTTTGAACGGTTTTATAGGGGAAACGATTTTTCTGATAGCCCCGGATTAGGACTCTCCATTTGCCAAGCTTATATCAAAGCATTGGGAGGTGATATCCGAGTTCAATCGAAAAAAGACAGAGGTACGTCTGTATTCTTTTCTATAAAGAAAAATGATATTCCTAAGGAGGAATTAATACTCTGATCGTTTTTTCAGTATTGAAAAAATCAAAAAATGGAACTTTAACTTCATTTTTTCGTTTATCTCCGAAAAAGAATTATGGAGATATCTCAAAAACCAGAAGCCTACAAAGGACACCTTATGGCGTTAGCCACCATATTGATATATAGTTTTAATACCAACTTCATGAAAATCGTGATGCCCGAATGGATAGGAGCCCATGGACTGGTATTAATCCGTTGTATCGCCAGCACGGTAGGATTCTGGTTTATCTCGCTTTTCCTTCACGCGACACGACAAAACCACCCTTCGGGAAAAGAGATCGGCATCATCATGTTGGGAGGAGCTTTAGGAATGGGAGCAAACCTGCTACTTTATATCAACGGTTTGGCTCTCACGGGACCCGTTGATGCTTTTGTTATCCGCACGGTACAACCCATCGTGGTAATTGCATTAGCCGTTTTCATCCTGCACGCGAAATTTACCATAAACAAAGCCATCGGCATCTTACTTGGTTTGGCCGGTACACTCTACATTTCAATCGTACCTCATGCTAACGGAGCAAAAGATTCGTTTACAGGAGATATACTGATTTTCTCCGCCTCCGTCTGTTCGGCGTTATTCCTGATCCTGATCAAACCCTACACACAAAAATACAACCCGATCGTCGTCATGAAATGGATGAGCCTGGCCGCTTTTATCGTTACACTGCCTTTCGGTATTTTTCAACTACTCCATGCTCCTGTATTTACCGGAGAAGCTCCCGTCCATATCTGGTTAGAACTGGGATTCACGTTGATTTTCGCTACAATGATTGCTTATTTTCTAAACGTTAAGGCATTACAATACATCTCTCCTTTTGTCGAGAGTATTTACATATACCTCCTACCCATCACGGGAGCCATAATCTCTATCGCTTTAGGGCTACAAGAATTCTCTTGGCACTACCCTATCGCACTCGTGTTGATCGTCATCGGGTTCATCCTTATCAACAAAAAAACAAGGACGAAAATCCCCAGCAAGCAAAGTGCATAGAGACGCATTTCATTTTCTATATTTCCAGACTTTCTGACAATCAAAGCATTTATACGAAGATCTGAAAATAGGAAACAACACCGATAAAATCAGCAAGATATAAACCATGATTTTATCCGGGTCCTTTTTTTTACCGACATCGGTAGAACCACAAAAAGGACAACGGGTTTTATCCATACCTTTTTCCCATTTCACGATCTTAATCTCTTCCTCCCGATAAAGATCTGCCGGACCGATATATCCCCCTTCCTTCAGTATCTCTATCCCTTGTTCCCATTTATCAGTAGGAATCAATAGCTTAACACCGCCTATGGCATTAGCGTACATACCGCTTTGGGCCGTTAATTCATCCTGTATAAATGTCTCTATTCCCTCGGATTCTAAATAATTTTTAGCCATATAAGCCTCCTGGGGATAAGTAAACGTAAGAACTACACTCCAATCCATATTTTCCTCATTTAGATTTCCTAATTTAATACTTCTAAACGACTTTTCCATCTATTCCCCCAAAATTTTATCCGTTCATCGGAGAGCTCGTTTTACAGGTATTCGGTAAAAAGCTATAAGAGCTAATAACGAAACGCGGGATACTCACGGTATTCCCCGTGTATTCCCGCAAAATAAACCACGAACGAAGGAACCCTTACTTTTACGGAGTTTGCCACAACAGCGGCATTATTCGGACACAACCTGCCTAATGACCTTTAAACCAATTCAAACATTCTTCCTATTGATTTCCGGAACATAATATTGCTTTTTCTACTTCTCTACGCACGCTATTCGGGCTGTAACATTCGTAACGGGGATAAAGGAAAAGATAACGAACAAATATAAAACACGAAAAATAAACAGGTTATACTCGATATTTCATCTCATCCTTTCTCTTTTTCCACAACTGATAACTATTAATACCGTTCTGCCACAACACATAAGCAGCGGGCCCTATCGACGAAAGAGGAGATAAATAAACTTGCGCCATCCAAATCGCCAATATTGTGTTCTTCTGTCCTAACCCTTGCCCCCCGGCAATCACCTCCCCGTAGCGTTTTCCGAAATAACGCCCGAGAATAAACTGTAAGCAACAAAGAACAAATGCCGCTAATCCTATCCTTATCTCTTCCCATAAATTTACATCGCTTTGTTCCACGATAAAAGAGACCGTTTTACCCGTCACAATGGTCAGCCCCAAGCTCCACAGATAGAAGGATACACTTTGATATCTCTTCAGTTTACGATGAACCAACGGAATAAATCTTTCCAAAACCCATGCCCCGGCCAAAGGTAATATCAACAAAGGAACAACCTGTCTACAAATGGTACAAAAAGAATCCCAAAAAGGGACATCCTGATGAGTGCCGATAAAGGAAAAAACAAAAGGCGAAATACAGGCAACACAAAGATTACTTATCAATGTATATGCCGCCAAACAAGCCACACTTCCTCCTAACATCCCGGTTATCACCGTAGCGGCAACAGCCGTCGGCGCCAAAACACATATCATCATTCCTTCCGCCAACAAAGGGTCGAAAGGAACGATTAAAACGTAGACGACAAAGCTCCCGACCACTTGAACACCCAACAACCGAAAATGTAAACGAGAAAACGTCATATCCCTGAAAGCCAATCGACAATAGGTAATCAGCAACATGCAAAATATGAGGCAAGGAGTCATCGCGGCTAATTTACTGAAAAAGGGATAAAATACCCCTCCTATCAACATGGCCAACGGCATCATCCAAATTTTTAAACGTTGTAACACGACAGTAAATTTTATACTGCAAAGGAAACGATTATAATTGAAATCTTAAAATAAGATACAACTCTGTCTCGATAATAATACATCCGCAATTCTACAATACAAACGTTCATACAAAGAAGATTTACGTCGGGCGCAAGCTTCGTCTATCTCCTTGACAACCCTCTTTTCTGCAGAATCCGCCCATGCCCTGAAGATCGGATTAACCCGGTAAGAAGGGAGAAATTGCAATAACCGATCCATATCGAACTCGGAAGCTTCCACCCCTGCTCCTACCCGTACAGCTTCGTAAGCATTACATTTCTGCTCGACATGCACCGGAACCATTAAAACGGGTTTATGCAGGTAAAGGGCCTCGCATAGGGACTCAAAGCCGGCTGTCGTGGCATAAGCTTTACAACCGTTCATACAGTGTAGAAATTGCATATCGTTAATTCGGTGAAGAGTAAATCCCGGCATGACCACCCAAGTCTCCGGAGCTGATTTTTCATCCCAAAAGAAATGAAGTGCAATCTCCGGGTGTATTCGATGCCAAGCTATAATATCTAAAACATAACCACTATTAAGCATATAACCATGAATATACTCTCCTTTCACCGGCTTATATTGAAGTACCTCTTTCCTCAATAGAGGCGGAACAACGGTTACGCGAGCTCTCGGTGCAGGGGGAAAGGAGTAAAAAGAGAGTGCTAATTTACGAACCGCTCTTACCGATGTCAACCGGGTAAAAAAACGTAAAGAAGCCAATTCCAAGCGGGAAATACGCGGAAAGACATAATCATCATGCAAAAACATATACTGATGCCCTATGCAAACCAAAGGAATATCCGGCGGCGTAAATAAATAAACCAATCCCGTCAACAACTCGTAAAAATTCAGTACCATATCAGGTTGTAACTTCTCCAACCTGCGATGGATCAACCGCATACTTTTGACGAAAACCGGTAACCTGCCTATATTAAAATAAATGCTTTTGGATAAAGAAGGACGTTTATTTTGCACGGAAGGTAAAAAATTCGGACTTTCAAACGTCAACACGGGTACATCGATCTTCTGGAGAAAAAAATCCGGAACCTGCCGTGCTTCGCTTTTCCCGATCAAAACTTCAATAACTTCATCTCCCCGCCTCGTCAACATCTCCCGCATAACAAGAGCTTGAGTGAAATGTCCCCGTCCTTCTCCCTGAATGATAAAAACAAAACGCATACGAATCCTATTAAGCCGTGATCCTGAACGTTTCTCTTTCCATTTGCATGCCGGTACTCGCTTCGTAACTGTATATCTCCCAACGACCGTCAGGATACTCCAACAAAGCACTCAACGATTCGACCCAATCTCCGGAGTTCAAATAATGAATATTCCCGTAATACCTGTCCGCGGGTTGGTGAATGTGTCCGCAAATAATACCGTCAAAATGGCGACTCTCCGCGATAGATGACAGCTCTTTCTCAAAATCGGAAATATAAGAAACAGCAGATTTTACCCTGTGTTTAATCGATTGGGAAAAAGAATAATAAGGTTTACCCCGTTTCCGTCTGTACTGATTAAGGATACGATTCATCCACAACAAAAAAGCGTATCCGTAATCTCCTAATTTCGCCAACCAAATCATATGAGTCGTAATATGATCGAAAATATCACCGTGAGTCACATAGTATCGCCTCCCGCAAGAAACGTGAATATAATCTTTTACTACCGAAACATTGGACAAGGTCAACGGGGTCAATTTGTCTAAAAAGTCATCATGATTCCCACGTACATAAATCACTTCGGTTCCGTAATTCTCCATCATTTTCATGATGACCTTGATTAGATTCGTGTAGGATTGCTTCCAACGACCGAACGGATTCCGTTGTAATTTCCAACCGTCGATGATATCACCGTTCAATATCAATTTACCACAATTCACACTTTTAAGGAAATTGGTCAGTTCTTCCACTTTCGAATGTTCCGATCCTAAATGTACATCCGACAGGATCACCGTTGCAAATTTTAATCTGTTTGTCATAATTTCTTTTATCTTCTCCAACAAAAAAACAACCATTTTGTTACGAACAGATGTAGAAACAATGACTATACCGTGAAGTTTATCCCTCATACACCATCACGAACTCCTCGCATCCCGTCATTTCATCGATTTGTCGTCTTAACACCTTAAAACCATGCCATTCATAAAATGCAACCGCCGAAATATTCTTCGTGTAAACATTCAACTCCAGTCGTTCATATTTTCTCTTTACCCATCGCATCAGAGCACCTCCTATTCCCATTTTTTGCCGGTCGGGTCTCACGAATAAAGCCGCCATATAATTTCCGACCAAAGATACGAAGCCATCGATCTCCCCGTTTTCTCCCTCATGTATCCAGGTCTCACTCGAAGGCAAATAGAGATGCTTCATTTTCTCGACCTGTTCCGACCAAAAAGATTCCGGAATAAAATCGTGAGCAAGAGAAGAGGCTTCCAACCATATTTTCACGAGGACATCCTCGTCCGGAACCGTATATTTACGAATCATATTACTTCTTTTATCAGATAAAGATAATAATTTTTCGTATGTTTGAAGATCAAATCTCAATTCATTTTATGTATGATCCTGACTCAGTCTATCATTGATTTTATAAAACTCCACGAAAACGATAACACGGATAAATTATTACTCTCGGCCTCTAAATACCCGGAAATCAACATGCCTGTAATCGTGGACCAAATCATAGCCAGACGGCAAATAAAAGATAAATTACCCTCTTGGCACGCTTGCCGGGAATTATTTTATCCTTCCCGTCTGGCTACTGAACAATGCTCTTCCGAAATCACGGCAGAATACAAACAAAAACTGACTCGAGGAGAGACATTATGCGATCTTACCGGCGGTTTAGGGGTAGACTCATTCTATTTTTCGAAACAAGTAAAGAACGTGATTTACGTGGAACGGTCTCCCCATTACTGTGAAGCGGCAAAACACAATTTCAGCCTATTACAGGCGAACAACATACAAGTCTTAAATCAGGAGGCAGGAGATGTTGCCGAATCCGTCAAGGTAGATACCTTTTACATCGATCCGGCTCGGAGAGCGGAAGGCAACAAACGGGTATTCGCTTTATCCGAATGCGAACCGGACGTACTGCAATTAAAACCCCTTTTGTTAGATCATGCCAAACGGGTTATTATCAAGATCTCACCTATGGCTGATATTATGGAAACGCTAAGGCTTTTGCCAGAGACGACAGAAATCCACGTACTTTCAGTCAAAAACGAATGTAAAGAACTTTTATACGTGTTGGAAAACGAAAAAAAAGATGTTGACCCCATCGTCTCCACATTAAATATCACTTCTACCGGAGAGAAACAACTTTTCGACTTTCAACTTTCTGCAGAAAAAGAAACAACAATAATCTTCACTTCGCATATTAAGAAATTTTTATATGAACCCGACAGTTCCATATTAAAGGCCGGAGCTTTTAAATTACCCGCGAAACGTTTTAATGTAGAGAAGCTGCATCCACACAGTCATCTCTATACTTCCGATCTGTGGATTGAAGAGTTTCCCGGGAGAAAATTCGTCGTTGACAAGGTCTTCGATTTTTCCGGAAAAGGATTAAAACAGCTCTGCCGAACTATTCCACAAGCCAACATAACAACAAGAAATTTCAATTTATCGGTAAAAGATTTACGTCAAAAAAGTAGAATCACGGAAGGTGGCCATGTATACTTATTCGCAACCACCTTACACCCGAATACCCCCATTCTTATTCAATGCCGTAAATAAATTCCAAAACCATCGCCATCTTCAACTTTTTATCCTGATACTCGTATCATCGAAAAGAACGATAATTAGAAAAAAGATGAAAATAAAAACGGGACAAGGAACCATTTCCTTATTTACGCTACTGGCCATCTATTCCATATCCATGGTAACTTCTTTACCGGGCTTGGCCATTTCTCCTATACTCGGATCCCTCGAAACCATTTTTAAAGGGGCAAGCGATCTGCAATTACAAATGTTGGAATCACTTCCCTCCTTTATCATCGTCCCCTTTATCCTTTTAGCCGGCAGGCTATCCATGCATACGAATCAAAAAAAGGTCTTACTCATCGGATTAAGCATATTTTTCGGATGCAGCATCATCTATCCATTTGTAAAAACCCTAATTTTACTACTGATAATCAGCGCATTATTAGGCATCGGCGCCGGAATGGTTATTCCTTTTTCAACCGGTTTGATCGCAAATTATTTTACAGGTAAATATCGAACTAAACAATTAGGTATAGCCTCTTCCATAACAAACATCACGTTAGTCTTGGCTACTTTGTTATCCGGTATTTTGGCCAATATTAATTGGCATTATTCCTTTTTGGTCTATTGCTTATCGGGGATATCCCTTTTATTTGCCTTCAAGCTGAAAAACGATCCGGCACCCGTTTCCAAACACTCGTCGACACCACACCGATCTTTTACTCTTCATTGGCCGGTCGGTCTAATGCTATTCTATTACCTCATCACGATCTTAGCCTTAACGATTCCATTCAACTTAGCTCTTTACATGGAAAACCTACACATCGGAAAATCCGATATGTCCGGAAGCCTCATTTCAGTATTCTTCTTATCCATGACACTTCCCGGTTTTTTCATAAATAAAATCATATCCTGGTTTAAAAGCTACACGAATTTTATAGCAATGGCTGCCATCACATCAGGATTAATTTTATTTGCATTCAAAGGTGATATATTTACCCTCGTCTTAGGCGTAACTTTAATCGGTTTGGGATACGGTTGCATGCAACCTGTCATCTACGATAAAACAGCCAACAGTTCTCCCCATCCGACCTACGCCCTCGCTTTGGTCATGTCGATGAATTATATTGCCATTATCACCTATCCATTCATAATTAGGGCATTGGAAAACTTATTCTCGACAGATTCATCCTATTTCCCTTTTTGGTTGAATATGTTTATCAGTGCTGCTTTCACCCTGTTTGTCTACTTCCGCCGAAAAACAAAAACGGTAGGAATTTCTCCAGACGAATGGTAAAACTTTGTCAAAGTTAAATATTGTGAGGAATTAAACCTTCATCCCTGTTTCCCGTACTTACTTTGAAATACAAATAAAGCTTAGTAAACTATAAAACAATATTCTAAATTAATTAACCAAACTTCAATTTAAATTATGGCAACAAATTCAAACAAAAAGAGTTCCGTAGCAAAGCTCAGCGTCATGACTTTAGCAATCATGAACGTAGCAGCCGTAGTAAGCCTTCGGGGACTACCTGCAGAAGCAGAATACGGATTAAGCTCCGCATTTTATTATTTGTTTGCAGCTATCGTATTTCTTGTTCCAACGGCCTTGGTCGCCGCCGAATTAGCTGCAATGTTTTCACAAAAGCAAGGTGGAGTTTTCCGTTGGGTCGGCGAAGCTTATGGAAAACGATTCGGTTTTTTGGCAATTTTTCTCCAATGGATCGAGAGCACCATATGGTATCCGACGGTATTGACTTTCGGAGCCGTATCCATTGCTTACATAGGAATGAATCCTGCAGGAGACGCACTATTAGCTTCTAATAAAGTCTTCACCCTGGTTACCGTGTTAATTATCTATTGGGTCGCCACCTTTATCTCGCTAAAAGGATTAGGATGGGTCGGTAAAGTTTCCAAGATAGGCGCCATGGTCGGAACTATCATCCCTGCCGCCCTATTGATTATTTTCGGAATCATCTACATCTCAACCGGGGGGCATAATTACATGGACATGAGTCAAGGCTTTTTTCCGGATTTGGCAAATTTCGACAATTTGGTATTAGCCTCGGGTATCTTCCTTTTTTACGCCGGTATGGAGATGATGGGTATTCACGTGATGGACGTAACTCCTCCTGCTGCCAAGAATTATCCGAAAGCCATCTTCATCGGTGCCGGTATTACCGTTTTAATCTTCGTTTTAGGAACCTTCTCTTTAGGTCTAATCATTCCAGCAAAAGACATTAACCTGACACAAAGTTTATTGGTGGGATTTGACAATTACTTGAGATACCTTCATTTGAGCTGGGCTTCTCCCATTATCGCCATTGCCTTAATGTTCGGTGTGTTAGCAGGAGTATTAACTTGGGTTGCCGGTCCGTCAAAAGGTATTTTTACCGTGGGTAAAGCCGGATACTTACCTCCTTTCTTTCAAAAAACGAACAAAATAGGCGTACAGAAAAACATCCTATTCGTACAGGGAGGAATTGTAACCATTTTGGCCCTACTATTCGTCGTTATGCCATCTGTTCAATCCTTTTATCAGATCCTTTCCCAATTAACGGTACTTCTATATCTAATCATGTACCTGTTAATGTTTTCGGGAGCCATTGTACTGCGTTACAAAATGAAAAAAGCAGAACGTCCCTTCGCTATCGGTAGAAAAAGCAACGGTTTGATATGGATTATCGCCGGACTCGGATTCTGTGGAGCCTTACTTGCATTTATATTAAGCTTTATTCCCCCTTCCCAGATCAATACAGGTAGTAACACCGTTTGGTTCTCCGTTCTAATCATCGGGTGTATTGTTGTGGTTGCGACCCCGTTCATTATTTACGCGGCACGAAAACCGTCATGGAAAGATCCGAATGCAGACATCGAACCTTTCCATTGGGAAGAAGCTCCTGCCGTAGCGGCAACTTCAACCCAACCGACTACAAGCCAAAGTACACAAACAAATAGCACGACACCGGGCACAGACAAAAATTAAACCAAACTAAAAACAAGCACATGAAACAGACTATCAAATTGTCAGACCTTAAGGCGGTTGTCGCCGAGGCTCATGAAAAACTAAAGGGAATGAAGGGAGGAGCCAACGCAGACTACATCCCGTTCTTGGCAAAAATCGATCCTAATCTGTTCGGAATAGCCATATCTCTCCCTTCCGGAGAAATCATTGAAGCCGGAGATACCAATTATGTTTTCGGTATCGAATCCATTTCGAAAGTACACACGGCCATTCTGGTATTACGCCAATACGGAGCTGAAGCCCTATTGGAAAAAATCGGAGCCGATGCAACCGGACTACCTTTCAATTCAATCATGGCAATCTTACTCGAAAAAGATCATCCGAGTACTCCCTTGGTAAACTCCGGGGCCATTGCTGCTGACAGTATGGTTAAACCCGTAGGAGACAGTAATTCCAAATGGTCTGCCATCATCGATAACATGACTGATCTTTGCGGCAGTGAGCCCATTCTGCAGGATGAACTATACAAATCGGAAACAGCCACCAATTTCAACAACCGTTCTATTGCCTGGTTACTCAAAAATTACGACAGAATATATGACGATCCGGATATGGCTCTTGATCTTTATACCCGTCAGTGCTCTATGGGCGTAACGGCCAAACAACTGGCTATTTCGGGATGCACCATTGCCAATAAAGGTAAAAATCCGGTAACGGGCAAACAGGTATTCGATGAGAATCTGGCCCCGCAAATTATCTCCCTAATCGCAACAGTCGGCTTCTACGAACATACGGGAGACTGGCTATACACCAGCGGAATTCCGGCCAAGACCGGAGTAGGCGGAGGGGTTATGGGAATTCTTCCCGGTGCATTCGGTATTGCCGCTTTTGCTCCGCCATTGGACGAAGCCGGAAATTCAGTAAAAGCTCAGGCTGCCATTAAATACATCGCTCAAAAACTAAAAGTAAATGTATTCAATGGAAACAGTATAGAAATTACGGAATAATTAATTTACCAGCTTTGCGGTAAGAATTCATTTTCTTGTCGCAAAGCTGATCCATAAATCTTATCTTATACATGATACCTAAAAGTAAAGCATTAGAGAAGTTTCTAAATGCACTTGTCCTAATCGGAAGTATCGCTATTATTGTAGTGATTTCGATCGAATTGCTATCTACTCAAAACGTATTAAGTGAACGATTTATACTTCATTTTCATCTATTGGTCTGTTCCATATTCTTAGCAGACTTCTTTGTTCGCTGGTATACAGACGGATGGAGCCAACGTTTCTTTTTCAACAACCTGTTTTTCTTATTGGTTTCCATCCCTTATCTAAACATCGTCCACTCCCTGACGACAACGATCTCTCACGGCTTGTGGTTGACACTAAGACTGATACCGTTGGCCAGAGGGATATATGGAGTATCGCTTATCGTGGGATGGATGAGCCGCAGTAAGGTCACCAATTTATTCGCAACCTACCTGACGATTCTATTTACGACGATCTATTTCAGCAGCATCCTTTTTTTCTTCATGGAACACGGAGTCAATCCTATGGTTAAAAGCTATTGGGACGCTTTCAACTGGGCTCTTATGAATGTCACTACCGTAGGCTCCAATATCTTCGGTGTCACGAAAATAGGACAATCCCTCGCCGTCATTTTAGCCGCTGCCGGCATGATTTTCTTCCCCATCTTTACCGCTTACGTCACTACTAAGTTTCAAGCTAAACGAAAAGGAGTGGAAAATAATTAACCAACTAAACGGAAACGGTTCTCAAGGCACATTTGTAAACCTCGAGAACCGTCTCCTCTACCGATTAACAAATCACTTCGCAAGGAGTGATTTTTTCATTCTGACAATGTCAGTCAGGTAATCTTGAAGATCCTGTTCGTGCTCTTCCTCTTCAGCCAGAATTTTTTTCACGATATCGCAGGTTGTAAAATCTTTACCGTCCGTAAACTCGGCAATTTCCTGATACCTCAAAATTGCGCAACGCTCGGAAGCGACATTGTCTTTTAACAGACTGACTGAATCGAAGTCTTTTGGAGTAACATATTTACATTTTGCCAGTTTAAACCAATTTTCAGGATTTAAAACAGGTTCTCCTTCCAACTCCATGATGCGTTTAGCTATCATTTGAGCGTGTTTGCGCTCTTCCTCTGCGTGCTCTTCAAACTCCCCTTGTACATTGGCACGCATAGTACCTTCTACTACTAACGCACCTACCCAATACTGGTAATATGCCAACCACTCTTCAGACAATGCCGCATTCAATTGAGAAATCAAGCATTCTACATCCAGCTTTCCTTGAAGGATTTTTACACTCTCTTTAGCCATAATCTTCGTATTTAGTTTTTATATATATAACGGACAAGCAAACATTTTGTTTGAGCAACCTGTATTTTTAACAAATAACCCATAGGGCGGTTCTCGGTGTTTATTTTGACTCCCAAGAACCGTTCCCGGAATATAAAAAGTAAAACCCCATCGAAGAGAAAGATTCTTGATGGGGTATTTTCAGAACAGAATAATTATTTGGTCTTACCTACTGTGGTTAAAACCTCTTGGTTTTTGGGGCATCTTCTTATTCCAAAGAATAGCACTGTTCGTGGGTTCTTCCAATTTATTCAACTGATCCACGCAACGTTTCATATCTTCCATCAACAAATCCGCCAAATCGAAACCTGTTCCCTGACGAACAACAACGCGCATGATAACCACATCCTCCATATCCTTAGGCATAGTATAGGCCGGAACCTGCCAACCTTCCACATGGAGGGCATCGGACAAATCATACAAGGTCCATTTTCGTTTGGGATCATCTTTCAACTTCCAAATAAACAGCGGATTCGGCATTTCATTGCTGAAAAATTCGAATATCCCCATATCTTGCAATCGTTTTTTCAAATATAAGCATACATTCAAACAATTCTGTTGTATTTGTCGATAACCTTCCCATCCCAAACGCAAGAATTGATAATATTGAGCCAATACTTGATTTCCGGGACGAGAGAAGTTAATTGAAATACTCGGGATATCAGCACCCAAATAATTCACTGCAAAATTCATCTCTTGAGGCAGATATTGCTTATCCTTCCAAACAACCCAACCTACACCCGGATATACCAGACCAAATTTATGACCTGACACACTAATAGAAAGTACCCATTTCAATCTGAAATCCCAAACCGTTTCCGGGTCGATAAAAGGATGTATAAACCCACCGGTTGCCGCATCCACATGGATACAAATCTCCCAACCTTTTTCTGCATTCAATTTATCAAGTGCATCGTTGATTTCCTTCACGTTATCGTTCAAACCCGTAATCGTAACTCCCTGGATTGGAACTACACAGATGGTATTTTCATCACACATTTTCACTACCTCCTGCGGGTCAAGTGTGATCTTATCCATCGTAACCGGTACCATACGCATTTCCACATCCCAATAGATAGCAAATTTCTCCCATACGACCTGCATACAAGTTGAGATAATGAAATTCGGTTTATCGATAGGAAGCCCTTTCGCCTTCCGACGTTTTTGCCAACGCTTCAAAGCCGCTATACCTCCCAGCATACATGCTTCAGATGACCCGACGGTACTGGTTCCCGTACAATATGGTTTTTCCGGTGAATTCCACAATTTGGCAATAATATTCACGCAGCGACGCTCAATCTCTGCCGTTTGAGGATATTCCGTTTTATCGATCATATTTTTATCCATATTCTCGGTCATAACCCTACGAGCATAATCATCCATCCAAGTAGAAACGAAGGTAGCCAGATTCAAACGGGAATTCCCGTCTAACATGGCTTCATCGTGAACGATTTGATAAGCGACCTCTCCCGGCATAGAAGTTTTAGGCATCTCGTATTTCGGAGCAACACGAGCTTCTTCCGATGTTCCAAAAATAGGCGTGTTTGGATTTTCTGTTTTCATAACTAATTGTTTTTAATATAATGTAACATAATGAATTAACGAGTGGCATTTCTTGACGCTCGTTAATAGTTACGGGTTATTCTATCGAAAGTTTCGGCTCCTCACAATATTTAACTACACTTGCACTTTGCTTTGTTACCTCATGCTTTTTTAATAAAAAATGGCTTAAAGAAACCTTGCCTTACCTCTGAAGAAAAGGAACCTAAATTCCGAAAACAGATCACTTGTATTTTCGGAACCTTCCCACCTGATTTTCAGTATAAACATAGAAATTGTCTAAATGAAATAAAAAACATTTTATGGAAGAAAGTTTTTTAAAGCTTATCGAACACAGTATAAAAGAGCATTGGAATTTACCCTCTCTTTCCGATTACCAGGGGGCAAACCACACGTATAAAGATGTTGCCAGAAGAGTGGAAAAATTACATATCTTATTTAAAGAAAGCGATATCCATCCGGGAGACAGAATTGCTCTATGCAGTCGGAATACAGCCAATTGGGGTATTGCTTTCTTAGCCGCATTAACTTATGGAGCTGTTGCCGTCCCCATTTTAAACGAATTCAAACCGGATACCATCCATCACATCATCAACCATTCCGGAGCACGTCTACTTTTTGTCGGGAAATCGGTATGGGACGAAATAGATCACGAAGATATGCCTGACCTGGACGGTATATTAGCCATGTCCGATTATTCGGTAATTTTTTCCAGAAATAATAAACTGGAAGAGACCAATACTCGTTTAAACGAACTATTCGGACAAAAATATCCGGAACGTTTTACAGCCGAGGACGTCTTGTATCGTGTAGACGCTCCGGAAGAGTTAGCCATGATCAATTACACGTCAGGAACAACCAGCTCCCCGAAAGGAGTCATGCTCCCGTATCGAAGCATGTGGTCAAATTTAAGGTATGCTTTGGATCAGATGGGATATAATCCGGGTGAGAAATTGGTATCTATCCTAACCATGGCTCATATGTACGGACTGGCGTTCGAATTCATCTATCCGTTTACCAGTGGCACGCACATCTATTTTTTGCAGAAAATGCCATCCCCTAAAATACTCAACGAAGTGTTTACCGAAATACGTCCTCACCTTATCGTGGCCGTTCCTCTTATCATTGAAAAGATAATCAAAAAAAGAGTCCTATCGCAATTGGATAAATTTCATATTAAACTCATGCTAAAAATTCCGGTTTTAAACGGAAAGATACGTCACAAAATCAAACAAAAAATATTAGATGCTTTCGGAGGTCGATTCAAACTACTTGCTATCGGAGGAGCCGCCCTCAACAAAGAAGTGGAAGCCTTTTTGCATTCTGTCAAATTCCCCTACACGGTAGGCTACGGCATGACCGAATGCGGACCGGCCATCGCTTTCGACCATTGGGATACCTTCCGCCCTACCTCTTGCGGGAAGGTCGTAGATCGAATGGAATTGAAAATAGCCTCTTCCGATCCTGAACACGTCGTGGGAGAGATTCTTACCCGCGGAATGAACGTAATGGACGGTTACTACGAGAACCCTGAAGCCACAAATGTCGTATTGGACTCGGACAAGTGGTTGCATACGGGCGATCTCGGCATCATAGATAAAGACGGTTATCTCTATATCAAAGGACGTAGCAAAAACCTGATCCTGGGACCGAGCGGCCAAAATATTTATCCGGAAGAGATTGAAGATTACCTGAACGTCATGCCTTATATCGCAGAATCTTTAGTGATCGAAAGAGAAGGAAAACTAATCGGATTAATATACCCGGATTTCGAAGCTATGAAACAAAATAAAATATCGGAGGAGAACCTATCCCGGATTTTGGAAGAAAGCCGGAAACAAGTGAATCAACAGCTCCCGTCCTATAGTCAGATAGCCCGTATCATGATTCATAACGAAGAATTCGAAAAAACACCGAAAAGAAGTATCAAGCGTTACCTGTATCAGTAAAAAGTCCGTTTGCAAAACTTACACATTTCAAAGATAGGGAGAATTACCTATTTTTTATTATCTTGCCGTAATGACAGGTTCTTTTCATTTCGGTATAGAATTTGTCTGTCATAAAAACGGGAAAAACAACTAAAATTAAAAACTATGAAAACAAGAAAAAGCATTTTAATTATTGGGATACTTATTTTTTCCTCTTTTGTAGTAACGGCAAGAGAGAAGAAAGCCAAAGTGGATACAGCCGCTTTTAACCGCATCGTGGAACTCGTGAAAAGTAAAATTTTTTACATCACTCTTGACGATGCGTTCCCGAGCGGAAACAGCAGTATCGTAATAGATTCCAAATACGGGAAAAAAACAATCGGCGGAGAAGGTCATGTTTCTTTAGCAATGAATCAAGGAGAGATCTTTTTAATGGACACGATCGCTACCGGAAAGCTTCCGTTCTTTGGCAGAGCTTACTCTGTCCCATACGGTGAGGGGGGTGGCATCGAATTCGAAGAGGCAAAGTTGCTAAACGAATCAATAAAGGTTATTCAAAAACGAAAAAAACAATTTATAATGTACTCTTTTCAGGTTAGAAACCGAAACGATATCTTCTCCTTTTACGTGGAGATTTATTCCAACGGGCATTGTAGCGTAAAAGTCAATAGTAACAAGCGAGCTTCGATCTCTTATAGCGGGAAAGTATCTTCTATTCCAGAAGACAAAAAGGCTATTTATATGAAATAAGAAAAGGGCTTAAAGGCCCTTTTCTCAATTCTTAAAAAAACTCATCTCTTGCGTTATCTGAAAATAATTTCCTAAATTTGAATTTTATATCATCATATAATGCAATGGAAGAAAGTTTTTTATTCTATATAGAACAAAGTATCAAAGAAAATTGGGATCGCCCGGCTTTAACAGACTACAAAGGGGTAAATTGCAGTTACAAAGACGTAGCTCGAAAAATCGAAAAACTACATATCCTTTTTGAAAATGCAGGCATCAAAAGAGGAGATAAAATTGCCTTATGCGGTCGTAATTCGACCAATTGGGGAATCGCTTTTTTGGCCACTCTGTCTTATGGAGCGGTAGCTGTCCCCATTTTAAATGAGTTCAAAACGGATAACATTCACAATATCGTGAACCATTCCGAAGCTAAGTTATTGTTCGTGGGAAGTGTCGTTTGGGAAGGATTAAATGAAAATTCCATGGAGCTTTTAGAAGGGATTATCAGCATGGAAGATTACTCTTTACTTATTTCTCGCAGTCGTTCTCTTACGGAGGCGCGCCATAGACTGAACGAATTTTTCGGAAAAAAATATCCGGAACGCTTTAAACCGGAGAACGTTAATTATCAATACGACAACTTGCAAGATCTGGCTGTCATCAATTATACCTCTGGGACAACCAGTTTTTCGAAGGGAGTGATGCTTCCGTATCGAAGCCTATGGTCGAACTTGAAATTTGCTTTCGGTGTTTTCGGCAAACTTCCGGAAGAACGGGTCATCTCCATGTTACCTATGGCTCATATGTACGGTTTGGCTTTCGAATTCATTTACGAATTCGCCAGCGGTGCGCATGTTTTCTTTTTAACTCGAACTCCCTCACCGAAAATCATCGCGGAAGCTTTCGCCACGATAAAGCCGAATTTAATTATTTCAGTACCGCTTATAATTGAAAAGATCATTCGCAAAAAGGTTTTTCCTACATTGGAGAAGCCGATTATGAAGTTATTATTGAATCTTCCTCTTATAGATAAAAAGGTAAAACAATCTATCCGACAAAAAGTTATTGACGCTTTTGGGGGCAATTTTAAGGAACTTATTATCGGAGGAGCAGCTCTAAATAAAGAAGTCGAAGAATTTTTACGTTCCATCGACTTCCCTTATACCGTCGGATACGGAATGACAGAATGCGGTCCTATTCTTTCTTATGACGGATGGGAAACATTCAAAAAAGGCTCTTGCGGAAAAGCAGCCCCGCGAATGCAGTTAAAAATCGACTCTCCCGATCCGGCCCATATCGTAGGTGAAATATTAGCCAAAGGGGATAACCTGATGTACGGCTATTATAAAAACGAAGCGGCAACCAAAGCGGCTCTTACACCCGACGGATGGTTGCACACGGGAGATTTAGGCCTGATAGACTCCGACGGTTATCTCTATATCAAGGGACGCAGCAAAAATATGATCTTGGGCCCGAGCGGTCAAAACATATACCCGGAGGAGATTGAAGATCAAATTAATAATCTTCCATATGTTGCGGAATCCATCGTAATTGAAAAAGAAGGTAAACTAATTGCCCTGATTTATCCGGATTTTGAAGCAGCAACCGCAGATCATAAGGAATCAGAAGAGAACCTTACCACAATCATGGAAGAAAATCGTCTGGAGGTCAATAAAACACTTCCGGCTTACAGCCAAATAACGAAAATGAAAATCTACAATGAAGAGTTTGAAAAAACTCCCAAACGTAGTATCAAACGTTATTTGTATCAATAAAATAAAAAGGAGCTGTCTTCACCAATAGCTCCTTTTCATATAAAACTCTACCTTGCAAATACCCATTAAGTATTTGAGTCTACTTCTCTGTTACTTTTGTATGTCTTGTACAAAACAGCCCTTTTACATCATCAATTAACATACTGATTATCATTAGAATAATTGACGATTTTGTCTATATAGTAACACATAAACCATTTTGTTATACTCGAATTAAATGTTCAAAGACGATTTTTGTCCGTTCTGTATAAAACCTTTGCAATCTTACGATTTACAATATTAAGATACAATTAATAAACGTTCGTTTTATAAAACCAAATTTAAGCAAAACAAATCATATATTCAAAGAAACAAACAAGTCTTATATATATATGATTATAATATAGTTAATTTACAAATCACATATTCATACTTTATTTCATCATTTAAACGCTCATGGATATTAATAAACGAACGTTTTATTATCATCCAATATTAAACAATAGAGTATGAAAATGCACATAATCAGTCTTGTTACTTATGTTTTAGTATCTACATTATTTATTTCTTGTATTAAAAAAATCGATTTATCCGAGAAACAAGAAGAAGAGCAGAAAGAAAAAGAAGAGATTGCTTATATTTATCCATTTAAGAGCGAATCCCACGATATCACAGCTGAACTTGTCATTAAGACGGACGGTAAAATCGACTTAAAAGAGATTGAAGCAAAAATCCCCCCTTTGAAATACAATAAGTCCTGGTTATTCCTTTTAACACAGGATGATTGTAGTCAAACAGCTTATTGCAATACATGGGCGGCCATTCACGGTAAACCGTTATCCTCGAAATATTATTACGATGCGGCCCATTTAAAAGCCGGAGACTTACCCCCGGACAATTACAATCTCGGTAAAACGTTAGGCTGTACAGACGGGAGCGGCAACGAGGTACGTTTCTCTTTCACGACAACACTTGCACCCGAATGGGAATGGATGAATGCGAAACCTTCCGTACAAGTCGGTTTCACCCAAAATTACTACCGTTTCTATATGAAATCCGGCCTTATTTGGAATAACGTTATCGAGATGGTCAATTACGGCGTCGGCATAGCCTTCCATAATGTAAAAACCTCCATGGTTCACAATCCGGATAGTATCAAAGCACATTATATAACCTCCCAAGGGTTTATTTCAGACAAATTATCGGGACGGATATGCAAGGTTTTAACGGAGCCCGACGGCAATAAAACTTACGTGGAAGCAGCATTGGCGTATGATCCGATCCGGATCATGACGGCACAAAACGAAGCTTCCACTTTATACCCGTTTAAAACGACAAACGACTTATATAAACAACTACTGAACAGATTCTTTTACACTACCGAACAAGCCAAAGAATACATCCGGTCCGAATTACAAAAAAGCAAAGAGGAGAGAGCCGCCATCCAGATCGGAGTTCACAAAACCGATCCCGCCTGGGCACAATTTCTTCTTTGGCTTAACAATACTTACGGAAAAGACGGAGACGATTCCGTATGGTCTCCCAGCCTGGAAGAGTACTACGAATATAATTACTACCGCATACATAGCGTCATTCGAAAACAACTCATCGGCAACACGTTGAAATTAACCGTTACACTACCCTCCAAAGCCCATTTTTACTACCCCTCCATTACCGTCAACCTGGGTCACCTGCAAAAGCAGCATATCATCTCCATCGTCTCGGGAAATACCGTTAGCGGACTATCCTATGCGGATCATAACAACGGCCTCATGCTAAACATCGATTGCCGGAGGTTCCTACCGGACCACGCCATCCATTATGTCAGGAAATACGAATCCGACCAAACAGTATCCAACCGAAACGATGCCCTTTATTTCATAAATCAACTAAAAGATTCCGATAAAAAAAACGAACTATTGAAAAGGATAAAATAGACCGAACCTCGTTATAGCGTTTGTTTTATCCCTCCTTTATATTCACCCATTTCACCGCATCCGCCACGAGGTAACAAGGTCCGAGAAAATAAACCGCTGTCGGCAAAATCAACGTGATCCAGTAAAAGAGATAAACCGACATATCAAAAGAGCGAGAAAAAAACTAACATTGAGCAAAATAGCAACGGAAAACACGATAAAATCCACTAACATGAAAAAAAGAACTTCCCCAAGAAACTCACGACCACGATCTCCACGTTACCCAAGGAGCGTACGTGCAGAGATTCAATTACTCCCGACCGGTTTATATATGAACCGACAACAACGAAGCCGACAATAAAAAACAATTAAAAAAATAAGCCGTTTTATAAGCGAGGGAGGAAGGAAACACCTGTGAAATCCGATCCATTGAAAAACGAAACAGGTCATGTACCGAGTTTGCCTCTGTCGGGATAAATGGGTAAATAACAAGTCCGACAAAAGATAAAATCGTAAATATACCCAAAAAGATATTTCTACAAACACATTTAAACTCGTACATCGCAGGCTTCAAGACTGAAGGATTACGATACCACACCCATCCGTTTTCACTCTTTACAAATCCCCTTGTTTCGCCATAACCGAGAGAAGCAGAATCGTCATCAATCACTTTCGGTTACAAACAGTCAGGAAAATAAAATTACAGCTAAAAAAAAGTTCCGGAAACGGTCAAAACCCATTTCCCGGAACAATCATTTCCAATAAGGTTATAAATTTATCTTCACTGATCAGCCAATACCGTCACGTCAAATGATACATCGGTCGTTCCTGCCGTATTTCTAAGTACTATTTTATATCTGCCAGAATCACTCGTCTTTGCCTCTTTTATAGTAACAGTTACTTTTTTCTTTTGCACTTCGATATCTCCATGATACAGATTACCATCCTTATACACCTCGCAGGTAGCCTCTGGTTGCGAGGTATATACAATATAAAACGAAATAATCTGTCCTTCAAAACCCTTAACAACAAGAGTTTTAGGAACTTTCTCGGTTATTACAGGTTGAATCGCCGTACCCCGAAGGATTCCCTTCGTCATATATAAACCCTCCGATACCTTTACCTCTCCGTTTTTAAACCCGGTAAAACTCATAAATAACACCAAAACAAATAACAATTTCTTCTTCATGGTTATGTGATTTAATTAATATATTTTACTAAAATAGATAAAATAATTGCACACGCCAACAATAATAACAATTAAATTATTGATCGTATTCAATCTTTACAACACGATAAACACTCGTACTACATTATAAAACAGTAGATTATCGATAGATTATATTTTATAAGAATAATCTCAAATTAAATATACGTAACATTCATACGCGAAAACGTTTATCATTACTCTTTGACTTTTACCCATTTCACCGCATCGGCAACGAGTCCCTGAGCATACCCTTCATTCATTTTTTTATCACTTAGTGTTACCCTTGCGTTTTCAGTAAAATCAAATGTTCCAAGAGAGACCCAACATCCCAAGTCGTCCTCTCCCGGAGCAACAACCACTTTATGCTCTTTTCTGCCATCAAAAACGGTATAAAAACGTGAAGTTTCTTGCTTTTTCTTTTCTGATAAAGAAGAGAATTCAATCCAATCAGGAATACTTTTCCGACCGCCACCGGCGAAGGCCGTGTAGTAAAAAAAAACCTCATACTTCCCTGCTTCATGCAACCGAACACTCCATTCCACTTTTTGTTTACCTTCGCTAACTTCTTTATAAAGCGCACTTCGCACCGGGAAACCATAGAAATGTTCTTTAATCGTGGGTAACCAAATATCCTCACCAGTGACATGATCATAATATTTTTTACCACTCTTCTCTTTTCGGAATAGGGAGGTAATAAGATTTTCCGTTTTCACTACCCTAAAACCGGCATCCTCATTATCAACAATAATCTCATTCTCTCCCGCCGCCGGAAGAAAAACAGACGAATCTACGTTAAAGACACCAGTTGTCGTGTCTACAGATAGATAACTTGCCTCTTCCGGCTCTAATAATATCATAGCCGGAAGATTCCGAGCCAAAGGAGTACTCATACTAAAAACCGATTGCATAGGATTTATGAGAACACGTGTCCTGATCTCTCTTCCCGCACGAGGGGGGATAACCCATTTTTGATCATTATCTATTTCAACAAGCCCCGGCACGTCGCTCCTGTTAAACACCTTAAAGCAATACAACCAGTAAGCCTTTTCGGTACCTGTGATTTTGATCGCCCGAGGTTCTCTGATATCGAGTAAGGGCAAACGAGCAGAGTTGTACCAACTTTCAATGAGCGAATCCAACCGGATGCCAAATGTTCGATAAAATTGGGAAAAACACTCTTCCGCTGTTGTCTCCTTAAAAAGATTGCTTGCTAAGAAGTTATGATAAAATCGACGAAAACGTTCTCGATCCACAAACAACGATATATAAGTCTGCAATTCATTATTTTTTTTACGAATGATATTTTCCAATGCTTCGGGCAGTAAGGATTTATCCTGTAAGGCATCTTTCAAGCTATTTCGACTCAAATATTCCACGGCCACACAATCTTCCGCCGGATATGTCCACGATACAGTACCCCTATTCTTACGTGATATATCGCTCAATACATCCTGCAAGATAGGATACTCCCGGGAGATAATGGATATTGTTTTCCCCTGTAACATGGGTCTTATACTGCATCCACCTTTACCGATAAAGGTTTCAATATCGTTTGCCAATCTTATATTCGAGATATAATCTACTTTCTCTTCTTCCTCAATGACGTTAGGGACCTTGAATGGGTAAGCTTTTATGGAGTAAGCTTTTTCCGGGAGAAACACGATTCCACCTTGCACTCTCTCTCCCGTCCTTTGCATCACATGCGGGAAACAATAAAAATCAACGGGAACTTCCACTAATATACCCCAACGATACGGATACTGCTGGGTAGGGTCACTAACATCTTGTCCCCTTTTGTAATAATATTTCTCTATGTAGTATTTCTTTATAAACTCCGAAGTTTGTATACACTCTTCATTTTCCAAATTCTCTTTTTTACGCAAAAGTCTTTTAGGCAAAGTATCTTCCGGTATAATATCATATTCTTCCAAAAGATACTCGTGAGCAGGATGAAAATAAAACGATACTCGCGTAGAGTCGAGCAGTACCGTTCGTTCGTTGTAGTCTCCCACGCAAAGACTGATACCCGGCATATCATGAGCAAACGCAAACTCCGTCTCACCTTTTTCTTTTTCAATACGATCACCTTGCGAGATAGCCATCAAACGAGGATCATGCTCTACTCTCAAACTGTAACGGGAAAAGTTTACGACCCTAATACCTGATTCCCCATATGGCGGCACGCACACGGGATACCAAATACACTCGGGCGTTAACAGTTTATATTTTTTACCGCAAAAAGCAGGCGAATACCCGAAACGATAGATCCCTATACCGTTCACTGCCGGGCAGGTATACGCCCCCGGGGGCGTATCCAAAAAACACAAGTCATTTTCGATACCTCCCTCGTAGCGAATCAACACCTTGCAAGTCTCTCTCAGATTTAACTCTTTACCCGTGATCAATGCCTGATGATCCCTACGATAAAAAACGGTTTCCCCGTCTATCTCGAAGGAGGTCACTTTTAAACCCGGGTTCAAGTAAATAATTAAAGGTATTTTGACTGAATTCCGGTTCGTGACAGTCATCTCGCTGACTACCGAGATATTACCATTCCCAAGCTCCTTTACTCGCAAATCATTCCGTACGACCTTAGCAGCAGGAAATTTTCCTAACTCCTCGTACACCTGTTTATAAGCCTCCCGGTTATCATGAACAATCCCGTGACGAGCCTGATAAGCAAAACCCAATCCGCAGGTTACGATAAAAATACCGCAAGCAATACCTGAAATTCTCCTGAAAGCCAGCAAATGATTAGGTACTCTCGGGTAAGGAAGAACGGACAATACCAGAAAGCCGATACCGACCGACAAGGTAAAACCTCTTTGCAACAAGTAATTTTCTAAGTTCACATGCCCTGTAAAATCCGAAAACATGTTCGGGATGGAACGGGCACACGGATCAAGCAAGCCGTTTAACCATCCGGCCCCGTCGTAAATAATAATTCCCGAGAAAGCAAGCAGGAGCAGCATACTGATCCCCGGATGCCGCACAAAACGAGTCACGAGGTAACAAAATCCGAGAAAATAAACCGATGTCGGTAAAATCAACGTAATCCAGTAAAAGAAATAAACTGACAAATCAAAAGAGCGAGAAAAAAAACTAACATTGAGCAAAATAGAAACGACAAACACGATCAAATTCACTAACGTGAAAAGAAAGAGCTTCCCCAAAAAATTCCCGATCACGATCTCCGCGTTACCAAACGGGCGTACGTGAAGAGTTTCTATTACTCCCAGCCGGTTTATATTTGAATCGACAACAACGAAGCCAACAATAAAAAACAATTGAAAAAGGTTAAAAAAATAAGCCGTTTTATAAGCCAAGGATGCAGGAAAAACTTGTGAAATCCATTCCATGGAAAAACGAAACACGTCATGTACGGAATTAACCTCTGTCGGGGTAAATTGATAAATAACAAGCCCGACAAGAGATAAAATCGTAAATATACCGAAAAAGATATTTCTACGAGCACATTTAAACTCGTACAGGGCTATTATAAAAATATTACGTTTATTCATAATGACCGATCTCGTTTTCAATTATCTACCTAAAAAACAGAATAAAAATCATATACCACAAAGAGTTATTTTTTTAGATATATTTTCGATATGTCAATTAAACTTCCAATTCAGGGGCAATGACAATTACCGTCACATAAAACATTTGCTCAACAACCCCAATCGTATTGACAACTTCGATTATATAACTTCCTTCTGATGCTCGCGTTACATTTTCTATCGTAACCGTCACCTTATTTTTGTTTTTAGCAATCTCGGAACTCTTCAGAAGCTGTTCCCCTTTATACACCTTGTAAGTAGCACCTGGATTTGCCGTATATTCAATATAAAATGTGATAATTTGTCCCTCAATGCCAAAAACAAGTCCCTCTTCGTTAGGGGCGACTTTGGTTATTTCAGGTAAACCGTTCTCTTCCGAAGAAAGAACCTTTTTGACATTAAAATTATCGGTTAATCCAGCTTCTCTGCTTTTAAATCCAGTAAGAATTACAAGTGACACTAAGACAAATAATAATTTTTTCTTCATGATCGTGAGTTTTTAATAATTTGCACTTTTCACAATAATACATAAAAATAATTACAATAGCAAATAATTATATCATTCACAATACAATAATAGATCAAAAAAAAATAAAGAGATAATGATATACTTCATTAAAATAATTCTTTACCCGAATTCACGATAAATTTTTCCTATCGCTACTCAACCTTTACCCATTTCACCGCATCGGCCACGAGTACTTGTGATGATACCATCCTATCCTGTCACTCAAGGTTACTTTGGCGTTTTAGAAATTCGAAGGCACTAAAATTATATCAATAAATAGAGCGTATAAACCAAATAAATAATAAATAGTACTATTCCTTCCCAACGTTCAATTCGAAATCCCGTACGCATAAAAGGGAGTACAATGATAGCCGCCCCCAGCATGACAGCCATATCCAATACATTAATCTGATCTGTCCGGATGGGAGTAATGGTTGCCGTAGCTCCCAGCACGGCAAATAAATTAAATATGTTGGAACCGATTACATTCCCGATAGCTATATCCGTCCTTTTTTTTAAGGCGGCAACGACGGAAGTCGCTAATTCCGGCATACTCGTTCCGGCAGCAACGATGGTCAATCCGATTACGGCTTCACTCCATCCCAAAGCTTTGGCAATGATCACGGCATTTTTCACCAACATATCCGATCCCCAAACCAATAACAACAATCCGCCTATCACCAGAATTACATCCAACAACCAACTTTTCGTCGGCTTTATCTCCTGTTCCCCTTCGATAGCCTCTCCTTTTTTAGCCTTATATACGCAAAATAACATATATCCTGCAATCCCCACCAAAAACAGGATCCCAGGGAGTCGCCCGAAATGCCCATCGCTAAACAACAGCACAAAAAGGAGAGAAGCTATAAGCATGATTGGGGTATCGATTCGAATCAACCGTCTATCGACCTGCAAAGGACAGATCATGGCGGAAATCCCTAAAATCACACAAATATTAAAAATATTGGAACCGATCACGTTTCCCACGGCGATGCTACCGATACCCTCCAATGCCGATTTTATACTAACCACCAATTCGGGAGCACTCGTACCCAGGGCAACAACCGTCAGGCCGACCACCAAAGGGGAGATTCCCGCCCGAACAGCCATGGATGAACTTCCTTTCACTAAAAAATCCGCCCCGAAATAAAGAATCGCCAGGGATAATACAACTAAAACTACACTCAGTACCATATTCATCTATTATATAAACTCTTTTCCTCTTACAATCGTAAAGAATATATTTGAAGTTTCAAAATTATAAACTAATTTAGTCTATACACTCAAAAATAAATCTATTTTTACAAAAGAACTTATGCTTAAACATTTAAAGCAATTATTCAGTACGGCAAAACATCATCCGAATTTCGGCGGGCTTGAAATATTGAAATACATCGGTCCCGGTTTACTGGTAACGGTCGGTTTTATAGATCCGGGAAATTGGGCCTCCAATTTGGCGGCTGGTGCCGAATACGGCTACACCCTCCTCTGGATGGTTACCCTGTCTACCCTCATGTTAATTATTCTACAACATAACGTGGCTCACTTGGGCATAGCCACCGGTCTTTGTCTGTCGGAGGCAGCGGCAACCCATCTCAAACCTAAACAGGCCAACTTAATCCTCGGATCCGCAGTATTAGCTTCCGTTTCGACCTCACTGGCCGAGATTTTAGGCGGAGCTATCGCCCTGGAAATGCTTTTTCATATTCCGATAAAGGCCGGTTCATTGTTGGTTCTACTCTTCGTTACGATTATGCTTTTCACCAATACCTACCGGATCATTGAAAAATGGATTATCGCTTTCGTGTCCATTATCGGCTTATCTTTCATTTACGAATTATCATTAGTCGATATCGATTGGAACGCCGCCACCGTAGCCTGGATAACTCCCTCGTTTCCCCAGGGCTCCATGGTCATTATCATGAGCGTATTAGGAGCTGTCGTCATGCCGCACAATCTGTTTTTACACTCGGAAATCATTCAAAGCAGGCAATGGAATATTCAAGACGATAAAGTGATCAAGAAACAATTACGTTACGAATACGCGGACACCATTCTCTCGATGTTCATCGGTTGGGCGATCAACAGCGCCATGATTCTTTTAGCCGCGGCCAGCTTTTTTAAACACGGAACTCCCGTTACGGAATTAGAACAAGCCAATACCCTGCTCAAGCCTCTTTTGGGAAACAATGCAGCTATCATCTTCGCTGTCGCTCTACTCTTTGCGGGGGTAGCCTCTACCATTACCTCAGGCATGGCTGCAGGCTCCATTTTCGCCGGTATGTTCAAGGAACCTTACGACATTAAAGACAACCATTCCCGGTGGGGCGTACTCATCTCTTTGATCGTGGCTTTCGGATTGATTTTAATTGTTTCCAACCCATTTCAAGGACTTATCTACTCTCAAATGGCACTTAGCATACAACTTCCCATCACTATTTTTCTACAAGTACATCTCACCTCTTCCGAAAAGGTCATGGGAAAATATAAAAATTCCACCTATACGAAATATTTACTTTACGCGATCGGCGGAATTGTTACCCTGTTAAATATTATGCTGTTAATCAGTTTCTTTTAATTTTCAATAACCGAATCATGCCGGGCGACTCTCATCACGCCCTGAATCCGTTTCAATCGGGAAATCAATTGGGAAAGATGTTCCGTATTTCCTACCAATACCGTAATTTTTCCATCAAATAATCCCTCGCTGGAATTAATGGATAACCCTCTCAAGGTAACATGCGGGTCTTTCGAAATCACCTCTGTGATTTTATTCACCATCCCCGCATCTTCCCGTCCGACAATGTTTAAGATCGTCTGATAAGAAGTAGCACCCCCGTTCGTCCATTGCGCCTTTACGATCCGATAAGGATAACGCTTTTCCAAATCCATGGCATTTTTACACTGCTTCCTGTGAATTTTAATTCCCTCTCCGATCGAAACGAACCCCAAAATCTCATCTCCGAAAACAGGATTACAACACCGGGCAAACTTATAAACGACATTGTCCACATTCCGGTCAATCAACAAAACATCCTCATCCACCTTTTTAGGATGAATGATCTGTACCTCTTTCGCTGGCACAACAAGTTTTTCTTCCTCTTTCGGTTTCGTGACCCACTCCTTAATTTCGGTCATCGTGTGTTTCCCTTCCGCAATTCCCTGATACAGATCAATGGCAAATTTATACTTATAATGCTGTTGCAAACGTCTTATCACCTCATCCGTCAACTCCAACTTCCAGTTTTTAAAACGGCGCATCAGCATCTCTTTACCTAACTCCGCTTGCGCTCTCGATTGCTCGGTCAGGTATTGCCGGATCTTATTCCGGGCTTTAGAAGTTACCGCGATATTCAACCAGTCGGCACTCGGTTGCTGATTATTAGATGTTAAGATAGAAACCTGATCCCCGTTCTTTAAAACATAGCGCAGGGTTTCATTCCTTTGATTCACCTTTCCTCCCACGCACTTTGATCCGACATCCGTATGAATGGCATAAGCAAAATCCAACAAAGTAGCACCTGCCGATAAGGTTTTCAAATCTCCGGCCGGAGTAAACACATGTACCTCCTTATCCTGCAAATTAATTTTTATATCCCCCAACAAGTCGACAGCCCCGACCTCCGGACTTTCCAAAATATCCCTCAGCTCGGCTAACCAGTTTTCAATCGCCTTATCTGCCGTTCCTCCTTTATATTTCCAATGGGCTGCAAATCCCCGCTCGGCTATTTCGTCCATTCGTTCGGTCCGGATCTGCACCTCTACCCAACGATTGTTCGGACCCAAAACAGTTGTCTGCAATGACTCGTATCCGTTCGATTTGGGCACAGAGAGCCAGTCTCGTAAACGTTGCGGGTTAGGAGTATATTTATCGGCCACGATAGAGTATACCCGCCAGCAATCGGCTTTCTCTTCTGCTCCCCGGCTATCCAAAATAAAGCGAACGGCAAAAATATCGTATATCTCCTCGAACTCCACCTGTTTCTTGCGCATCTTATTCAAAATGGAAGCTATCGTTTTCGTACGATACTTTACCTTATACTTTATACCTCGTCGATCCAATTCTTCCACGACGGGAGCTATAAATTCCGCGATATATTTCTCACGGGTATCTTTCGAATCCTCCAATTTACGAGAGATATCCTCGTATATCTCAGGCTCCTCGTAACGTAAAGCCCGATCCTCCATTTCCGACTTTACGTTATACAATCCCAAACGATGCGCAAACGGTATATAAATAAACCTCGTTTCCCGAGCCAACCTCAACTGTTCCTCTCGGGAAAACGAATCCGCCCGACGCAAATCATAAATTTTTTCGGCCAAAAAAATCAACTGCACGCGTACATCCTCCGCAAAACTAAGCAATAGCTTACGAAAATTATCCGAATCCACAATCGCATGCGTTGCATAAATACGACTGATATCGCGTAAACCGGACAGAATTTGGGCTACCTTCTCACCGAATAACTCCCGAATCTCCAACTCTGACAAACCGTCACTCTCCGCTACCTTATGTAACATGGCACAAATAATCGAGGTCCTTCCCAATCCTATTTCGGAAGTAATGATAAGCCCCACTTCCAACATACGAATCATCTCTTCTCTATCTGCCCCGGGCATATTTTTACTCCCTCTCGTAGCCATATTAAATGCCTTACGGACCAAACGAATATCCTCTTTAGAGATCAAATTCTTACATGATTTCAGAAGTAACCTGTACTTTTTTAAAATAATCTCCTTGGCTATATCTTCTGCCATACTGCAAAATTTTAGTGATTTATACGAACTGATTAATCGCTGCAAAAAGAGTGCCGTCCATTTTCAATTAACATGATTTAGGGGAAACCAATTGACGAACGACAATAATCACAACGACCGTGTCATCGATACATGACTATTTTTCTACGGCAAACACAGAAAAATAATAACATCCTCTTTAAGAAACTTTCAATTTACCGGTGTTATTTTTATCTCGTAATTAGAACGGAAATGGACCAAATACAATCCACGATTCTCCATCCCGCCCCCAGGTAACATTTTGAACTTAAACCTCGTGAATAAAGCCTCCTCATCCTCCGTTCCCAGATGACCTAATACCTGCCTGCCGTAATCAGCGACCTGTTTCATAAAAAACAATCCGATATCAAAAGCTCGATTCACAATCGGGGTAGGTTCCGAGTAAAAATATTTCCGGTGTTGTTCTGCAAACTTCCGGGCTGGTTCCGACTGATAATCGACATAACTATTCATAAACAACTTCACATTCAGTTTAAAGAACACATCATCGCCCAATGTCGTAAATTTCAACCAATCCGGAAAACCCACAACCGTTACCTTATAACTATCGGGCAAAGCCGATAATACCGGTAATACCCGGCTCGCCGCAGCTTCATTAACCGTAGGAAACAAAATAATATTCTCCGCATGCGGTTTCAAAAGCATTTTCAGCGAATCTACCGTTATACTCGAACTCCAATTTATCGTTTTCATCTCCATATCCGGTTGCAACCGATATCTTACCAAATACGGCAATTGACTCTCCTCCGAATTGGCGGAAACCCCGGACGGACGAATAACCACAAGATTAGCTCCGATACTATTTTTCACGACCCAATCAGCCATATTTTCGAGCAATGTCGTTGTAGAGGTATTCACCTGAATAAAATTCGGGAAACGCCCCAATCCCTCCGTACGGGCAGATAAAGGATATACCATGGGTATGGACTTATCATACAACTGATCCGCCACGACTTGAAAAGTATTGGCATACACAGGCCCCAATATCAATTGGGGATTGAATCGATTCAACTCGTTAGCTATCATCCGTGCCTTACCCGGATCCCGTTCCGTGTCGAACACCTGAAGATCAACCGAATATCCCGCTTTTTTTAAACTATCGACAGCCATTAATATCCCTTCATAAAACTGTACAAAAGGTTCTGACTTCGAATATAAATTCCATTTCTCTTCTTGCTGGTCGACCGCCAGAGAGTCCAATACAACAGGTTTCTCTTCAGGATATTGATTATTATTCAAATAGAAAGGCAAAAGCAAAGCCACTCTTACCTGATAGGAAAAGACCGGACGTTCCGCGTAAGTCGATACCGGGTGCTGTACCTCCTCTTCTATCCTCTTTATCTCCCGATCGACCTCATCTTTCACGGTTTGAGCAGCAACCCGTAAGGCCTCCACCTCCGCTTCCTCCCTGACTTGCCTGTCCTCCCATGCCAATTCAGCATTCAAAACATCCTTATCTATCTGTTTTAAAGTCAAACGAACGACTGAACCCGTCGGAATAGGATCTTTTTCGCTGTATTCCGGATTATCTTTCAGTATACGTTTCAAACGGATCCCAAATTTACGGGATAAAGAGTACAGAGTCTCTTTGGGTTTGATCTTATGATAATAAAATTGGTTATCCAAACGTTTAAAAGGCTCCACGTAAGGAATCTTTAATATTTCATGAATAGTCAAATTATTGTCTTTTTTCTCATTCAGCACCATCACTTCTTCCACGCTAACCTCATAAGCCTTGCAAATGGAAAACAAAGTCTGGCCGGGTTCCACCGTATGCAGGTAATATGTTTTTCCTTTCCATACGACCATCTCTTTAGAGCGCTCAATCTTTACGTCTTGCGCTTTTACACCTCCTATCCACCCAAGAAAAACAAGCAACAATACAATTCTGATCATATTATTATTTCATTTACAATAAACAATCCTTTCATAAAGGGAAACCTCGTTTTACAAAATACCAAAATCCCTTTTCATAGCAAAAATAGTAAAATAGTAATAGATAATTGAAAAATCTCTGCTATTTTTGCCAGGGAAAGAGATCAATCCATCATTCTGAGTAAAAAAATCGGAAAGATGAAATATTCAAACACGTAAAATTTTATGAGTGTATTCAATACAAAAAAAATCATATTCTGGGGCATCAACCTGCTGGTAGCCGTGTTACTTCTTTTTCTTATCGGTTACGTTGTTCTCCAACGTTTAGACAGCTATACTCTGCACGGTCAATACATTTCCGTACCTGATCTACGAGGACTCACGCCTTCGGAGGCCGCACCGTTTCTTCAAGAAAAAAATTTATTCGCCGTCGTTATCGACTCTATCTACGACGATCATGCGAAAGCGGGAACTGTCGTCGAGCAATTTCCGTCTCCCGAATCCAAGGTAAAAAACAGCCGGACCATTCAACTCACCATCAATGCCAACGCTCCGGAAAAGTTGATTTTCCCGAATCTAAAAAACACGGCATTCAGACAGACCATTCAAAAGTTAAAAAATATCGGTTTTAATATCGGCCGACTAAAATATACCTCCTCCAATTTTAAGAATCTGGTATTGGGTTTCATGTACAAGGAGGAACCTATCGAACCCGGAGATATTATCCAGAAAGGAGAGAGTATCGATATCATATTAGGGGATGGGAATACAAGTAATAACCAGATTTTCATTCCGAATTTACGGGGCAAAACCTTAGAAGAGGCCAAAACTCTTATTCTGTTCTCTTTCTTAAATTTAGGAGAGGTTATTACAGATGAAACCATTCGTACCCCACAAGATCGACTTGAAGCTTTTATCTACCAACAAACGCCGGATATCGAAGAACATCCTAAGATTACCTTAGGAAGTTACCTAACGGTTTATTTGACAAAAGATCAGGAAAAATTAGCTGTACAGGATTCTCTTTCCACTGAAACACAAGAAGAATGATCGAAGAAATAGAAGATATAGACGAACTGAACGAAGAGGAAGAACAAGCACAAGGGTTATTCGAACATTTTCGTCTGGAAGCAGATTCCGGACAGGCCCTTTTACGAATCGACAAATTCTTAGTAGACCGGATTCCCAACGCCTCACGTACTAAAATACAAGATGCCGCCGAAGCGGGTAATATATTGGTAAACGGGAAACCTGTAAAACCCAACTACAAGATAAAACCCAAAGAGGTGGTTTCGGTGATGATGTCTCATCCGAAAAGAGAGATCACGATCATTCCCGAAAACATTCCACTCCATATTGTTTACGAGGACGATGACCTGCTAATCATAAATAAAGCACCCGGTATGGTAGTACACCCCTCTTTCGGCCACTACACGGGCACGTTGGTCAATGCCTTGGCCTGGCATTTAAAAGACAATCCTCTTTTTAAAGAAAATGACCCCCGACCGGGACTTGTTCACCGGATAGACAAAGATACTTCCGGACTATTGGTCATTGCCAAGACAGAAGAAGCCAAAACAAAACTCGCTTTACAGTTTTTCAATAAAACTTCCGACCGGAAGTACGTCGCCGTCTGTTGGGGCAATTTAGAAGAAGATAACGGTACGATCATCGGCAATATCGGCAGGAATCTTTCCAACCGGAAAATCATGGGCGTTTTTCCCGAAGGCAGTGAATACGGCAAACACGCCGTCACCCATTACCGTGTGCTGGAACGTCTCGGATATGTAAATGTCATTGAATGCGTACTTGAAACCGGAAGGACCCATCAAATCCGGGCTCATTTCAAGCATATCAGACATCCGTTATTCAACGACCCGGAATACGGCGGCAATGAAATACTGAAAGGAACGACTTTCAGCAAATACAAACAATTCGTACAAAACTGTTTTGCCATTTGCCCTCGTCAGGCTTTACATGCCAAAACCTTGGGGTTCATTCACCCGACGACGGAAAAATACATGGCCTTTGATTCGGAAATTCCGGACGACATGCAACAACTCATCTCCAAATGGAGAAACTACGTTATAAACAGAGAGCCGGAAGAGTAGTCTTCCTTCTCTCAAGGGCTGTTAAACAAATATATACTTCAATATAAACAATAAGGATAAAACATACATGACCGGATTCAGGTCACGATACCTTCCGCTCAACACTTTCAAAAAAGTATAAGACAACATTCCCAGAACGATCCCCTCGGCAATGGAATAAGTCAAAGGCATCATAAGTATCGTAATAAAAGCAGGAAGTACTTCTGTCATATCTTCGAAATCAACTTTCCCCACGGCATCGAACATAAATACGCCTACGATTACCAAAACTCCGGCCGTCGCCACACTGGGAACCAACAAAAAAAGAGGTGCAAAAAAGAGAGAGACTAAAAAGAGCAAGGTGACCGTAAAAGCCATAAGTCCGGAACGTCCTCCTTCCGCAATTCCTGCCGCACTCTCGGCATAGGTTGTCGTTGTAGAGGTTCCCAATACGGCTCCGGCCGTCGTTCCTATCGCATCAGCCAACAACGCTTTTTTTATTCGGGGAATTTTTCCGTCGGGTTCCACCATTCCCACCTTGTTAGCCGTCCCTACAAGAGTTCCCAATGTATCAAATATATCCATAAAAATCAACGAGAATATGGCAATCAACATATCGGGATCCCATAATGCATGAAAATCAAATTTAAGAAACACGGGCTCAAGAGAATGCGGTAAAGAAACCGGAGAAAAGTTTTCCGGGATCCGAGTAATACCCAGAGGAATTCCGATCAAAGTACAGACCAATATCACGTAAAAGAGAGCACCTTTCACACGCCTGGCCAACAATACTCCTCCCAAAACAATACCCGTCATGGCTAATACGGCCGACGGGGTAAACCTCCCCAACGCAAGAAAGGTAACCGGATCAGAGACCACAATCCCTGCATTTTTTAACCCGATAAAAGCAATAAACAAACCTATGCCCACGGAAATGGCCTGACGCAAACAGGCAGGGATAGCATTCACTATCATTTCACGCACATTAAAAAGTGTCAACAAAATAAAGACTATTCCCTCGATAAATACAGCAGTTAACGCTTGTTCCCAAGAAAATCCCATGACCTGTACCAAAGTATAAGCAAAAAAAGCATTCAGTCCCATTCCGGGAGCCAAAGCAAAGGGCAACTTGGCCAATACGGCCATTAACAAAGTAGCGACAGCCGCGGCTAATGCCGTTGCCGTAAAAACCCCACCTTTATCCATGGCAGCAGCAGACAGCATATCTGGATTTACCGCTAAAATATACGACATCGTCAAAAAAGTGGTCACTCCGGCCATTACCTCTGTCTTTACACGCATCGTACGCGGATCAAAACCGAATAATCGAGTCAACGTCTTCATAAGCACAATTAAAAAACGGTTATGCCTTTAAAAAGCAAAACCGTCTTGATTATCGTTCTTCCACCTATTATACATTAAACCGGAAATTCATCATATCGCCATCCTGCACGACATAATCTTTTCCCTCCACGGACATTTTTCCCGCCTCCTTGCATTTAGCCTCCGACCCGAAAGCAATAAAATCCTCGTATTTAATAACTTCCGCTCGAATAAATCCTTTTTCAAAATCAGTATGAATAATGCCGGCGGTTTGGGGTGCTTTCATTCCATTCTTAAACGTCCACGCCCTAACTTCCTTCGGTCCTGCCGTAAAATAAGTTCTCAGATTCAACAGCTTATAAGCCGTCCGGATCAATTTATTGACTCCTGCCTCTTCCAACCCCAAATCTTCAAGGAACATCTGTTTCTCCTCGTACGTTTCCAATTCGGCTATATCCGCTTCAATGGCCGCTCCAATCACCAAAACCTCCGCACCCTCGTTCTTCACGGCCTCTCGAACCGCATCCACGTATTTATTACCCTTTACAACAGATACTTCGTCCACGTTGCAAACATATAAAATCGGTTTATTCGTCAATAACATCAGCTCCTTAGCAACCTCCTGCTGTAAGTCGGTCAATTTAACAGACCGGGCGGACTCCCCTCTCTCCAGTGCTTCTTTATAAAGATACAATACTTCCACAAGTCTTTTCGCGTAGGCATCTCCTCCGGTTTTCGCCCTTTTCTCCTCTTTCAACAATCGATTTTCAACCGTCTCCAAATCCTTCAACTGCAACTCCGTATCTATAATCTCTTTATCTCTTACCGGATCAACGCTTCCATCCACATGGACAATATTATCGTCATCAAAACAACGCAAAACATGAATTATAGCATCCGTTTCCCGAATATTAGACAAAAACTTATTCCCCAAACCTTCTCCCTTGCTGGCCCCTTTTACTAATCCGGCAATATCCACGATCTCGACCACAGCTGGTACTACATTTTGAGGTTGTACCAATTCCACCAATTTATTCAATCGCTTATCCGGCACAGTTATTACCCCCACATTCGGTTCTATCGTACAGAAAGGGAAATTAGCAGACTGGGCTTTCGCATTACTTAAACAATTGAACAAGGTCGATTTTCCCACGTTCGGTAAACCGACGATTCCACATTGTAGACTCATAATATATTATTATCAATTAATTATACATTAAATTAAAGCTATCGAGCAATAACAAGATCCTTCTCTCCTTCCGCTCGCACGAGTCCGCAAAGATAATCAATTTTTAAGCTAAAGCAGCATCTTACCATACTTTCTGTCTTGTCTGTACATGGGTATGAATTGCTGAATTTACAATTTAAACCTTTACCGTACCGTTATATGAAAGCAGCCCTGTTTATACTCGTAACGGACGTAACATCTTTTTTGCTTACGTAAATCCCGGAGTACTTCGGCCAATACGGTTTTCAACTTATCCCTGGTCTCCGATTTCGACCCTTTTCGCTTGTAACGAGAATAAGCGATATCAAAAGTAGTCCCGTATATATGAGCCGAATTAGAACTGGCATTCAGATTCTTCTTCTTCAATCGGTTAACGCTTGTTCCTGTCCTCAATACACTCGTAACAATAAGTTTATGTCCCGGAAGCTCTTTGGCACGAAGCGAATCTTTAAAATTCTCTGCAATTTTTTCCAGCAAATCATAAGCCTCCGGAACCAAATAAGGGATCGAATGGGTCAACTCATCCACATGATACAATCCACAGGAAGAGATCTTTTTCAACTTTCTACTTGCTCTTTTAAATTCACCAGAAGAAGCAAGAGGCTCTATTCCCAAGCGCTTAGCAGCATCGATATGCCTATTATTCAAATCATTGAACGTACGGGAATAATTTCTAAAATATACAAAAGGCCTTTTCGCTTTTTTCTCTCCGCACGAAACGAGCACGCACGAAACGAAATACATAAAAATAAACAACCTGTATACCTGCATCGCTCCACGTTATTTTTCCGGTTCTACATGCACCGCAACATGCGTACGGGGACCGTATTTCTTTCGCAGACGCTCTTCGATTCCCGTTGCAATCATATGAGCCACCCTCACCGTCAATTCACCGTTGACGCGTACATGAATCTCTATGGCGAAATCATTTCCTATACGACGCGTTCGCAAATTATGAGGGTCCTTTATCTGCACATCTTCACTTATAACGGTCAAAATTTCTTTTTCCACTTCTTCCGGGAGAGAGCGTTCCAATAAATCGTTCAAAGCGGGAGTCATCAACTGAATTGAAACTTTTATTATAAAAATACTCACGACAACCGCAGCAACCGGGTCTAAAACATGCCACTCTTTTCCTAAAAAAATAGCTCCGCCAATACCCAAAGCCGTTCCGATTGAGGAAAATGCATCCGAACGATGATGCCAGGCATTAGCGACGACAGCCTGACTATTTACTTTTTTCCCCACCGAAAGGGTATAACGATATAAAATCTCCTTTAAAACAATCGAAACAATAGCCGCTATTAAAGCGATCCTATCCGGACTGCCAATCTCCTCCCCCCTCGTCACGGCCAAAATACGATTCAACCCGTTCCAAAAGATACCGGTTCCGACCAATAACAATATCAACCCGATAATCGTTGTCGCCAACGTTTCGTATTTTCCATGTCCGTAATCATGTCCCTCATCTTTCGGCTTTGCGGAGACCTTCACGAAAAAGAGAACAACCACATCCGTCGCAAAATCGGATAAAGAGTGTACGGCATCCGCTATCATAGCACTACTCTTCCCCCATATTCCGGCAATAAATTTAAAAGCCAATAATAAAAAATTTACAACAGAACCTATGATTGTTACCCGATAGATCTCTTTTTCCCTATTTTTCTCATCCATCTCCTGTCAAATAATTTTGAACAAAGATAAAAATAATAGCTCATTTACTTAAAAACGATTCCATGTTTTTCCTCTCTTTATAATCCTGCTTCAATTCTCGTAATCCAAAGAATAAGGATACTACTTTAGAGGCGAAAGCAGCTTACAAAGCACTTTTAAGTTGCATTTTATAAACAACATCGACGATTCGTCCAAAAGAGGTAGCTGAAGTATATAACGGGACAAGACCTGTCATAATAGAATCGGAAGAGGCGTCCAGAACCATGAAGGTCCCATTTTCCAACCCTACCCCGATCCGGGTATTCGTCCGGTCTGTCACGTCCGAATTATAAGCTATCGAACATACCGGACTATCGAATAGATATACTTGCCTGATATCATTAGAAACAGGATCATAACAATACAACCCCCGCTGGTCCATACCACCCGAAAAAAGCAAATACCCACGCTTAGGCAAAAGGGTCATTACATTTCTTCCATCCAAAAGATCCGGATGTTTGAATTTCACCGCATAGGGATTTATAATTTCCCGATCAAGGGTAACAGAAAAAGTTTGGACAATCACCTCATCATTCCGTCGCAACAGTACTAAAAATCCACAACTCTTGTACTCCTCGCTCAAATACCCTATATACGACAGGTCTACTCCGGAAGGTAATCCCGTGATATCCATAAATGCGGCCGGTCTTTCCTCCCTATAATATAATTTTTCAATACGAGTCGCATCTTTTTCAGCATCAGAAATCCACAAAAATCTTCTATGCCGTTCATCGTACAACAAAAAGAAAGGGACCTTTTGATAATCGGTAAGCACCAATCGGTCGACCTGAAGCTCTTCTCCCCCGTAAGCCGCTCTAAATTGCATAAAAGCTCCACTATGCAATATTTCATTCGTCAAATACTTCCGAAAATACAAACCGCCATCTTCACTAAGCAAATAACCCGACCAAATCCCGTGAAGCGCATCCTTAATGACAAAACCCGGCGGATAATTTTTTTCAAGAAACTCATCCCGCGTATGCATCACCTTCCGGAAAGAGACGTCGTTTAATTCCACACACCCCTGTCCGCCTCTCTGCATGACCATCACTTCCCCGGCCGCCTCCGAATAATCACTCCCCGGCCAATGTTCTCGTAACTTTACCGGGGAACTTCCCAACACATCCCCGTTTTCGACCTCATACACATCCGGATAGGCCGTATACTCCGTCCCTTTTCCCCGACTCCTCTCCTGAATAAACGAAAGATGGGAAATCTGATCCTTTTCGGATAATATCATCCATCCTTTATTGTAACGGGACGTCACCCGCAACATAAACTCCTTAACATACTCAATACCATTGACGCTGTCCTTAACGCTAAAATAGCATTCAAACTCTCCGATCGTATCAGCCAGATAACGCAAATCCTGCTGATTACCTATTATTTTACCCCTTTGGATCTTCCATCGATAAGCCCAATGCTTCGGAGCCATCGTATCGTAACTATAATAAACTTCCGGTTTTATCTCCAATATTTCCCCCGCATTCTTTTGATAAAGGGCCGAGATTCCCCGAATGACGATTTCGTTGACGGGAACATAGTCATCATTTCCTTTATCCTTGTAACAACCATACAAGAGACAACATATCCCTATTCCTAAAACAATTTTTCTCATTACACGCTTACACTTACCGTTTTATACATGGGGCCATTTTCATCTTGAATAATATTCCCCTTTTCTGCCTCTTCAATAAGTTTATACTTGAACTGAACCGCCAAAGAACGTATTCTGTTTTCGTCCAGTCCTGTCAAATCGCCTACCCCGGTAATTTCCATGAAAACATCCAATTTTTTCTCCGTATAAGGTCCCAAATATTCGTCCGTAATCTTATCATTCCACCACAACGGCCTTGATTTTAAAGCAGAAAATCGAATGATCTTTTTCCGGTAAGGCATATCCCCCGGTAAAAAGTTCTCATTCTCCACGACTTTCAAAACCAAACGGACAACTCGGGTCTCCAATTTAGGCGAATAGTGCAAAACCACCTGAAAAGAAGAATCTTCAACCTCCCCCGCCTTCCATTTCCACTCCGGCAAAGTATAATCGGTAATTTCCGCCGTCGAAGACTCGTCCGCTTCAATCACGAATGTTTTATCTTCAGTCAGCAAATCTCCGGAGACCTTCAAATGAACCGGGATACTCAACACTTCCGTATTCGGATGAAAATAAAACGATACCTCGACGCTATCCCGATCGTAACGTCCGGCAAAATAGACATAATTCTTTCCGCCGAACATTTTCATTTCGGACTTACCACAAGAACAAGAAACAAGAATCCACAAACCGATCCATCCTATTTTCCGCATTTTCATCATATATTAGTCTCTACCTCCGGAAGAGGAAATACAAAATTCTTCGACATTCCATAGGTCTTACCATCAACCGTAATATTCCGATTCAGTCTTTTATACATATAGAACAACTGTCCTTCAGCCGTATACTCTTTGCGGGCATCCCACAGTAGTTCGCGATAAAGCCGCTCCTTACTCCCTAAGGAGAGTTCCCGTCGGGATCCCCGGCAAAAGCGTAAATAGGCGAACACCGCCTTTGCTCTCTCTTCTCCGACCAAATCATATACACATTCGATATAGATATGATACAATTCACTCAGACGCAATACGGGTATCAATTTGTTGTTTAAGCGATAAGCCGGAGGAGCCACGTAAAAATACTTACCACATACGTCCCTATCCTTTCGTTTAACCACCAAACTTTCGCCCACCCTCACGTCATCCGGATCCTCATCCCGGAGCTCTTCTCGATCTTTCAAAAAAAGATAGGAGTAAGAGGTACGCCCCTCATCATTCAAAGCTCCGTATATATCAACCAATTTATTATTATACAGTCCGAAAATAACATCATCATATAGTTTTAAATTCCCCTTTTTAGCTTCCGACGGTTCTGAAAAATAAAAGAGAGAAGAGTAAATCATTTTCTCCGCCTCTCTCATCGCCGACGCCTTATCTCCCTGATAGAGATACACCCGGGCCAATAACCCGCATATAGCATAATAATTTAACCGATACCCCCTAAAAGACAGGAAATCGCTTACCCCGGCCAATTTCGAATCTCCTAAACGACAATCCACCAACATTATCTGAGTTTGGTAAAGGGTATCAAACGAAGCTGTCAACCTTTTGGCTTTTTCCAAATCCCGGATGACTTTCCCCAACACCTCCTCCGTTGTTAAACGAGGAAAATTAACAGAGGGGGCCTGATCACAATAAGGCACCCGCTTTTCTCCACTATGAACGAGAGGAGCCGGAGCAAAAAGCCGTAATATATCGAAATGAAGAAAAGCCCGAATAGCCAATGCTTCTCCCTCTATCAATCGCCTCTCCAACTCCCCGCCTCCATCCCTGAACAAAGATGAATCTGTCTTTTCTATCCGTTTTAGAAGGGTGTTGCAATTGGCTATCAAATGATAGGCATTTATCCATAGCGTATCCAATCTCGGCCGAACGGTCGCGTGAGAATAATTGTAATCATCCGCATCAATAACCACCCGATAACCGATATCATTGCAATTTCTCACGTCATAATACTGAGCCAACACATCGATGAAACCCCAGGACAACTCCTGGCCATAAAGTGAAGCCCTACTCATACCCTGATATATTCCGTTCAGAGAGTTCCGAAATCCTTCTGCATTCCGAAACAGATCATCCTCCGCCACCTCTCCGGCCGGAGTTACCTCGAACCATTTTTCACAAGAGGTAAACGCAAATACGATCAAAACAGCTATTATCCCCAATACCGATTTCATTAAAAAGATATTTTTAAAGTAAGACTCATATTCCGGGCAAAAGGATAAGAAATACCTCTCTCTTCTTTTATGGAGGAGAAACGAAACACATCATTCATACTCCATTCCAGTCTCATGGTTTCTATTCCCAAACGTTCCGTCCCTATTCGATCCAAATCATATCCCAACGACACCGCATCCCAAGAGAGTACATTATAATCCTGACAGAAACGGGAGGTCGGCCGGGTTAACTCCCTATTCCGAATATCTTTTAAAAATGTTTTATCCCCCGGTTTACGCCATCTTTCCAACAAAACCCTACGATCTGCATTCTCTTCGGCAATATCTACATTTTCCACCTTTCGAACCAAGGTCTCGTTGTATCGCTGTCCTCCGAACTCATAAAGAAAAGAGGCGAATAATGTCCATCCCTTGTATTTCACATTAAATCCGAAAGCTCCGCGAACATCCGGTTCGTAATCTCCAATGACAACTTGTTCTCCGGACTTCCACTCCTGGGTCATCGTTCCTTGTCGACCAAGAAACAGCTCCTTCCCCGTGGAAGGATCGATTCCCAAAGAGCGCATTCCCCAAATGGCGGTTAAAGATCCCCCCTCCACGTATTTCAACAATGGACGGGTATATTTTAAATCACTCAGCCCCTCGTGATAGTCTCCATAGTACCCGTCAACTTTTCGATTATACTCTCTCAAGGCATCGGAAATCTTCATTATTCGATTCCGATTATGCGACAAATTACCGTACACATTCAAATGAATATCGGATTTATTTATCAAGTTTCCACTCAATGACAATTCGATTCCCCGATTCCGTACCTCTCCCAAATTATCTTTGTAAGAGGGAAAGCCGGAAGAGGCTGCAATCGTCACATCCGTAATCAAATCGCGCGTGCGACTATCGTAATAACTCAAATTACAAGCCAACACCCCCTTAAACAGTTCCAGTTCCATTCCGATATCCATCGTATTGGTCCGTTCCCATTTCAAATTAGGGTTTCCCAAAGTCTTCATCAAAACCCCGGAACCCGTTTTATACAGGTCATCCAAGGTCACCTCGTAAGTGGAGATGGCACAATAGGCGGGAAAATCCACTTTCCCCGTCTGCCCGTAACTCATCCTTACCTTCAGACGATCCACAGCAGACCCTTTTTTCATAAAAGAGCAATGGTGCAGATTGATTCCCGCACCCAACGACCAAAAAGGGGCGAACCGTCTATTTTTTCCGAATTCGGAAGAACCGTCCACACGCCCGGCAACATCAAACAAATAGATCGAGCGATAAGCATAATTCAGACTCCCGAATACACCCAAAAGTCTTTTGGTCACCTCTCCCAACGTCGGTTTTACAACGACTTCCATGGCATAATTGGGAGAATGTAAATCCCCTGAAGCAAATCCCCGGTAAGCAGAAGATATATACTCAGTCCGGGAAGAACGAATATTTATTCCTACCGTCATATGAATATAATGTACCCCCACCGACCTGTCATAGGTTACCAAAGCATTCGTATTCCACTCCGGAGCTTTTCCCTTTCTTATGTCCAAATAGCCTTTCAATGTACTCTCCAGATTTACCGGTTTCAAGGAATGCGGATCCGTGAACTCCTCCCGCTCCGAAGTCCGGTGACTCACACTGATTCCTCCTTTAAAAGAGAGGTAATCATTCACGTACCAGTTTATATCGAAATTATTGATCCATTGATTATAATTCGAATAAGCAAAACTCTTTAAACCGGCTTCATAAAGAGGATTCAGTTTCAAGGGGCCGGAATGCCAATTTTGTAAATAAGGCAGATCGTCTCCTTTATCATCCCGATATTCGTCGTAAGGCAGCTGTTTCGTATAATCGCTAAATACCCCATAAGGGGAATCCTCCGACCGGACAGCGTAATAAGATATCCTGTTCCGAAGTTGCAAAGAACGATAACGAAAATCGAGGTTTAAACCTCCACCGGTCCGGTTCCGGAAAGAACCTTTCATAACACCGTTCTGTTGGTGATAAAGAAAGTCCACCCCCACCCGCAGGTTTCCGGTCTCCCCCTCCATAACCAGCGAGTGTTTATGATTGAAAACCGCACGTACCGGTTTCGACAGCCAATAGGTATCGACTCCTTTAGCCAATTGTTTCAACTTACTATTATACTCCGCAAGTCCCGCTACCTCAGAAGAGGCATTATCCGGTTCGAACAAACCTGCCAACCGTTCGGTTTCAATTTTTTCTGCCGCATGCATCAGATTATAATCCGACAAATCAGGAAACGCCACCTCCCCATTCATACGGTAGCCGACATGCAATTTTCCCGGCCGTATTCCCCGAGTGGTAATAACGATAACACCATTGGCGGCCCTGGAACCATACATCGCCGTTGCCGCCGCATCTTTCAAAATCGTGATACTCTCCACCCGATCCATATCCATATCGTACACTTTCTGAATATCAATCTGAAAACCGTCCAGAATAAACGTCGGCAAATTGGAATTATTTTCCAAGGCCGACTTCGTCAAATCTTCCTTGCTTAACTCCGTGACTCCTATACCCGACCGTCCCCTCACGTAAAGTTCCGGCAAGGTATTCGGGTCTGATCCCCATTCATTATTCCCATGGATTCGGAAAGAAGGTTCAAACGTCTGAATGGCACTCAAAAGATTGGTTTTTGAAACCCTCAGCAATTTATCTCCGGAAATAGTTGTTGAGTTTCCGGTAAAACTACCTTTCGCATAATTAGAATAACCGGTAATCACCACTTCATCTATCAATTCCGGATCATCTTCCAGAAAGACACTTATACCCGTTGTCCGCCCCTGAATAATCGGAATCCTTCGCGGTTTCATCCCGACAAAAGAAAAAAGAAGAACTCCCGCTTCACGAGGGTAAATATCCAACCGAAATCGCCCCTCTCGGTCCGTGGAGACCCCGACAACAGTCCCATCCAACTTCACGGTTACTCCGGGTAAAGGAAGTCCGGAGATATCATATACCCGACCGGAAATCTCCATTTTATTTATCATCTCAGGCTCCATGGGAGTAATAATAATAACACGATTGACAAACTGAAAATCAAGTCCGGAATCTTTCAGGCAAAATTTCAATATATTCTCTATCGTCTCCGACCGGAAACGTTTGGTAACGGGAGGAAGTTCCCGAACTTGTTCGTGATTACATAAAAAACTGATTCCGCTCTTTTGCTTTATCTCTTCCAATACCTTTAAAATGGGGGTATCTTTAAAATCTGCACTTATTCTTATATTAGCGGGATGCCGAGCTTGAGCAAAAGTAAAACACGAAACAAATTGCAATAACAAGATCAGATACAAGACTTTATTCATACAGCAAAAATAGAGTAATCTATTCCATTTTAAAAACAAAACATGTTAAAAACAATAGGAAACATAAAAAAACTGCCGGAAAAAATTTTCCGGCAGTTTTTTCTATATTGAAAAAAATTACTTCTCAAACAATTTCCCGAATTCATCCATCGTTACCAACTGCTCCTCCAATTTTACACCTTCTTTCACGGTAGCGAAAATTTTATTCTCCAAAGCTCTCTCGTACATATTGGCACGTTGCTTTTGATCTTCCAACAAACGAACGGCAAAACCGTCCAACTGTTCATTGGTCAGACCGTACAATCCGTATTGTTGCAATTGAGCTGCCGCAATCTCACGAGCCATTCCTTTCATATCCTCATCCTCTACCTTTATTTCGTACTCCTTAACCATAGCAGTCTTAATCAACTGCCACTTGAACTCCTCCCGATAAGAATCGAAGTCCTTCTCTACCGATTCGGGTGTCATCTCCCTGTTCGTAGCCACCATCCAACGTTTCAAAAAAGCTTCCGGCAAAACAACATCCTCATTCTTTTTCAGCATTTTATCGCGAGCATCCACAGAGAAACGATATTCACTATGTCCCTTAAACTGGTTTCCTAAATCTTCTTTTACTTTAGCGCGAAACTCCTCCACACTCTTTACCGCACCCTCTCCATATAATTTATCAAACAATGCCTGATTAACTTCCGCATCGACATATCTTTTTATCTCACTGACAATCAAACAGAAATCAGACTTAACTTTCTCAGCCTCCTCCTTGCTTACTCCCAACATGGCGGCAAAATCAGTCTTATTCGGATAAGCTCTTGCCGGATTGAAAATAACTTCACTTCCCGCTTTTGCCCCGATAAAAGCATTACGAGCCTCTTCGTCCTTCATATGATACACGGAAACAGAAGCATCCTCATTGCGAATTCCTCCCTCTTTCGGTTTCCCGTTTTCGTCCAATTCGATCAGCTCACCTTTCAAATACTCTGTCCCTTCAACAACATCAACGACCTCAAGACTTCCGCTATTTTTACAGATACTCTCGACCTGTTTGTCTATCATTTCATCATCAATCTTTATCGTATAATAAGGTACTTTCTCACGCTTGCTCAACTTCACATTCATCACGGGAGCCAATGCAATATCATAAGTAAATTCGAAATTCTCCTGATCCAAATTCAAATCCTGTCCTTCCGTTTCGTTAGGAAGCGGTTCCCCAAGCAAATTCAGTGTATTGTCTTGAATATATTTGGTCAGCCCTTCTCCTATCAATTTATTGATCTCCTCTATCAACACGGCCTTACCGTACATCTTCCTTATGATCCCAAAGGGAGTTTTACCTTTACGAAAACCGTCAATTACTGCTTTCTTCTGATACTCCTTCAATGCATCGTTCACGCGGGTAGCGTAGTCATCCTTATCTAATTGAACCTTAAGAGTTGCGTTAAGGTCATCGATCTGGGTTTGTGTTATATTCATACTTCTCTATGATAAATGATAATAATGATAAAACAAACAAAAAAGCCACCTAAATGAAGGCGGCCAGCTCTTTCTCAAGTGCGGGCGAAGGGACTCGAACCCCCACGCCTTGCGGCACTAGATCCTAAGTCTAGTGCGTCTACCAATTTCGCCACGCCCGCTTGCTAATTTGCGGTGCAAATATAGTGCTTTTTTATCAGTTCCAAAATTTTTAAACCTTTTTTTATTTTTTCCTTCTTAGTTCAAAATTCTTTCCCAAGTATACGCGTCTCACCTCCGGATCTTCCGCCAATTGTTCCGCTGAACCCGATTGCAATATACGTCCGTCATACAGCAGATAAGCCCGGTCGGTAATACACAAGGTCTCCTGTACGTTATGGTCCGTAATCAAAATACCGATATTCTTCTCTTTCAATTTCTGTACTATACTCTGAATGTCTTCCACGGCAATGGGATCGACACCGGCAAACGGTTCATCCAACAAAATAAATTTCGGAGAAATGGATAAAGCCCGCGCAATCTCCGTACGCCGACGTTCTCCCCCCGACAGTTGGATACCTTTGCTTTTTCGAATATGCTGCAACCCGAACTCATCCAACATCTCTTCCAAACGTTGCTTTTGATAATCTTTCGGGAACTTACTCATCTCCAGTACGGCTTTGATATTATCTTCCACGCTCAGTTGTCTGAACACGGAAGCTTCCTGCGCCAGATAACCGACTCCCAGTTGAGCTCTCCGGTACACCGGCTCCGTCGTAATTTCCGTATCGTCCAAAAAAATACGTCCGCCATTCGGTTTGATCAAACCTACGATCATATAAAAAGAGGTCGTCTTTCCTGCCCCGTTCGGCCCTAACAACCCCACGATCTCCCCTTGCTCCACGTTTACCGAAACTCCTTTTACGACGGTTCTGCTTTTGTATTTTTTTACCAGATCCTCAGCCCTTAATTTCATATTATTCAGTTTTATCGCGCTAAGATAATTCTTTTCGACGTAAAAGTAAAAGCCGTCACCCAAAAATGATCAAAAGTGACAATTTGCCTATACGATAACTCTCCGTCAGAAATTCAAATGCAAGGAAAAATTAATGGCAAAATTATCCACGTCCTGCCTATCTTTATCCTTCCGATGAGTTATTCTCCACATGGCATCGATACGAATAAATCGAAATATATTTTCAACACCGAACCCAGCCTCTATATAAGGTTTCGAAACCGAAGACATTCCTTGGGGAAAGAGCAACAAAGCTTCCGTGTCGGGTCGGCTTCCGTTATTTTTATCGGACAAAGATCCCCACAACGCTTTTACTGTCGCCACCTCGCGCCACTTCAACCGCTTCATTAACGGAATTTTACTCAAGAAAAATCCCCGGAAATGATGTTCCCAGAAAACAGCTCCCCACAAATCCGAGGCAAACTCGTAGAAATTCATACAAGAAAAAGCATAAGGATCATAGAAATAGGTCGCATTCCCTTCATGCAATTTCAACAAAGGATAGGGAACTTTTCCGAATATTTTCCCTCCGGACAACATAACGTCGCTGTAACCTATCGGAGCAATCGTAAAATCATGTTTAACGGAAAGCTCCAAACGTTGATAATTGTATTGACTGTTAAAAACCCCTTTTACACCTGCGATCAAATCCATACCGACAATAGGGTATTTAGACCCCATAGACATCTTGTCGAAAGTCTTACGTACCACTACCTCATTTTTAGAAAAACGCAATCCCAAGCGGAATTGTGAGGTACGGATCTGGCTTACCTCCATACTATCCGGACGGAAAAAATCCACATAAGGGGTAGGAAACATCTGTCTGTATTCATAGGCAAAAGTATTGGTAAACCACGACCACCACTCTTTTTCATACCGTAAATCAAATTGATTGATAAGCGTCAATTTTTCATTATTACCCCGGGAGAAAATAGAACTTAAAATATTTCCGGTAGTGAAAGCATTTTCGCTCGCACCCAATTGAAGCACATCATGTTTACCCCCGATCGTCATTTTGGAAGTCGGCAACGTATTGAATACGATCTCCACACTCCCCCCTCCTTTAAATTCATTGTCTTTCGTACTGTAAGCACCGTAACCGCTCAGGCGTATTTTCTTGCTGAATTCACTCGTGGTACGGGCTCCCAGCTGGAATCTTGCACCTTCCAGCTTATTAAAACTGAATAACTTATAATAAGGTCCCAACTCCACTTTTTTCACCGGATAATAACCGAACAGCACCGTATTGATCAAATCATATATGTTTTGATACAAAGGCACATTCTTTATCGAGTCTACCATATTATAGATATTCTGTTCCCGTTCGCTCAACTGATAAGGACGCACCGACTGCCAATAACTCTCATCATTCTTCAACACATCCTCACTCAATATCATATCATTATCCAACCTGGCAATTTCCGGCGGAATATCCTCGTTAATCCTTACATCTGAATAGTCGATTTGCCGGTGTCCCATAAAAGATATCAACTTAGAGGAATCTTTCATTTGCACGGTAAAATCCGCCATGATTTTGTCCTGTTTCAAAAACCAGGTCGAATCATTCACCAGCTCGTTGGTATTTTCAATCACCAAATCTCGAATCCAGTTTACATTTAATCCCTTTACCATACGCAAGGTAGCGGACTCCAAAGCCCAGGTCAAAGAATCGATATTGATCTCTCCGTCGAAAACCGGAATCGATTTTCCCTTGGGATGGAAACGAATCTTATATATCTTTCTCCCTTCCTTTTGAACACTATCCACCAAAAAATATTTATAATACATCAATCCGTGTTCACTTAAAGGACTGGCAAAGTTTACTTCAAAAATATTAATATAATTATCATACAGGTTCACGTTCACGTGCAGATGTCCCGTGAATTGGGCCAGGGTATAATCTTCTTCTATGCCCGATATACGACTGGCTTTTACAATTTCCCTGCTTAAGCGGGGGTTTTTCCGATAATAATAGTCAGCTGAAGCTTCCGAAATCATAACGGGCAGATAAGCTTTACCCGTTATAACAGAGGTATCGATATATTGAAATATAAAGCCGAAATTCTTTTGCAGTTTTTTATTTCTAAATTCCGGTTTTATATTGGCCACGTCCAGTTCCATTTTGGTATAAGTGGAACAATGATAAGAGTCCTTCTCGGCCGGGTTGTTTCGTCTCTTATTTTTAGAGATATTACGCAAAATAGCGTGAGCAGGATTCTCCCCCGGAGTCACCATCACTTCTTCTAAATCCGTAACAACCGGTACCAGTTTAAAGTCCACCGTATTGAATGCTCCCGGCTTTATCTTTACCACCTGCCGCTCGTAAGAAAGATAAGCCGCCATAATCTCCGACACTTCAGCGCGGGTTTCAATTGTATAATATCCGTCAAAATCCGTGGTAATTCCGATCGTAGTTCCGACAAAAGAGATACTTACCAAAGGTAAAGGCTCTCCCGTTTTGGCATCGGTCACCCGTCCGCGTACTTTAGTTGTTTGTGCCGATAATTCGGTAATCCATAAAGACAAAAATAAAAATAGAATGAATTTTGCGCGTTTCATCATATTCAAAATCTCCCACTTTTAAATTTTTCATTGCCACCTTTAAAATCATGATCCCATCAAACCACCCCTTCGCGCAATATGTCATGTAAATGAACGATTCCCTTATAACGTAACTTCTCGTCAACAACGACCAGTTGAGTAATACTATTTTTTTCCATCAACCGATAGGCGTTATAAGCCAACTCCTCTTCAAAAATAGTCTTCGGAGACTTCGACATAATATCGTTTGCCGTCAATCCGTCGACATCTTCATATTTCTCCATCATTCTCCGTAAATCACCGTCTGTAATAATCCCTATTAGTTTCTCGTTTTCGTCCACAATAGCAACAGCTCCCAATCTTCCTTTCGACATCGCTAAAATCACCGGACGAATTCCCGCTTCCTTCTTGATACAAGGACGATTATTTTTATCAAAAACATCTGCGACCCTTAAATACAAACGTTTTCCCAAAGAACCTCCCGGATGATATTTAGCAAAATCCCGACTAGAAAAACTTCTGCAACCGATCAGACACATTGCTAATGCATCTCCTAACACTAATTGTGCCGTAGTTGAATTTGTCGGGGCTAAATTTAAAGGACCGGCCTCTTTTTCCACTTTTGCCTTCAAAACATACATCGCATTTTGTGCCAAAAAAGAATCGGTATTAGAGACCATGGCTATGATGTTATGATTACCTATATTCCGTATCAACGGGACGAGTACCTTTATCTCCGGAGTATTTCCACTTTTTGAAACGCAGATAACCACATCCTCCTCCCGGATCATTCCCAAATCACCGTGAATAGCATCAGCGGCATGCATAAATATAGCCTGAGTACCCGTTGAGTTTAGGGTCGCTACAATTTTCGTCGCTATGATGGCACTTTTACCGATACCGGTAACAATGACGCGTCCTTTGCTCTCGTAAATCAATTTTACGACAGCCTCAAAGTCTTTATCTATGTATCGGGACAGATTCTGAATAGCTTCGGCCTCATCCCGAATCACATTCAAGGCGATTGATTTTATGTCTACCATGCTCCTTTTCGTTTATTAATTTCAAAAAACGAGTTTCAGCAAAAAAAAAAAATCAAAATTTATTGCACACTCGGTTTTTGTCTATAACTTTACTAAGGGCAAAAGTATTATTTTTTTACGATTGCCCCAAAAATGTGTAGGAATAGATTTATTATCGCCTATTTTGTTTGTACAAAAAAATTAAGTTATAAATTTGCACTCCCTCCTATGGAGGTGTGTAGAAATTTTTAATAAAATCATGGGATTGCAAATTGATTTACATGCTAAATTAAAAGAGTATTTCGGTTTTGATAATTTTAAAGGGAATCAGGAGCAGATTATTAAGAATGTACTGGCAGGAAACAATACTTTTGTTTTAATGCCTACGGGAGGGGGAAAATCTTTATGTTATCAACTGCCCGCTCTCATTCTGGAAGGGACAGCGATTGTAATCTCTCCGCTGATTGCTTTAATGAAAAACCAGGTGGATGCAATGCGCTCCTTTAGCGAATCTGAAGGCGTAGCTCATTTCATGAACTCTTCTCTCAGTAAAAACGACATATTAAGCGTAAAAGAAGACGTACTCAACGGCAAAACAAAATTATTGTATGTAGCTCCGGAGTCATTAACCAAAGAAAGTAATATCGAATTCCTCCGTAAGGTCAATATCTCTTTCTTTGCCGTGGACGAAGCGCATTGTATCTCCGAATGGGGGCATGACTTCCGTACGGAATACCGGAAAATCCGTCCTATCGTGGAACAAATAGGGAAAGCTCCCATAATCGCCTTAACGGCAACGGCAACACCGAAGGTACAACACGATATTCAGAAAAACTTAGATATGCTGGATGCCCAAGTATTCAAATCTTCTTTTAACCGTCCTAATCTATATTACGAAGTACGACCGAAGATCGATCCGACAAAAGACATCATCAAATTTATTAAAAACAACGAGGGTAAATCAGGCATTATTTATTGCCTGAGTCGAAAAAAGGTAGAAGAACTGACAGAAGTCTTATGTGTGAACGGCATCAAAGCAGCCGCTTATCACGCGGGGATGGATGCGGCAACCCGGAGCATGAATCAGGACAAATTCTTAATGGAAGAGGTAAACGTCATTGTCGCAACGATCGCTTTCGGTATGGGCATTGACAAACCGGATGTCAGATTCGTTATCCACTACGATATACCCAAAAGTCTGGAAGGATACTACCAGGAAACCGGACGCGCGGGAAGAGACGGAGGAGAAGGTTATTGCCTGACTTTTTATAGTTATAAAGATATTCAGAAATTAGAAAAATTCATGCAGGGGAAACCCATTGCGGAGCAAGAGATAGGTAAACAACTTTTGTTTGAAACCGTCTCTTACGCGGAATCTTCCCTATGCAGGCGAAAAGTCCTGTTACACTATTTCGGTGAAACCTACGAGGAAGAAAATTGTGGTTCCTGCGATAATTGCCTGTTCCCCAAAAAAGAATTCGAAGGGAAAGAATATTTGATCGACGCTTTAAATACGATTCTGGAAGTTAAAGAGAAATTCAAGGTCGAGCATCTGGTAAATATTCTGATGGGAGAAACCGATTCTACTATAAAATCGTATCATCACGACGAACTGGAATCTTTCGGTATCGGTTCTGAAAAAACTCCCCAATTCTGGAATATGGTTTTCAGAAGAGCCTTAGTTAGCTGTTATATAGAAAAAGATATTGAACAATACGGTGTCATTAAATTAACTCAAAAAGGACACGAATTTTTAAAAGAACCTAAAGATTTTATGCTGATGGAAGATCATAATTTTGAAGAATCTGAAGAGAAACTTCAGGAAAAGGGGGGTGTTTCAGCGTTAGACAGCACATTATTTGCCATACTGAAAGATTTAAGAAAAAAGATAGCCAAGAAAAACAATCTGCCCCCTTATGTTATTTTCCAGGACCCGTCACTGGAAGACATGTGTATCAACTATCCGATTACCCTCGAAGAGTTAGCTAACATACAAGGAGTAGGAACAGGAAAGGCTCAAAAATATGGTAAGGAGTTTGTCGAGGTGATCAAACAATACGTGGATGACAACGAAATCGAACGGGCTCAGGATATGGTAGTTAAAACCGTCGCCAATAAATCCAAATTTAAGGTATACATCATACAAAATATCGACCGCCAAATCGATCTGGAAGACATCGCTTCCGCAGAAGGATTATCTTTTGAGGAATTAATCAAAGAGATGGAGGCTATTGTATTTTCAGGTACCAAATTGAACATCGACTACTATATTAACAAAATCCTCGATGAAGAGCAGCAACAGGAAATATTCGATTATTTCATGGAAGCCAAGAGCGACAATATCGGAGATGCTTATGATGAGTTCGACGGGGATTACGCGGAAGAAGACCTGAGGTTGATGCGTTTGAAATTCCATTCCAAACATGGAAATTAAACCAATAGAAAAAACTGCCCTGTAAGGCAGTTTTTTTTTCATTCCATACGGTCTATCATCATATCCGGAAGATGTTGCATATATTGAAATAACAAACTTTCATCCCCTGCCCTTCTCGTTTTTATAATTAAAGTCACCCGGTAAGTCGAAGAATCACCTAATTGTCCGGTTTCCGTCGAATAACTTGCGATAGTATGTCCTTTGCGTTCGATCTCATCCGTGACCAATTTAATATTTTCACGCGCACTTGTCGTGAACACCAACAATACACTCCGTAACCCTATCCTCTTAAACAAATACCCCAACCCTTCAAGTCCCAGTAAAGTCAAAACCATAGCCCCGACACCCAGCCAATACATTCCGCCTCCCACGGCAAGTCCGATAGCTGCTGTTGCCCATACCCCTGCCGCGGTCGTCAAGCCGCGTACAAACTGTTTCTGAATAATAATAGTACCGGCCCCCAGAAAACCTATCCCGCTCACCACCTGCGCAGCTATACGACTGGGATCCAACCCTATACCCTTATCTCCCAAAACATCTTCAAAACCATATTTTGAAACAATCATAAACAAAGCGCTACCGCAAGCGACCAAGAAATGTGTTCTAAAACCAGCCTCTTTGGCCCGGTATTCCCGATCCAAACCGATAATCGCACCTAAAACACCCGCAACAAATAATCTAAAAATAAAATCCCAAATCATATCCTCTCTTTTCTATTTATGAATACCAACAAATTTACGCAAAATAACGTATGATGTTTATCAGAAACAAAAGAATATGATCACAATTGCTATCTTACTATTCATCATAGGTTACACGTTTATTGCCCTCGAACATTCCCTTGGGGTTAATAAAACCGCTACGGCCTTGGTGTTAGGAATGCTACTCTGGACCCTTTGTATCTTTGCGGGCCCGGATATCATTATCTCGGCCAACAACACTTCTTTCCATGAATACGTTACGGCAAATCCCTCTCTGCATTCTCTCTCTCTCCGGGAGCAAGCCATTCAGTATCTTATTAACCTGCAAATAATAGACCACTTAGGGAATATTGCCGAAATTTTATTTTATTTACTCGGGGCCATGACAATCGTCGAGATCATAGATACGCATCATGGCTTCGACATCATTACCAAGCAGATAAAAACAAAAAGTAAAAGAAAGTTATTGTGGCTTATCGCCTTTCTTACTTTTTTCATGTCGGCCGTATTAGACAATTTGACGACAGCCATGGTGATGGTCATGTTGTTACGTCGCCTGATTACGGATCGAACGGAACGATGGATATTCGGAAGCATCGTCATCCTCGCCGCTAACGCGGGCGGAACCTGGACTCCCATAGGAGACGTCACCACTATTATGCTCTGGATACACGACAACATAACCGCCGCTCGCATTATGAAACAACTTCTACTTCCCAGCCTGATCTCTATCGTGATACCCCTGATCATCGTCTCTTTTCAGATCAAAGGAGATACGGCTACCGTTTCCAACGCATCATCAACTACCGGCAACAATTTACCCGTCTCCCATCGCGAGCAATTTATTATTCTTTTACTGGGAATCGTCGGTTTGCTGTTTGTCCCCGTTTTCAAATCCATAACCCATTTACCGCCTTTTGTCGGCATCCTATTAGCTTTAGGCATGTTATGGATATACCTTGAGATTCTTTACAACCGCAAAAAAACACCCGCTACGACTTTCCCTTACCGAGTCTCGGCCATACTCCCCAAAGTAGATTACTCGACCCTACTCTTTTTCCTTGGCATCCTTTTGGCCGTTGCCGCTATAGAAACCGTAGGAATATTAAATCATATGGCCACCTTCCTTAACGAGAAACTGGACAATGTCTACCTTATCGACGGTATCATCGGATTACTGTCTTCCATCATCGATAATGTTCCTTTAGTGGCTGCCGCCATGGGCATGTATCCTCTCGTTACCCCGGAAACGCAACCCCTCACGCCCTATTTAATGAATTTCGTCACGAACGGTACCTTTTGGGAACTCCTGGCTTATTGCGCGGGAGTCGGGGGCAGCATCCTCATCATCGGCTCCGCAGCCGGTGTTGTGGTCATGGGGTTAGAACGTATCAATTTCGTTTGGTATCTCAAACATATCACATGGATCGCCCTCCTCGGTTATCTCGGTGGTATCGCCGTTTATATCTTACAGAAAATATAAATGGAGTGTCCTCCGACACTCCATTTTATATTACTCCTGATAACGGACGATCGTTTGTTCCCGATCCGGTCCGACGGAAACGATCTTGATCGGCACTCCCGTCTCTTCTTCGAGAAAAGTCAAATAGTTATTAAACTCTTCCGGAAATTCATCTTCCGAACTCACCCGGGTCATATCGGTTTTCCAACCGGGAAGTTCCACATAAACCGGTTTGATGTTATCATTGATTTCGAAAGGGAAATCCTCTACCTCTTTTCCGTCAATTTCGTAAGCTACACAGGCTTTGATGGTATCGAAAGAATCCAACACGTCACTTTTCATCATAATGAGTTGCGTGACACCATTTATCATAATGGCATATTTTAACGCAACCAAATCAATCCAACCGCAACGACGACGTCTTCCAGTAACGGATCCGAACTCATGTCCCAGGTCGCACAACCGATCTCCCACCTCGTTTTTCAGCTCCGTGGGGAAAGGACCGCTTCCGACACGGGTACAATAGGCTTTAAAAATACCGTAAACCTCTCCTATACGGCTCGGGGCCACCCCCAGCCCGGTACAAGCTCCGGCACAAACGGTATTGGACGAGGTCACAAAAGGATAAGAACCGAAATCGATATCCAACATCGTTCCCTGTGCCCCTTCCGCCAAAATAGACTTTCCGGCTTTCAACGAATGATTGACCTCATGTTCGCTATCTACCAATTGAAATTGTTTCAAATATTCGATTCCCTCAAACCACTCTTTTTCAACGGCAGACAAATCGTATGAAAAATTCAAACTCTTCAATATCTGTTCGTGACGAGCTTTTGCTTTCGCGTATTTAGTATCGAAGTCATGTAAAATATCCCCTACGCGAACGCCATTACGACTGATCTTATCCGTATAAGTCGGTCCGATTCCCTTCCCCGTCGTTCCCACTTTGGCATCTCCTTTAGCCACCTCATAGGCAGCATCCAAGAAACGATGTGTAGGAAGGATCAAATGGGCTTTCTTAGATACATGCAATCTCTTCTTCAAATCATGACCGGACGCCTCGAGTGCCTCTGCTTCCGCCTTAAATAAAGCAGGATCCAACACGACACCATTCCCGATAATATTTATTTTATCCCCCTGAAAAATTCCGGAAGGGATAGAACGAAGAATATATTTTTCACCGTTAAATTCCAGCGTATGTCCCGCGTTAGGACCTCCTTGGAAACGAGCAATCACATCGTAATGAGGCGTTAAAACATCAACGACCTTTCCTTTTCCCTCATCTCCCCACTGTAACCCCAGCAATACATCTACTTTCATTTGATACTATTTTAATTATAATCGCCGCGTAAGCACAACGATTTTGGATTATAAAACAATTACTAAAAAAACAAACGTACAAAGGTAATATTTATTTCGAAGCAGCCAACTTGCAGTCGTGACAGACACCATATATATAAAGCATATGATGATGAACCGAAAAATCATATTTATCCTCCACGTGCTCAACGATCTCCTCCAATCGAGGGTCTGCAAACTCTTCCACCTTTCCGCATACCTTACATACAATATGTTCGTGTTTCCTGTTGTTGTAAGCTTTTTCAAACTGGGCAATATTATTTCCGAACTGATGTTTTATCACCAGTTTGCACTCCAACAGCAAATCAATCGTATTATACAAAGTTGCCCGACTTACCCTGTAATTTTTATTCTTCATAAAAACATACAAAGATTCGATATCGAAATGTCCTGTATGAGAATAGATCTCATCTAAAATAGCATATCGTTCCGGTGTTTTACGATGTCCTTTTTGCTGCAAGTAAGTAGTAAAAATCTCTTTTACCGTCTCCTTTATTTTTTCCATTGAGTCCAAAGCACTTGATTTATGACTTTGCTAAATTACAACAAATCTCGAAAACATGCTCATCTAATTTAGAAGAATTTTAATTAAAGGTCTATATTCTCCACTCGAGATACGTTTTCCACTCCTTTCAACGAAGCTATTTTCATCATCAGATTGTTTAAATCCGCCGTATTATGTACGTATAAATGAATCATTCCTTCGAATATTCCGTCTTTCGTTTCAAAATGCACCGTGCGCATATTCACGTTATTCTCCTTAGAAATAATCATTGTAATATCACTCACGATCCCCATACTATCAATACCGTTCAATTTAATCACGGCTAAAAAAGACATAATCTTATGACTAACCCACTTGACAGGCACAATTCGATCCCCGTAACGGGACATTAAACGAATGGCTTCGGGACATTTACGTTTATGAACGGTAATCTTATCGTCGATCTTCATTCCGACGACATCATCGCCCGGAATAGGATTACAGCAAGGGGCAATAATAAAATCGGAGGCATCCTCCACAACATCATTAAAGACCTTTTCATCCTTTTTCTTTTTATCTCCCGCTCCCCCCTCTTTCGCCGCATCTGATCTGTCGTTTTTGAAAAACTGTAATTTCCAGTATTTTACAAATTTATTTTCCGATTTTCTTTTCAATGCCCTCTTCACCTCTTCCACATCCAGATGCCCTTTAGCCAAGCTAACAAACAAATCCTCTTTTGCATTCAATTTCAAATGATTGAGTGCTTTCCTCATTGTCTCTGGGGAATCGGGTAGACGCATATCCTCCAGCAATTTCTCAAAAATCATTCCGCCATTCCGGACCTGCTCTTTCTTTTCCTTCCTGCAAGTCGCACTTATATTCGTTTTCGCCTTGGCCGTAACCACGAAATCTAGCCAATCGCCCTGAGGCTTTTGCCTATCACTCGTCAACACCTCCACCTGATCTCCGCTTTGTAAAACATGACTCATGGGAACCAACTTATGATTGACCTTTGCCCCGATGCAGGAATTTCCGATTTCGGTATGGATATCATAAGCAAAATCCAAAGCCGTTGCTCCTTTGGGGAGAGTTTTCATATCTCCCTTAGGAGTAAATACCCGGATCTCTTTCGCGTATAAATTCATTTTGAATTCATCCAGAAACTCTAAAGCGTCCGTCCCCGGTTGTTCCAGCATCTCTTTGATCCCAGCCAGCCATTTATCCAATTCGGAATTAGCATCCGTATCGCCCTTATATTTCCAATGGGCGGCTAATCCCCGTTCCGCGATTTCGTCCATACGTTCCGAACGAATCTGAACCTCAATCCACCGTCCCCCCGGTCCCATTACCGTCAGATGCAATGCCTCATATCCATTCGCTTTCGGAACACTGACCCAATCCCGTATACGCTCGGGTTTGGGACTGTACAAATCCGTAATCAGGGAGTATATGTTCCAGCACTGCCATTTTTCGGGTTGATTACTTTTGGGAACGAAAACAATACGTACCGCCAGCAAATCGTATATTTCCTCAAACGAGATATGGCGACGTTGCATCTTAGACCAAACAGAATAGACGCTCTTGGTACGTGCCGTAATCTCAAACCGGTAACCATTCTCCGCCAAACGCTCCCGTATAGGAATAATAAACTGCTGAAAAAGATTCGTATTTTCGGTTTTATAGGCTTGAATCCGTTTTTCTAAAGCTTTATACTCTTCCGGATTTTCATATTTCAAACTCAAATCCTCCAATTCGGTTTTTATCGCATGCAGTCCCATACGATGAGCCAAAGGAGCATAAATATACAACGTCTCTCCCGCTATTTTCACCTGCTTATGTTCGGGCATGGAGTCTAACGTGCGCATATTATGCAAACGATCGGCAATTTTAATCAGAATCACACGAACATCATCAGCCAAAGTAAGGATCATTTTTCGAAAACTTTCGGCCTGCTTCGTGGTATTCGATCCCATCACCTCACTGATTTTCGTCAATCCATCCACGAGAGAAGCGATTTTAGGCCCAAACAGATTGGATATATCTTCTACCGTGTAATCCGTATCTTCCACGACATCATGCAGCAAAGCGGCGATCACCGACTTCGTTCCCAAACCGATCTCTTTCGTCGCGATTTTGGCCACAGCAATCGGATGAAGAATATAAGGTTCTCCGGATTTTCTCCGAACCCCCTGATGCGCCTCGTTGGCAAACTCAAACGCCACCCGAATTAACCTCTTATTCTCTTCAGTGGTCCCCTTCCGCATGGAATTCAATAAATCCTCGAAAGCTGCCTCTATTATTTCCTGCTCTGTCATATCCATCATGATTTAGGTCACGGTTATATCTCTATATGCCGGGAAGTTACGTCCGATTGCAGGAATAAAGCCGCCATCCGGTCAAACATACCCCCTTTTTCAGTCGTATAATATATGATTTTCCCCTCTTTGGAAAGCCGCCCGTCAATTTCAGGATGACGTTCCAAATAATCTTTTAAACTTCGGGCCACCAAGCCCCCCTGCTCAACAACAGTCACGCCCTCGGGTATAATCTCATCTATTTTCTCTCTTAACAGCGGATAATGGGTACAGGCCAATATAATCGTATCTATCATCGGGTCTTTTTCCATTAGCTCCTGAACATATTTTCTTACAAAATAATCCGTCCCCGGCGAATCTATTTCGTCATTCTCCACCAGAGGAACCCACATGGGACATGCCTGTTGCGTAACCCGGAGTCCCTTTTCCGAATGTATCTTGGCAATTTCCATAAGATAGGAACCGGAAGCCACGGTACCCTTGGTCCCCAATACCCCGATATGCCCGTTCGTCGTAAAACGGGGAACAGCCTCCACGCTGGGACGAATAACCCCCAGCACCCTTCTTTCCGGGTCAATCAAAGGTAAATCCACCTGCTGAATCGTACGAAGAGCCTTGGCCGATGCGGTATTACAGGCAAGTATGACCAACCGGCAATTCATTTCGAATAATTTAAAAACCGCCTGGCGGGTATATTCATAAACGACATCAAAGGATCGGGTTCCGTACGGTGTCCGAGCATTATCGCCCAAATAAATATAATCGTATCCAGGCATCTCTTTCACAATATCTTTCAATATCGTAAGCCCTCCATAACCAGAATCAAAAACCCCTATTGGACAACTCATACTTCTTTTCTATATATAGGTGCTAATATAACCTTTTTCGAGATATTAAACAAAAAAAAAGCCGCCATCGGCGGCTTTTTATATCGGATCGACTTTATAGAATCCCGAGTTTCTTCTTAATCAAAGGCAATACATCATCGCTATTATCAGCTGCAAACAGCAATGCACCGGCTGCAAAGATATAGGTATACCCATTCTCTTTTCCCACTTCGGTAATCGCTTTTTTAATCTTTTCAAGAAGCGGAGCCATCAACTCGTTTCTCTCTCTATCCAATCTTTCACCTGCATTCGTATCAAAATCCTGTATTCTTTGATTCATTTGTTGCAATTCCTGCTCTTTCGTTTCTCTGATAATATCAGTCCACGTTTTCGCATTTTGCTGATACTCTTGATACTTTTTGGCAAACTCCGCACGCATATCCTCAGACTCTTTCCTTGCAGCCTCAAATTTCTGTTGTATTTTCGTCTGTACATCCTTAAATTCCGGCATTATACTTAACAGCTTATCCGTATCTAAATGCCCTAACTTTATAGGACTCGTCTGAGCCGAAGCTGTAAGTGCAGCAAAAATAAATGCTACAAAAACAAAAAATTTCATTGTATTCCTCATAATGTTTGTCTATTTGATGATTTACAAAAGTAATAAATTAATTGCTTTTTCACTCTTTTATCTTATTAATCTAACCTAACAAATTACAAAAAAAAGATTATGTCAACTAAAATTCCTGACCGAGTACAAAGTGTATTTGCGATCCGGCAGCTCCCGGACGACCGGGCACTTCATCAAATCCATACCCCCAGTCTATACCCAACAAACCGAACATAGGCAAAAATACGCGTAAACCGACCCCGGCAGAACGATACAGGTTAAAAGGCTCAAAATCCTTTAATTTATACCATGAGTTTCCCGCCTCCAAAAATCCCAACGCGTAAATAGTCGCCGATTGTGCCAACGAAATAGGATAACGGATCTCCATGGTAATCTTGGAATAAAGACTCGCATCCGCGGCATTCGGTGCAATAAAGCTCGACCCCGCATTCGTCAACGATCCGTTCTCGTATCCTCTCAACCCGATATATTCACGACCGTACAAGCTATATCCCGACATTCCGTCTCCACCCATTTCGAATCCTTCGAACGGGGATTTTTTATCACTATCGTAATGTCCCAGGTAACCGTATTGAACGGACGCATAAAGGACCAAAGGACGAGGTTTGTTCACATCCGTCAAAGGGACATAAACTTTCCCGCTAAACTTCCATTTATGATATTCGATCCATTTATACCTTATCCGGTCCTTCTCCGTCGCGTAATCACGATTATCAAACCAAGAGTAAGGAGGAGTAAAAGCCAAGGACAAGGTAAATTCACTTCCCTGTTTCGTGTACAAAGGGTTATCTATCGAACTCCGCTTCAACACGGTTGCAAAAGATAGATTATTGGAATTTCCGTCACTAAAAATATAATAGGGCCAATTCTTCAACTCGTAACGTTGATAAGAGATCTCGTTATACATTGTAAACCAATCGTCCGGCCAGGTAATTCTCCGTCCCAGCCCGACACTAATACCGTAAGTCAACATCAACTCGCTCGAATTATAAAAATCCTTGGATTTATTGGAGTTCACGTAATAAGAATTATAATAATTACGGGAATAACCTGTCTGGCGGGAAAAATAGGCCGAAACACTCAGCGAGTTCGGACGCTTCCCTCCTAACCACGGTTCCCGGAACGAGATACTGAACGAGGTATAATACTTACCGTTCGTTTGAGCTTTCAAACTGAATGTTTGTCCATCTCCTTGCGGTAAAGGACGATAGGAATCCCAATTAAAAATATTCCGGATAGAGAAGTTGTTGAATGTCAATCCTAACGAACCGATGATCATTCCGGCCCCCCAACCTCCGGATAACTCGATCTTATCATTGGGTTTTTCTGATACATTGTAAATAATATCCGTTGTTCCGGCTTCCGGATGCGGTTCGAATTTAGGATCGATCTTTTCCGGATCGAAGTGACCCATGTTAGCCAATTCCCGAATACTCCGAATAACATCTTGTCGACTGTACAGCTCACCCGGATACGTGTATAATTCCCGACGAATCACATGTTCATGCGTACGGGTATTACCCCTTATCATTAACTTGTTAATAGTGGCCTGAGGTCCTTCGATCACACGAATTTCCAAGTTAATCGAATCATTGCCGACAATCGTTTCAATAGGATCCAGTCTCGAAAAAAGATAACCGTTATTCTGGTATATATTACTTACTGCATCCTCATCCATATACAACCGTTCTTGGAGGTACTTGCTATTGTAGACATCTCCCTTCTTGATATTCAATAGTGAAGATAAACGCCACGATTCGTATTTGGTATTACCCACCCAAGTAATATCGTTAAAATAATATTTATTCCCTTCTTCCAGATTAATATAAATCTTCACCCTGTTCGGCGAAACCGGAACGATCGAGTCCGACAGGATAACGGCATCTCGATACCCTTTTTCATTGTATCTGCTCAGAAGATTAAATTTGTCTTCGTCATAATTTTTCTCTATAAAGTTAGCGGATTTAAAGAAATTAACAAAAGATTTTTCTTTTGTTTTTTTCATCGCCGCTTTTAATTTCCGGGCTTTAATCTCTTTATTCCCCGTAATAATAATATCGGAAATTTTAATTTTGCTATTCTTCTCGACAATAACATCCAATATCACACTCCCCTCCACGGCAGGATCATCTCTTTGAATAATCTTGATAGAGGAATTGTAATACCCTTTCTCTTTTAAATATTTCTCAATACCTCTTTTTATATTGACCTTCGTGTTCTCTGTTACCTGGATACCCGGCATAAGAGCTAATTTTTCCCGTACTTTTGTCTCTTCCGATTTTTTCAAACCGACATACAATACTTTCGAAAGCCTATAACTTCCTTGAATATACAAATTCAGATACACTTTATCTCCTTCGATCCGGTCCACGGAGATAGAGATATCAGAAAAAATCCCCTGATCATATAATCTCCGTATAGCTTTTGTTATCGCATCTCCGGGTATGGTAATCCTTTGTCCGACAATCAATCCGGACATCTGTAATAAAATATCCTTATCATAACCTCCGCCGCTACCGGTTATCTCCACCCCGGCCAACTCGTACGATTTAGGATCAGAATAATAAATCTCGATTTCTTTTTTTGTCGAATCCGCAACTTGGGCCTCAACCCAATTAAAACAAAATATAAATATCAGTACAAACGCTGTTTTTCCTATCATCTGACTCACTTTTTTAGTTGTTCTCCGGTTTTTCCGAAGCGTCTCTCTCGTTTTTGAAAATTACGAATGGCCAAATATAAATCTTCTTTTTCAAAATCAGGCCAAAATTTGTCAATAAAATATAGTTCCGTGTACGCCAATTGCCACAAAAGGAAATTACTTAACCGACATTCACCGCTTGTCCGAATTAACAAATCCGGATCCGGAATCCCGGTCGTTGTCAAATATGACGCGAATTTTTCATCATTAATACTCTCTAAATCAGATATTTTCCCACTCTTATAATCCTTAGCCAAATGTTTCGCCGCCTCCAAAAGCTCCCATCGGGCTCCGTAACTCAATGCCAGTACCAGGGTCACCCCTGTATTTTCCGACGTCAGAGCGATCAAATTTTTCAATTTCCGATATACCGCTTCAGGCAAATCCGACAGGTTACCGATAGCCATTACCCGTACTTGTTGCTTCATCAGGTTGTCCGTCTCGGCAAGAATGGCATCAACCATCAATCCCATCAACATACTTATCTCTTCCTTAGGCCGATTCCAATTTTCTATCGAAAAGGTATAAAGAGTCAAGTATTTCAGTCCGATTTCCCCACTTGCCTCCACAACTCTTTTTACCGTATCCACCCCCTCTTTATGTCCTTGCCATCGTTCCAACCCCCGACTCTTGGCCCATCTTCCGTTACCATCCATGATAATGGCCACATGATCCGGCACGTTCCTTTTGTGTTTGATTTCTTCTATCATAATTTTTCACCAGATGAGATTGCAAATTTACAAGAGTTCTCCATATCCTCTCACACTTTTTACTATTTTTCACTTTTCGTTTCGCAAATCCTCACCCCACCGCAATTTATTCCTCAGTGTTTCATAATAACTGTGATCCGGCATTTTAACCACATTCAATTTAAAATTCCCCGAAGATATGTACAATTCACGAATATTCGATATTTTATGCATCCTGGAATCCAAACTCAGCATAAAGTCTGCAGACCTGCTTTCCACTTGTAGCTTGACCCTCACGTTTCCCGGTAAAATCAAGGGACGGATGCTCAGATTATGAGGACTTACCGGAGTCAGAATTAAATTGTCGCAGGCAGGAGACACGATGGGCCCCCCGCCACTCAAAGAGTAAGCGGTAGAACCGGTCGGAGTCGCCACAATCAGACCATCGGCCCAATAAGTGGTCAAATATTCACCTTCAATATAAGCGTGTACTTTCAAAAGAGAAGATCGCTCCGTTTTCAACACGCTAACCTCGTTCAATGCATAATTGAAATCAGAAAACGGATTTTCTTCTATATCCAGGTGGATCAGATCCCGCCGTTCGATTTCAAAATCTCCAGTGCAAAGCATCGCCACGGCCCGAGAAATTTCCTCCTGAGCGATATTGGCCAAAAAACCTAATCGCCCGCTGTTAATGCCTAAAATAGGTATACCGCTATCCCTTACATAGATAACGGAGTTCAGGAAAGTTCCGTCTCCTCCCACGCTAAATAACACATCGACCTCCCCTTTAGACAAAACCCCGTCGAAAGTGGAGTCGAAATACTTCGCCATATCCCCGCTCCGCCGCTCCAAAAAAGAATAAAAAGGACGGTAACAACTCAACACGGCTCCTCTCCTTCTTAAATCTTCCAACATGCTCTCCAAAAAAGGGAAAAAATGAGTTTCCACCACCCTCCCGAATATTGCTATTTTCATATCACCTACAAAATTTAATCAGATGCTTCTTCACATCTCCATATATCTCATCAATTGACCATAACGCTCCCTCAACTCTTCGCCGTACTCCTCGCCGTTTACAAAAGTAATTTTTATCGAATACTGGTATCGGTTGAAAGTCTCCAGTATAGGTTCCAAATTAGAAGTATTCACTTTTAAGACGACATACACTTTGTTAGTATCCCCACCTCCCGTTACACAGCAACTGACGACTTTCGCTTCATTATACTCGACAATTTGAGCGATCTCCGCTAAAGAATAGTCAATATTATTTACCTCCAAAACAATAATCCCACCGGGCAAATTAGCACCTAACAAGCGATCAACCTGATACAAAATATCAGCAGGCAGAATAACTCCTCTGTATTTTCCACTCCGGCTCAACACGGGGATAACGGACAACATTCCGGCTGAAGCCACACCGACAATATCATAAATATAAGTATCCTCATATACAAACGTCGACTCCCTGTGAATCTCCAAAGATGCGATAGGGTCTTCCAAATTTCCATGAGCATATATTGTCTCATCCTCTAATAACCCCAAATATTCATCTCCCTCAACAACAGGCAAATGAGAAACTCTAAAAATTTCCATCCACCCCAATGCTTGAGAACAACGATCTTCCCGGTTCAATACGGGAATAACCTGTGATAATATTTTTAATGCAATCATTGTTAACTCCTTGAATATATGACGTTACCCCAAAAGAGCATCCGTTCCTCCCTTCTTGAACTTTAAATTCTATCTCTTTTTATGCCCTAAAGATACGCTTTTTTCTCTACTTCCCGTTCACCCGAAAATAATTTTCGGGTTTCAATTTTCAATTTTCAATTATTCTTTATATTTGCCTTTGAATTTTTAAAACAATAAACATTATGTTACCGAAGTTTCTCATCGCAGACAATTCACAGGAAGCATCTGATCTATTGTATGTTGTACATACAGAAAAACCTCGTTGTATCATACAATGCGATATGGACGGCTTCTATAGTAATCAACGTATTTACTGGATTGACGAAGAGCCTCTTTGCATCGATGATGTAGAAAGTCTATTGGAAGAAGCAGAAGATTTCTTTGAAAAAGAGCTGGACAACCAAGAAGACCTATACGATGAAGATGAAAATTAAATAAAAGCGCGGCCCTGCCGTGCTTTTTGTTTAATTTAACAATTAATCGCATACTATTTCACAATTCATTCGTACATTACGGAACTATTACTAACCTTTCAAATTTGAAATTTATGTATACAAAGAACGATATTAAACAATTTAGACACCGGGGCATCAAACTCGTACAAATTGATAAACAAATCGAAAATTTCAAGAAAGGTTTCGGATTTGTCAAACTTCAAGATGCGGCCACTCTTCGGAACGGGATAAAAAGTTTAACAGAAGAAGAGGAAAACAATTATATTTCAATCTTCGAAAATAAAAAAGACGCTCTCGATATGGTTAAAATGGTTCCGGCTTCGGGTTCCGCTTCGCGAATGTTCAAAACCTTAAACACATTCTATAATACCTACACGGGAAGCGACGAAGATTACCTGAATTTCCGACAAAACAAAGAGCCGGGAACCATATTCTCCTTCTTCGAAAAACTAAAAGAATTCCCCTTCTATCCTCATCTGAAGGAAGCCCTTTATAAAGACATGTTAGATGTCGATAAGCTTTTGTGGAAAAATCAATTCTCTGAAATCTTAGAGTACCTGTTGACAGAAAAAGGGTTGAATTACAATTCGACACCCAAGGGCCTTATTGATTTTCATATTTACCAGGATCATATCCGAACCGCATTGGAAGAGCATCTCGTGGAAGCCGCATTGTATTGTAACAACGGGAAAACAGCCAATCTGCACTTTACAGTTTCCGAAGAGCACCTCGGTAAATTCAAACTACTGTTAAAAAACATTCTAAAGGATTACCAAAAAGAGTACAACATAAAATACAAGATCTCTTTTTCCCTTCAAAAGCCCTCAACGGATACGATTAGTTTGGATGCAGATGGAAATATTTTACGCGATGCCCAGGGAAACATCGTTTTCCGGCCGGGAGGACACGGAGCCTTAATCCATAACCTGAACGATTTGAAAGAAGAGTTGATCTTTATCAAAAATATCGACAACGTAGCTCCGGACAGGAACAAAGCCGACACGATCAAATACAAAAAGATCTTAGCCGGACTATTGCTCGATATCCAGGAAAAAGTATTCGGTTACCTGAAGATTCTGACTAAAAACAGGAATAATTTAACGGAAGAAAAATTGAACGAGATCGAAAACTTCATAAGTGAGAATTTAGGGTACAAACTAAAGGAAGGATTTACATTCTCCTCTGCCAAAGAGCGAATCAAATACCTGAAACATTTACTGGATCGCCCCATTCGCGTATGTGGCATGGTTAAAAATGAAGGAGAACCCGGAGGAGGACCTTTCTGGGTCGGCGACGATACGGGAAGCCGCCTAATGATCTTGGAAAGTGCCCAAATCGATCTAAAGGATAAGGAACAGAAAAAAATATTTTCCAAAGCGACTCATTTCAATCCGGTAGATATCGTATGCAGTACTTATAATTATCGCGGAAAAAAATTCGATTTAAATGAGTTCATCGATGCGACACAAGGATTCATCTCCAAAAAATCTTATGAAGGCCAGGAAATCGAAGTTCAGGAATTACCCGGACTTTGGAATGGAGCCATGGCAAACTGGAACACGCTCTTCGTCGAAGTTCCCTTGTCAACTTTTACCCCGGTAAAAACCGTATTTGACTTGCTGCGCTTTGAACATCGCAACGTGTTCAGCGTATAAGCGAAAAAACATTTTTAATATAAATATATGCAAAAAAGAAACTATCTATTACTTGTCTTGCGGGGATGTGCGATGGGTGCGGCTGATGTCATACCGGGAGTATCCGGAGGCACCATTGCTTTTATTACCGGAATATATGAAGAATTAATCAACTCCATTCGCTCCATTAATTTACAAGCTTTACGACTTCTGTTCACCTTCAGATGGCAAGAATTATGGAAACATATAAACGGTAATTTCTTATTTTCCGTGGTTGCCGGAATAGCTATATCCATATTCTCCTTAGCCAAACTAATGAAATTCCTGTTAGAAACATATCCTATTCATGTCTGGTCTTTTTTCTTCGGACTAATCATAGCCTCCGCCTTTTTAGTTTTTAAAGAAGTTAAAAACTGGAACACCTTTACCGTACTCTCGTTATTAGCAGGAGGTGTAATAGCCTACACGATCACGGTACTTACCCCAACCACGACACCGGAGACCTGGTGGTTTATCTTACTCTCGGGAGCTATAGCCATTTGTGCCATGATCCTACCCGGAATATCCGGAGCGTTCATTCTCCTTTTACTCGGGAAATACGAATATATCATCACCGCCGTTAGTAATTTCAATATCGGTATACTACTTATTTTTTTAGTAGGAGCCGTTTCCGGATTAATCGCGTTTTCTCATTTACTTTCTTGGCTATTAAAAAATTATCACGGACTGACGGTTGCGTTATTGATCGGGTTTATGATCGGATCTTTGAATAAAATATGGCCCTGGAAAATCAACAATCCGGAATTCATCAACGGAAAGATATTCGAAACGGAAAAAAATGTTCTGCCCCATACCTTCGAACAAATGCAGGTAAGCGATCCTTATACATGGCAAGCCGTACTCATGTGCGTCCTCGGGTTCTTACTGATTTGGGGGATCGAAAGAATGGCCGTAGCGTTAAAAAAATGACATGGGACAGGCGACCTTATTCATGCACGAACAAGGTCGTCTATTCTTCTGTTTCCGGATAAAAAGATATACTTAACAAGGTCTGATCGTCAGATTGAAGGGCTCCCGAAACAAACTCATTGACATCGATCAGAATGGCTTCGATCATTCCTTTCGAAGAGGAAGAAGCATGGTTTCGAATCGTTTCCAACAGTCGCTCTCGCGAATAAAGCTTATGTCCGACATTCTCCGCTTCCGTAATTCCGTCCGTATAGAGCAACATCTTTGCTCCCGGCTCCCATGAACAATTGTACTCCTTATACTCGTACTCCTTCAATATGCCTAAAGGAAGACTCGGTTCCATCTCCATAATCCGAACCGAATGGTCCGGTTGGATCATAACGGGTAAAGAGTGACCTGCATTGCAAAATTTAAACTTCCCGCTCTTCAAATGAAGCATTCCGACGAAAAAAGTGACAAACCGATCCGGCTGTCCCGAACGCAATAACCCCTGATTGATAAAATTCGTCACGTATTGAGGTTCGAAATTCGAAAAGGAGATGGAACGCATCAAACTCAATGTAGTAGCCATCAATAAAGAAGCCGGAACTCCTTTTCCCGACACATCCCCTATCGCAAAACAAAGTTCGTCTCCAATTACAAAGTAATCGTAAAAATCACCCCCGACCTGTCGCGCGGGGTTCAGAACGGCATAAAGTTCCACCCCTTCCCATTTGGGACAGGCAACAGCCGGTTTAGGAAGTAACCCCATCTGAATATCGTGAGCAATTCGCAATTCACTCTCTATCTTTTCTTTTGCCGAAGTGGTCTGCTGTAAGCGCTCGATAAACATCGTCAATTGTTGCTGCATGTATTCAAACGAATCCCGCAACTCTGCCATCTCATCCCTCGAATGGATGACGGGCAAAGGCGTATCAAACCTTCCTAAGGCTATCGTCCGGGCCGATTGAGCGAAATCTTTCAACGGAGCAGTCAGACGCCTAATCGTTCCGGAACTTATGATGTAAAGCATCAATATTATAATCAAAAAAGCCACCCATAAGATAACATTAAACTGAAAAAATTCGCGATAGATCTCCTGGTAGGGACAAACGATTGCCATATACCATTCGGTCGCATTTAAAGGCATATAATATACATAGGCATCTTCATCGTTATCCAACATCCGCATCTTCCCTTTTTTACCCGCCGCAAGCCGCTTGGCAACCAACATTGCCGTCGTATCGGACATCGCCTCGGCCACGTCGAAAATGGTCCGTTCCACCATATTTTTCTCCCTCTTATGAACAATATAATTCCCTAAGCTATCAATAACAATAGCATAACTACTCGGGTACGGCTTAATAGAATCCACCAGATCGGTCAACCAATTAGTCGACAAATCGACAGAGAAAATACCGATAAAACGTCTCTTCCTATCGTACATCGGAACGGAATACGTGGATGTAATTATATCATGATCCCCAAACTCCCTATAAGGCTGACTCCATCGCGATATACCGAATTTCTTGGAACGGGCATACCATCTCATTTCAAAATAGTTATAGGCGACATCTCCCAACTGAACGGTTATCACCGAATCCCGGCTCATGTAAGAATAAGGAGCAAAATAATATCCTTTAGACTTGAAATAATTCGGCTCAAAAGCAATGGCACAACCAAAAACTTCATCGTTGTCTTCCACCACCCGGCGAGTAACACTGAAGATAGAATCCGCATCCAAGAACCCATTGGATATCATCCAAGCCATATTTTTCGGAATTTTCTCCACCCCTCGCAAAAGAGTGGTCAATCGCAAATCTGATTTTTCAGCAATATTCCATATTCGCTCGTCTACATCCCGCTCCAACTTCAACACGGCATAGTGATAAAAAACACCAAACATAACAATCGCCCAAACAGTCATAGAGGCTATCAAATAAAAACTCAACTTAGCCGAAAATGACCTCTCTATACGTTTAAACATGATCTCAGTGATTAATTGGTCGAAATTAACGAATTCCCTCAAGAAAAACAGGTATTTGACTCTATTTTTTTATTTTTCAGACTCGTTGGATGCTTAAAATAGAGTTATCAGGTAAAACGATATAAAAATTTGCTCTTGTTAAATAATAATGCTACATTAGCACCGAAATGAGTATTGAAAACGTTTTAAATAACGCGTGATGTATCGTCCGTCAGAGTATTATTTCGTATTAGCTTACATTGTAGGCGTTCTTAAACTGTTCGGAGGACTATAAACCGAACGCCCCGTTGTCTCACGATTGTAGATCGTGAAACCGTTTTTCCATTATAAAAATCAACAAAAACTTAATATCATAATCTTATCACTATGCAAAAACAACTATTATTAGGTGTTGAAGCTATTGCACAAGGTGCTATAGACGGAGGAATCTCCGGAGTATACGCTTACCCCGGAACCCCATCAACAGAGATCACTGAGTACATTCAAGAATCCAAACAGGCTATCGCCCGTAACGTTCACAGGATGTGGTCCGCTAACGAAAAAACAGCCATGGAGGCTGCTTTGGGTATGTCTTACGCCGGTAAAAGAGTATTGGTTTGTATGAAACACGTGGGAATGAACGTCGCTGCCGATTGTTTCATGAACTCGGCTATTACCGGGGCAAACGGCGGAATGGTGGTCACGGCTGCCGACGATCCGTCCATGCACTCTTCTCAAAACGAGCAAGACTCCCGCGCTTACGGAAAGTTCGCACTCATTCCCATGTTAGAACCCTCCAACCAACAGGAAGCATACGAAATGACCCGCTACGGTTTTGAACTTTCCGAAAAAATGGGAACCCCCGTAATGATGCGTATCACTACTCGCCTGGCTCACTCCCGTGCCGGAGTCGAAACCCGAGAGGCCGTCAAGGAAAACGACTTGCACCTGCCGGAAGACAAACGCCAATTCGTATTATTACCTGCCATCGCAAAAAAAAGATACAAGATATTATTAGAAAAACAAACCGCTTTCGTAGAAGAATCCGACCGTTCCGCATTCAACCGCTACATCGACGGGGCCGACAAATCCATGGGGATTATTGCCTGCGGTATCGGTTACAATTACCTGATGGAAGTATTTAAAGGAAAATGCCCTTATCCGGTAGTTAAGGTTAGTCAGTATCCCCTCCCCAGAAAAATGATTACCCGATTGGCTGAAAGCTGTGAAAAACTTCTGGTAATCGAAGAGGGATATCCTATCATGGAAGAATTACTAAAAGGATACCTGGAAAAAGAAGAAGTACACGGACGCTTGGACGGCACGCTTCCCCGCGACGGAGAATTGAATCCGGATTGGATCGCCAAGGCTTTCGGAATACCCGTAACGGAAGGAGCTCCCGTACCGGAAATAGTAGCCCCCCGCCCGCCCGCTTTATGCGTAGGTTGCAGCCACCGGGATGTATATAACGCGTTAAATGCCGTCGTGGCCGAATATCCCAACGCAAGGGTTTTCTCGGACATCGGATGTTATACCTTAGGTGCCCTTCCTCCTTTCCAAGCCATTAACTCCTGCGTAGATATGGGAGCCTCTATCACTATGGCCAAAGGTGCAGCGGACGCCGGATTATATCCCGCCGTATCCGTTATCGGAGACTCTACTTTTACCCATTCGGGGATGACGGGGCTTTTGGATGCCGTAAATGAAAAATCCAACATTACCATCATTATTTCAGACAACGAATCCATCTCTATGACTGGAGGACAGGAATCCTCCGCCTTAGGACATCTTGAAGCCATCTGTCGCGGTATTGGAGTAGAGCCGGAACACATCCGGGTTTTGCTTCCTGTTCCGAAAAACCACGATGAACTTTGTAAGATTATTCGCGACGAGATAGAATACAAGGGTGTATCCGTGATCATTCCGAGAAGAGTTTGTATCCAGAAAGCTTCCCGCGATGCTAAGAAAAAGAAAAAATAAAAGATAACGGATCAATTGGAAATCCATTTTAAAATTAAAAATCATGAAGACAGATATCATATTAGCCGGTGTAGGAGGACAAGGTATATTGTCAATCGCTGCCGCTTTAGGTTCCGCGGCCCTCACCAATAATTTATACATGAAACAGGCCGAAACCCACGGGATGAGCCAACGGGGCGGGGATGTTCAATCCTATATGAGAATATCGGATCAACCGATCTTCTCCGATCTGATTGCCAAAGGCTCAGCCGACATCATTCTTTCGGTTGAACCTATGGAAGCTTTACGTTATTTGCCTTACCTGAAACAAGGCGGATACGTGGTAACCAACTCCACGCCGTTCATCAATATTCCGAACTACCCGGATACCGAAGAGCTGATGAAAACATTAAAGGCATTACCTCACCAGGTAATCATCGATGCCGATACCATCGCAAAAGAAGCAGCCGGAAACGTCAGAGCCAGTAATTTTGTCATGTTAGGAGCCGCATCACCCTTTATCGAGATTCCTTTCGAATACCTCGAAAAAGGAATTGCAGCAATCTTCGAACGGAAAGGAGCCGACATCGTGGAAATGAATCTAAAAGCCTTACGTGCCGGACGCCAATTCGCACAAAACTACATCAAGTAAATAACAATACCCCGGGTACGCTTGAGAACCGTGCCCGGGATTCACTTTTTGCGTCTAATCAAATAGCAGAACAGAAAAACGACTAAAAAGCAGAGGACAATAGCAGCCCCGGAAGGGATCTCCAAAAAAGCGGAAAGAAAAAGTCCCACGACAGATCCTAAACAACTAATTAAGGTAGAGAGTATCAACTGTTGTTTGAAATTTTTATAAAACATACCTCCGATAGCCTGAGGCATGGTCAGGTAAGAGATAACAAGAATGATTCCCGCCAACTTCATGCAAAGAACGATACAAAGAGCAATTAAGGCCGTAATTCCGATCTCTATCGAAGAAAGAGCGATATAATGGGTCCGACTGTACTCTTTATCGAAAGCGATATAAAAAAGCGGACGATAAAACTTCATAAAAAAAAGAAAAATCATTACACAGAGCAACAATGCCATCATAAGTTGATCCCCGGTAATAGTCAATATATTACCGAAAAGATAAGAAAGGAGATTCGGAGCATAGCCCGGTGTCAAGTAGATAAACAGTACTCCGATAGCCATTCCGGCCGACCAAAATATACCGATTAAAGAGTCTTCTTTGAAACGCTTGTTATCGGATAAATACAAAATGCAGAAAGCGGCAATCAAAGCAAATACAGCAGCACCGAAAAGGGGTGAGATACCCAAAAAATAAGCTAATCCCAAACCTCCGAAGGAAGCATGAGTGATTCCCCCACTAATAAAAACCATTCGCTTAGCCACGATATAAGTTCCTATCAAACCGCAGCTTATCCCGATTAATATCGTTCCGGCTAAGGCATTCTGAAAAAATCCGTACTCCAATAAATCGAACATCTTCTAATTTTAAATTTACAATTGTAGATTTTAGATTCTAAAAATATGATATTTTCATGATTATTAATAAGTTGTATTTCATATCATTCCCCATCTCTAATTTTTACTCCCCGTCTTTCTCGTGTTTCAATAACACCCGATGAGGCACCGTCCCGTGAGAGATCAACTCTATCGGGCAATTATACATCTTCAACTGTTCCTGAGAAATCAGATTCGACTCATGATAATGTAAGCCCCCATTCACACAGGCAATCGTTTTCACGTAAGAACATATCATCCCCAAATCATGGGAAACCATCACGATACTCATCTTTTTATTCAACTCTTCCAATAATTCGTAAAACTCCTTCTCAAAATTGGAATCCACGTAAGTTGAGGGTTCATCCAGAATCAACACTTTAGGAGATGAAATAATAGCTCTACACAAAAACACCCGCTGCATTTGTCCTCCAGACAGATCCCCGATAGGTGTTTTCTGATATGCCCCCATTCCGTAAGTATCAAGTAACTCCTTTACTTTCAACCGATCTTCTTTCGAATAGGTTTTCCATACTCCCTTTTCTGACATCAACCCGGACAACACAACTTCTTCCACGCTAATTGGGAAACGAACATCAAAACGACTGTTTTGCGGCAGATAACCAAATAATGATTGCTTGGAGGTATGATAAATAATCTCCCCGGAAAACGGTTTCATCAAACCCAAAATGACTTTTAATAAAGTGGTCTTTCCTCCTCCGTTTGGTCCGATAATACCGATAAAATCATTGTCATGAATGGTTAGATTTACTCCCCGCAAAACGACATGATTTTCATATCCCGCACTTATTCCTTTTAATTCCAGAATTTCATTCATATCAATCCATCTTTTGATCGATGATTTTTAACAAGGAGATCATCTCTTCCTTCCAATCCGGACTCAAGGGATCAATTGCTATCACTTCTCCCCCGATCTCCGTAGCGATAGCACGCGCATTAGCCTCATCGAACTGACTCTGAATAAAAACAACCCGCACTCCCTTTTCCCGGCTACGATCAATAATCGCCCTCACATGAACCGGATTAGGCTCTTTACCCTCGTCTTCTATCGCTATTTGTTCCATTCCGTAATCCCGGGCAAAGTAAGTTAAAGCCGGATGATATATCAAAAACAATTTATGCCGTTTGGATAAAATAATCCGACGGGCTTCCCGATCCACACTATCTATCTCCTGCATAAAGCGATCGCAATTTTCCGAAAAAAGATTCTTTTTTTCCGGAAAATTATCACTCAAAACGTCCCGTATGGTTCGAGCCATCTGTTTGGCGTAAGTTGGCGACATCCAAATATGCGGGTCCAAACTTTCCACGTCTCCATGTTTATGCGCCGGAAACTCCTTTTCCGGAAGCTCGATAGCGTCAGTATGTTTTATCAGTTGAATATCCCTCCTGTTTTTCAATAAGGAGTAAATATGAGTAAGCTCGAACGGCAAATACCCGACTGCAAAATAGAGAGAACTATTATTCAGCATTTTCAACTGCTCGGATGTCAAATCGCTTATAGCAGGATTGGCGCCGGGCGGAATCATCACGTTCACTCGTACGAAATCCCCCGCGATACGCTCTACAAAATATTTTTGCGGCAATATGCTCACACTGATATTTTTGGATTTATCCTGCTTTGTACCGCAAGCGACAATACATAACAGCAGCACTATTCCCCAAATCCATTTCATACTATTCCGGATATACCATATTTTTTTCTTCAATCACATCCAAGACCTCCGTCAGGTATTTAGCCGCTTCATATCGGGCCATAGGTAAATTATGTAACAAATAATTTCCGCAATCCTTAGGTGCCGCTCCCGGAATCTCACCCTCAAAATCCCGGATGAACCGGAAGGTCTCACGCATCAATTCCACAATATCCCGAGGCTCCAAATCCCCTTTTACCAAGAAATAGTTTCCGGTACAACAACCCATCGGACCCCAGAAAATAATTTTATCTCTCCATTGCGGGTCATTTCTCAAATAAGTGGCTGCCAAATGTTCGATGGTATGCAACTCTCCTTGGCCCAATACCGGTTCCCGGTTCGGCTCTTTCATCCGGATATCGAAGGTCGTAACCAGCTCGTTTCCGACTGTATCCTTCCGAGAAACATATATTCCTCTTAACAAACGAATATGATCTATAGTAAAACTCGGTATCTTTTCCATTATTCTTCCATTTTATATCCTTGCTTTCATTTTTCCGACACGCGTAATCAACTCTTTCAACATCGCGAAAGAACGTTTAGGGGCCTCTTCCCAAAAGTTTCGATATTGTCCGGAATGATTCTCCACTCCAGGGGTATCGCTAATGATACGATAACTTAAAAAAGGAATATCCATCAAATAACAGACCTGAGCGATAGAACAGGATTCCATGTCCACGGCCAAACCCTCCGGAAATCTCTTTTTTATTTTAGCTAAAGCCGCCTGATCCGTAATAAACTGATCCCCGCTACAAATCAACCCGCCATATACCTGTCCTTCATGAGGAATATCCAACGCAACCCGATAAAGCTCCTCATCCGATACAAACCGGGACGGTAATCCTTGTACTTGCCCGTATTCATTTCCTTCTCCGCACCAAACATCGTGATATACCATCTGCTTTCCGACCACAATATCCATCACCCGAGTAAGCGGATCGATTCCCCCGGCCACCCCGGTATTGATAATGACATCCGGAACATAATCCCGAATTAACAGAACCGTTCCCACGGCCGAGCATACTTTACCGATCCCCGACTTCACCAAAACAACCCGACACCCCTCTACCTGTCCTTCCAAAAAACATATCCCATGATGCTCTTTCTCTTGCTTTCCCGTTAAAAGCGACCTGACCAGCTCGTATTCCGAACTCATGGCCACCATAATTCCAATCGTTTTCATCTCAAACCTGAAAAAAAGGGTTATATCTCTTTTCCGCTCCGATCGTTGTCTCCCTTCCATGTCCCGGAATAACCCGTACATCATCGGGTAAAACAAACAATTTAGCACGTATCCCATCCAAAAGTTCCGCCATATTGCCACCCGGTAAATCCGCCCGTCCGACACTCCCCTCAAACAGCACATCACCGGAAATCAACAACTTATCCTTTTTGCTATAAAAACAAACGCCACCCGGAGAGTGACCGGGGACATGAATGACTTCCAATTCCGAATGACCGAAACGAACGATCTGGCCGTCTTCCAAAAAATCACCCAAGGCCGGTGGCGGAGTAATCCCCCGTACCCCCAACATAGCCGCATACTTTTCCGCATCCTCTACCCAAAAAGCATCCGCGGGATGAGCTTGAGCCGACAAACCGTATTCATTAAACATAAAATCGTTCCCGAAAATATGATCTATATGCAAGTGGGTATCCAGCAACGCAACCGGTTTCAAATGATGATCCGCTAAAAAATCCTTCACCCGCAGACGTTCTTCTTCCGAAAAACATCCGCAATCTATTACCACGGCCTCACCCGTCTCATCATACAATACGACCGTGTTCTCTTGCCATGGATTATTTACAAATACCTTTATTTCCATCTCTCTCCATTTTATATCTCTTACAAAGATAATACGATTTACGATTTATAACGGAGGATGACTTGATGAAAATCAAAAAATCATAAAACAAAAATCTTCCCGCATCGCTTAAGCACAACTAAGGACGATCCAAAGAAAAAATAAATTATCTAATTAAATTTAAATTCCTCCTCCATGATGACATCATCCGTAGGTTCTTCTGCCGAAAAATCAAACCGGCGCAAAACAATCGAGTCTCGTCCTAAGCTGGTTGTATCAATCACATAAATCCGGTTCCTCCAATTATCTAAAATATCGACTTTGGGAAAGACAACAACCATTTTTCATCATAATAAGAGATACTATCCAAAAAAGAACGGGATTTGATTAATGTATCATTTAAATAATCTTCCCGCATATTGGTATAGCGAACAAAAGTGCATTCTAAATCAAATGTATCCTTAAAACTGAACCAATAAGTAGTATGTTGTCTACAACTGTCATATTCCTCAACATATTGAATATTCACCGAATTTTTCCCGATCAAAACATACACCGGAATACTCCCTTCCTCTTTACTTTGCAGCAAAAGCAAAGGGAAAAAGAAAATAACCATTACAAAAAACTTTATCATACTATTTTTACATTAATCTTTACATCTAATAACCGCTTCCGCAAACATAAACAGTCATAAAAATCCTCCCCGGTTTGCAATAACAGATCGGGGAGGATTTTTTAAAATAATATTCAGGGTTAAGGTCTTAAGGTATCGAATCCCTTACCGTAAACCCCCATTACCGTGTTCATGGTTAAAAACGCCTCCGGATCGACCAATTTGGTCACCCGCATGATATTTTGCATCTCGCTTTTACGGACCACCACTACCAACATTTTCCGGGCCGATCCCGTGTACCAGCCCAAACAATCCAAAACAGTCACCCCCCGCTTCAGATCATGGGTAATGGAATTAGCCACCTCCTCGTATTTATCCGAAAAAATAAGGAATTGCACGGATTGCATCTGCCCGGTAAATACCATATCGATGGTATAAGAAACCACTCCCATGACCACGTAACCGTACATAATATCCTGAAAACTCCCTTCGATAAAATAACTGCAACCGATGATTACCACATCGATATACATGATAATCTTACCCGGACTGATATTCCGGTATTTATTTATGATCATGGCTATGATATCCGTTCCTGCCGTACTTCCCCCGTTTACCAGAGAAATTCCGATTCCGGCACCGCACATGATACCGGCGATGATGGCACACATGAAACGGTCTTCCAACAGAGGTTCCCGGATATAACTCTGCAGTATTCCCAATAGAAAAGAACTCATGAATATCGCGTAGATCGTCTTAATTCCGAACTTGGGACCCAATATCTTCATGGCGATAGCCACCAACAAGAAATTGATGACGAAATAGCTGACACCGATAGGAATCAACTCATTCGATAAAAAATAAATAATCGTAGCTATACCCGTCACCCCGCCTCCTACAATCTTTTGAGGAGCTAAAAAGGCGGTCACGGCAAAAGCATACATCATCAGACCTATCGTAATCAATACATATGCCCTGACTTCCGATACAACTTTCTTTTTCGACAACATTTAGTTTTAATTTTAAAGTACAAATTACGATTTACAATCGCCGGAAAAAGCCGGCATTGCAAATCGTACATCTCATTAATATCAAGTAATTAACTATTCTGTTTTGCCCAAGTATCCTTCAATCCCACGGTACGGTTAAACACCAATTTCCCCGGCTGCGAATCCTTGTCCACACAAAAATATCCCAGTCGCTGGAATTGGAAACGATCTCCCTCCTTCACCTCTTTCAAACTCGGTTCCAGCTTACAACGAGTAAGCACCTTCAAAGAGTTTTCATTCAAAAATTCCTTAAAATCAATATCTTTATGCCCGGCAGGATCCGGATCTTTGAACAGGCGATCGTACAATCGCACCTCCGCATCGATAGCTTCCGCCGCGGAAACCCAATGCAAAGTCCCCTTTACTTTCCGGTTGCTATTGATCCCGCTACCACTCCGCGTATCCGGGTCATACGTACAATGGATTGTCGTCACGTTTCCCTCCTCATCTTTTTCCACGCTTTCGCATTTTACGATATAAGCTCCCTTTAAACGGACCTCATTTCCGATCGTCATACGGAAAAACTTCTTCGGAGCATTCTCCATAAAATCATCCCGCTCGATATAGAGTTCTCCGGAGAAAGGGACTGCCCGTGTTCCGGCACTCTCGTCTTCCGGGTTATTTTCGATCTCCACGTATTCAGTCTGTCCTTGCGGATAATTATCGATAACTACCTTCACGGGGTCCAACACGGCCATTACCCGAGGGGCCACCTTATTCAAATGCTCCCGTATACAAAACTCCAACAAGGCCATATCCACGACTATTTCCCGGCGGGCAACGCCCACTTTTTCGGCAAAATTACGAATGGATTCGGGAGTATACCCGGCCCGACGCAAACCGGAGATAGTCGGCATGCGGGGATCGTCCCATCCGGCCACGATTCCCTTCTGCACCAGCTCCAACAAACGACGTTTACTCATCACCGTATAACTCAGATTGCGACGAGCGAATTCGATCTGCCGGGGACGATATTCGGTTTCGATCAACTGATCCAAAAACCAATTGTATAACGGTCGATGTACTTCAAATTCCAAGGTACATATGGAATGAGTGATCCCTTCCAGGTAATCGCTTTGCCCGTGCGTAAAATCATACATGGGATAAATACACCATTGATCGCCGGTACGATGGTGAGCCACGTGCATAATACGATACATGATCGGGTCGCGCATCAACATATTAGAAGAGGCCATATCTATTTTGGCCCGCAACACTTTCTCTCCGGCCTGAAACTCTCCGCTTTTCATTCTCCGGAACAAATCCAGATTTTCTTCCGGAGTCCGGTCCCTGTAAGGACTGTTTACTCCCGGTTCGGTAGGCGTCATCCGTTGGGCGCTGATTGCTTCTGCCGGTTGATCGTCCACGTAAGCCTTTCCCTCCATAATCATCTTTTCCGCCCAATCATACAATTGTTGGAAATAATCAGAAGCGTAATGAGGTTCTCCTTCCCATTGAAATCCCAGCCACCGGATATCCCCCAATATCGAATCAATATACTCCACATCCTCCTTCGACGGGTTGGTATCATCGAAACGTAAATTGCATTTCCCGTTGTATTTGGCCGCCAAACCGAAGTTCAGACAAATCGACGTCGCGTGGCCGATATGTAAATAACCGTTAGGTTCCGGCGGAAAACGCGTGTGCACCCGTCCTCCGTTCTTGCCCTCTGCCAGCTCCTCTTCCATGATCTGTTCTATGAAATTCAATGATTTCACTTCATTCTCTTCTTCTGATACGAGATGATTCTTATCCATACTAAAATTATTTAACATACGAGTCGCAAAGGTAATTAATTTATGAGAGTTTTAAAAGTTTCTGTATATTTGCAGGCCATGAAAAAATTATTTTATATCATCATATTTTGTCTAAGCTCTATCATATCGCTGGCACAGAGCGATTATGACTATGACAACGAGGAGGAAAGAGATCCCCGGGACAGAAGAATGGAACAAGATTCCGTAGAAAAGCCCGATGTCAAACATTATCGTATGACTTGGAGATGGATGCACAACGGTGTTTATAAAAAATTCATCCCTTTGGACACTCTTACGGATGGAATCCAAAACTTCAATCCCATATTTAAACAAAGCGTCTCCAATACCTACTTGGGCAATTTACCTTCGGCCTATGAATCCAATATCTTTATCAACCGGATCGAAAGCGAAGATTTTTTCCCTCTGAACCGGGTAAGAGCTTATATATTCAAACCGGAAGACGCCTTGGAATACAACACGACAACCCCTTTCACCCAACTCAACTACTTCAACGGAGGAGGCCGTACCAAATCAGAAGACCTGTTAGACGTATGGCACGTCCAAAACATCCGTCCTTATTGGAGTGCCGGTTTCCGCTACAATATCATATCGGGACTCGGGGCTTACTCTTACCAAAAGTCCAAAACCTATAATCTCTCGTTCTTTTCTTCTTACGAGCTAAAACGGGTAGCCATATCTTTTTTCATCAACCAAAATGTCGGCCACTATACTGAAAACGGAGGAATTCAGGATCTCTACTTTTTACGGGATACGACCTTGGATTCGCAATTAATCCCGACGAATCTCGTCAGTGAACCTCGAAACAATTTTTATAATTTCAATCTTTATACTTTAGGCCAATACAACATCGGGAAGGGAAAAGAGATCGTTACCCAACGGGACTCCGCCCGTACGGACACGACCATCGTCTATCCGATGAAAGCGGTATTATCCTTTAATGTGCAAGATAACCAGTACAAATTCAAGGAGAAATCCGTAGAAACATCTTTTTTCCCGAACACTTATATCGACAGCATGTCCAATGCGGATATCGTCAACAACAAACGGTTCGAGATCACGACCAAACTCATCGTGAATGAACATCCCAAGTACAAATACTTACCGGGTATATACGCCGGATTAAATTTCAAGTACCTGAATTATCACCAACGAATCAATATAGATCAGGATACGACAACGAACGATTTCGGAAGCAGTAAGTACACGGGGACTTATTTGACAGCCGGAACCTTTAACGTAGACACCAACTCCCTGTTTAATTTCGACATATGGGCCGCCTACTGTTTATTCGGCGACTACAATACGGATTATAACTTACAGGGAGAGATCACACAATACCTGAACCGGGGAAAAAATTCGTCGGTAACGATCAATGCATCATTGGAAAATAAAACCCCCAACCCATTTTATGAGCTTTACATGGGAAATCATAACATCTGGAAAAATAACTTCGGAAAAATTCATTCCTACCAACTACAAGGAAAATACCGGAATATTCGTCGCCGTACAGAAGTCGGCATCGCCTTAAACAATACCAAAGGATACATCTATCTGGATACGACTGCCATGCCCCGGCAATACGACGGGAACTTAATGATATTCACGGCTTGGGTAAAACAAAATTTCAGGTTAGGCAATTTTTATTTCGATCAAAAAGTCTACTATCAGGTCAGCAATAAGGAAGATATACTTGCACTTCCCCAGATTGCCCTATATTCCCACAACTATTATCAAAATCGTCTATTCAAAAGGGTGTTAGGCCTGCAATTCGGTATCGATGTTTTCTACACGACCAAGTTCTATGCAGACGCCTATATGCCCTCCATCATGCAATTTTATAACCAAAGAAAAGAGAAAATCGGCAATTATCCCAAGATGGACGTATTCCTCACGTTAAATATAAAACGGGCGGATATTTTTGTCAAATACGATCATTTCAATGAATTCTTCGGCAACCGGAACTACCTTTCGGCTACCAATTACGCCATCGGACCGGCAACCGTAAAATTTGGTTTAAGATGGAATTTCTTTGACTAATTTGATAATTTACAGATCATTTCCTATATTTGTTGTATGTACGTTGTAAAAAAGATTACATACATCTTGTTTTTCTTATGCTGCTTAAACGCTTGCAAAGTAAAACAAAAGGAGCCTTTTGTATTTCCCCGGTCGGGTCTATTGGAAGAAATCACGAAGCGAGGCGTATTGAATGTCTGCACTTACTATAACACGACCGACTACTATGTTTACAAAGGCGTCACAAAAGGCTTTCATTACGAACTCGTCAAAGATTTTGCCGAATATCTCGGAGTAAAGCTGCATGTCGAAGTAAACTCGGACATGGAAGAGTGCATTCAGGAATTAAACGAAGGGAAATACGATCTGATTGCCATGAGTCTATCCGTCACCGAAAACCGGAAGAAAAGAATCCTTTTCACGAATCCTCTATTCAAAACCCATAGTGTACTTGTACAAAATAAAAAACGAAAGGAACACGTCGATTCGCTATCGCAACTATCGGGTAAAGACATTTACATCCAAAAAGGTACTTTCTATGAAGATTTTTTACAACAGTTGAAAGACTCGTTACATTCGGAATTCAATATCTCTCCCCTAACGGAGGCGACGTATGAAGACATTCTGGTCATGGTAGAAAACATGGAAGCGGAATTTACCGTTACAGACCATAATATTGCCAAAATAGCCGCACATTACATGCCTTATCTGGATTACAGCCTGGGCCTATCCGACGAATTTCCCATTGCCTGGGGGACTGCATTAAACGGAATTCTCCTTACCGACGAACTAAACGCGTGGTTAAACAACATTAAAAAAAGCGGCAAATTCAATGTTCTATACAACCGATATTTCAATAGTAGCTACGTGACCTCCCTGCACAATTCCAAATACTACAAATTAAAAAACGGCAAGATATCGAGTTTTGATCCCATCATAAAAAAAGCAGCCCAAACGATGGGATGGGATTGGCGATTATTGGCCGCTATTATTTTCCAAGAATCCGGATTTAATCCGGAAGCCGTCTCATGGTTAGGAGCCGTAGGATTAATGCAAGTCATGCCGGAAACAGCCCTCACTCTCGGTATCGAAGATTATACCAATCCTAAGGATAATGTCCGCGCAGGAACAACTTATCTCAAACGCTTGGAAAAAATATTTTCCAAATACCCGTTGAAAAAAGAAGACCTGATCAAATTCACGTTAGCTGCGTATAATGCCGGCCCCGGACATGTCATAGATGCGATGAAATTAGCCGAAGCGTACAATAAGAATCCCTATGTATGGAATAATAATGTCGATTACTTTCTACTCCACAAGTCCAATCCCGAGTTCTATCGGGATACATTAATCCGGCATGGGTATTGTGACGGCAAACAAGCTTATGATTTTGTAAATAATATCCTCGAAAATTATTCCCATTACAAAAACACAATTCCGGAATAAAATTGAAACTCAGTCAAATTTAACAAAACTCATTGTACGAATTATTGATTCCCACATCTTTTTTTCATACCTTCGCATTTAGAACTTGTCATACTTTATAATTATAGGAATATCATGCCTTACAGAAGATTACCCAATACGGATGCGGCCAGGATACGTGCTTTGGAAACAGCATTGAAGAACGAAGCATCCTCGGATTTCAACGATTTGCCTTTTTCTCCTTCGTTGAAACAAAAAATAGAGTTCTTTTTACCCAAATTCAAAACGGCCATTACCAATTCACAGGTCGCGAGAGACAAACAAAACGTTAACAGCCGAAAATACGCTGAATACACCAGAAAAGCAAAATTATACATATCCCATTTTTTACAGGTATTGAATTTTACTATTGCCCGCGGAGAATTGAAATCCTCGGCCAGAACCTTTTACGGGTTAGATGAAAACAATTCGAAACTTCCTCCCCTGATTAGCGAACAGGATTTATTGGAATGGGGAGCCAAGATCATCAACGGAGAACAGGAACGGACCCGTAACGGAGGAGGTAATCCTGTCTATAGCCCTTCCATCGCTTTAGTAAAAGTCAATTATGAAAATTTTAAACAGGGATATGCTTCTCAAAAACAATTCCAACAGAACTCGGCACGTTGTTGCGCAGAAGTAGCTCAATTCCGTAGTGAAGCGGATGAGTATATTTTAACCTTATGGAATGAAATAGAAAACTATTACATGGAAATAGAGGACGAGGAGGAACGTCGTAAGAAATGTGAATATTACGGTTTAATATATGTTTTCCGGCGAGGAGAAAAAGAGAGGATTAAAAGACAAAAAGAAGCCGAACGCATTACATTAAAATTGCCTTTTTGAATGAATCAAAAAGGCAATTTTAATATTAAAGAGTCCTTTACTACATGTATAAGTCACGTTCCCCTTTAGCTATACGATCGTAATAGGATTTGAACGTGGGTAATAACTTCTTATCCGTAAAGAAAGAGGTGTGTTCTATCTCCTGCAATTCCCTTTCAATCAATTGTTCTCCGATCGCTTTGGTTTCAGGAGAAGCATAATCATTCAGATATTCCCGGAACGTCAAGACGGCATTCAGCTTACAAAATTTTCCCTCCACACCTTTTTCCAACAAATTCATAATCTTGTCTCCCGTACGCCCGCAACGATAACCGGCCGTACAGAAAGAGGTTATCATTCCATCCTGGGCCAATTCCCGAATCACCTCATCCAAGCTTCGCTGGTCTCCCAGCATAAACTGGACTTTATCCGAATTCTCCTCTTGACGCAATTTCTTCGAATAGGCTCCAATACCTATTTTAGAAGAAGCATCAGTCTGCGTACATCCCATATGAATCAACTCTCTCCTGAACTCGGGATTCTCTCTGGCCGTCACGATCAATCCCGTGTAAGGAATAGCCAGACGTATAACAGTTACCAACCGCTTTGTAGCCTCATCCGTTACCAAATATGGTGAATGTTCACTAATAAAAGATCCAGGAGCAGGCTGCATTCGAGGGAAGGAAACCGTATGAGGTCCTATACCGAATTGCCGTTCCAGATCCAAAGCATGATACAATAAGCCCATCACTTCAAAACGCCAATCGTATAAACCGAACAAGGCTCCAATAGCAACGTCATCGATACCGGCCTCCATAGCCCGGTGCATCGCGTAAAGCCTCCACCCGTAATTTCCTTTAATCGTATGAGCCGGATGTAGTTCGGCATAACGTCCACGGTGGTAAGTTTCTTGAAATACCTGATAGGTACCGATACCGGCACGCCACAACTTTTTTAAATCCGCTATCTCCATGGGCGCCGCATTCACATTCACCCGACGAATATTATTAAACCCGTTCCCGGTAGGAGTCGTCCGTTTAGTTGCATAGATCGTTGAAATGGAATCAGCCATATAATCGGCACTATTTTTCGGGTGTTCTCCGTAAACGGCTATCATCCTCTTATGTCCCTCGTCAATAACGGCTGCCGTCTCCTCGCGTACCTCATCCATAGTCAAAACATGCCGTTTCTCCTCCTTGTTCTCTGCACGGAAACCACAATACACACAACTATTTACACACAGATTCGACAGATACAGGGGAGCGAAAAAAACGATACGATTATCGTATACCCGTCTTTTAACTTCCAAGGCCGCTTCCTGCATCTCCAGCAATAACTCCGGATCCTCCACGTTCAACAAAGTAGCCGTTTCGGCAGGAGTCAGAATCTTAATCTCCAACGACTTTTTTATAATATCACGCACCTTTTGCTTGTCGGGATTTTTTTGGCGTTCAAGCTCCTCAAATATCTCGACTTCATCGATAAAATCTTTTCCATTGACCAAGTATTTATCGATTTCAGCCTGTTTAATCACATTTTTTGTCCAATCTTTTACGTCCATCTCTATATTTTTATATTACGATTCACACGAGTATAAATCGCAGATTCTTTTCCTGTTGACAAAGATCAGCATTAATTTTATATTATTACAGTATTATCCTATTCTTATTTTCGATGGAGAGATAGAGAAAATCAATGCCTTTTTACTCGTAAGCGATCAACCCAATAACTCTTTGACTTTTGCCGAAATAACTTTTCCCTCGGCAACGCCAGCCAACTCTTTGGTAGCAATTCCCATTACTTTGCCCATATCTTTAGCCGACGTGGCTCCCGTCTTCTCTATAATCCCTTTCAGTGCAGCTATCAACTCTTCTTCCGTCAACGGTTGGGGCAAAAACTCATCCAGTACTTCAACCTGCGCCATTTCATGGGAAAACAGATCCTCCCTACCCTGCTGCTTATAAATAACCGCGGCGTCCCTACCTTGCTTGGCCAATTTCTGTATGATCTTCACACTTTCGCTGTCGGGAATCGAATCTCCCGCCCCCGGAACGGCTTTAGCTTCAATAAACACTTTCTTTATATTTCTCAATACTTCCAAACGTACCGTGTTCTTAGCTTTCATGGCTTCCATGATGCCCTTGCTAACTCTTTCTTCTATTGTCATCTGATATCTTTTAATTTTGAACTTACGAAGTTACTATTAAATTCTCGCATTTTCAATCTCCCGCTTTCAATTTTCGTAAACAAGGTGTAATTTTGTATCTCAAATAAAACATGGATGAAGACAAGCATAAGCAACAAAATCATATGGAACATCGCCTATCCTATCATATTGGGAAGTTTGGCACAAACTTTAATTACACTTACCGATACCGCTTTTCTGGGGAGAGTCAGCGAGATTGCTCTCGGAGCTTCAGCCATAGCCGGAATCTACTATTACGTCTTTTCGACTTTAGCTTGGGGATTTTCCATCGGTATCCAAATTATCGTGGCAAGACGTCTCGGAGAAGGAAGGCTTAATCGAATCGGAGTCGTATTCGAGCACGGGTTATTTTTCGTCGCTTTTTTAGGTACGTCCCTTTTTCTTGTACAGCATTATTTTACCAAAGAGCTGTTGGAAACAGCAATCCACTCACCCAATATATATGCTGCCGCCATGGAATATATGTCATTCCGGCATTACGGCATTATTTTCGTTTGTTTTAATTTCCTTTACCGGGCCCTATATATCGGATTATCCAATACCAAGATCATCGGGTATTCGACAGCCGTTATGGCTACCGTAAACGTGCTATTCAATTACCTTCTGATCTTCGGGAAATTCGGTTTTCCAAACTTGGGAGTCGGTGGAGCAGCCCTTGCTTCCGTTATGGCAGAAATTTCCGCCTTTCTTTTTTTCACCCTGTATACCCTACTTAAACTCCCTCTCAAACAATATGCCCTGTTCAGTTTTCACAAAATAGAAGGATGGCTTATGGGAACGATTCTAAAGACAGCTCTTCCCACCATGCTACAAAAACTTCTCTCTTTCGGGACCTGGTTTATTTTTTTCATCCTGGTGGAGCATATGGGCGAACGGCCCATCGCCATTACCATTGTAGTCCGAAGCGTTTATATGCTCATCGTCATTCCGGTATTCGGCTTCGGAGCCACAGCCAACACATTGACAAGCAGACTAATAGGAGAACAAAGACAAAAAGAGGTTATGCCCATGCTCACAAAGGTCATTCGCCTCTCCATGCTAAGTGTTCTCCCGATATTAGCCATCTGTTATCTATTTCCACAACAAGTACTGTCCATCTATTCGGATAGCAGCGAACTGATACAAGCATCCGTCAACTCCCTGTATGTCGTCGGATTGGCCGCACTCGCCCTTTGTTTCGGCATCACCTTTTTCGAAGCTATATCCGGAACGGGAAATACCTCTCACGCTCTCATCCTCGAGACCTTCGTACTTATCCTGTATACTGCCCAGATTTGGTTTTTGGCAAGCGTACTGCAAACGTCAGTCGAATCTGTATGGACGGTGGAAGTCACTTACGGCTTGTGTATCGGCTTTATCTCGTTACTCTATATGAAACATTTCCGCTGGCAAAAGCACAAATTATAATTAAGGGAATTTATATTAACCTAAAAAGTACCTGTCAATGACTACATCTGCAAGGAAAATAGGTATAAATATATTATATTCGAAAATTAAAATAGAAAAGAAGTGAAGAAAGAAACCATTATAAAAATCCTGTTCCTTATCGTACTACTCGATACGGCTGCCGTCATTTACCTCATTTACCGTCCTGTCACGTTAGAGATACAACACGTATCCAAGGTTGTTCCTATGTTGAAGCCGTCGGATATTTATTGTCCGGAAACATTCGATTTGGCAGGCGAGTATGTACCTTTAAAAAGAACCGACATTGCAGAAGCATTCCGCAAGGAACTAATCGTCAACACCTATTTACACTCCCATACGATTCAGGTATTAAAGAATGTCTCCCGGTATTTTCCCATCATAGAACCCATATTGGAAGAGGAGGGAATACCGGATGATTTCAAATACCTCGCCGTCATCGAAAGTAGCCTGAACCCCTTGGCCGTCTCTCCCGCCGGAGCCGTCGGCTTATGGCAATTCATGAGCGGTACGGCCAAAGAACTGGGAATGGAAGTGAACAAAATTGTAGATGAACGGTATCATATCGAAAAATCGACGCGGGCAGCGTGCGCGTACCTGAAAAAAGCAAAAGAGAAATTCGGTACTTGGGTAATGGCCGCTGCTTCCTACAATGCCGGAATGAACATGTTAACAAGACAAATCAATCTTCAAAAAGAGAACAATTATTATGACCTTCTTTTAGGAGAAGAGACGGGAAGATATGTCTTCCGGATCATGGCGATGAAGCAAATCATAGAGAACCCCCATTTATACGATTTTCACGTATCGGAGAAATATGAAGTAGAAAAATGCGAAGAGGTCAAAGTCAATAAAAACATCAAAGATCTGGCTCACTTTGCCAACACTCACGGAATATCTTACAAAACTTTAAAACGTTTTAATCCTTGGCTCAGGGCAAACACGTTACATGCTTCCGGAAAGAAAAGTTATTATATCGCGATTCCCCGACAGCCTGAAAAATACAGATAATCGAAGCGGCACACAATTTGCATTACTGTTTTCATAAGTATGAGTTCCCTAAAAAATAAAATATTCAATGCTATGGAAAAAAATAAAATAACGATCTATTGTGAAAATAACAAACAAGAATATATAATACCCACAGGATGCAGTTTGAAAGAACTCAAACAAATCGTATTCCCCCAGAACCATCAAAATATACTCGGAGCGTTAGTCAATAACGAATTACAGGATTTACATTACGAGATTTACAATCCCAAATGGATAAACTTTATAGACGTTACCTCTCTCGACGGTTATAGCATCTATATCCGTTCTCTTATTTTCGTTCTCTATAAAGCCGTAAAAACGCTTTTCCCGAAAAAGACGTTGATTGTCGAATACTCTATCTCCAACGGTCTGTTTTGCCGGATCGCAAATAAGGACCTGGTTCTTACGCCCGAAACGATCCTGAGTCTGAAAGAAGAAATGACCAGAATCATCGAACAAGACACGGAGATAATACGCCGGGAGACCCCCACGGAAGAAGCTATAAAACTTTTTCAACGGGAAGGATTGAAGGACAAAAAACTCTTGCTTTCCACCCGCGGCAAAATGTATACTTCGGTATATTCCATTAACGGGACCTCGGATTATTTCTACGGAACTCTTGCTCCAACCACGGGTTGTCTGAAAGTATTCGATCTGATCTCCTATAAAGACGGTATGTTGTTGATGTTACCCGACAGAAACAATCCGACGGAAATCTCACCCTTAATCCCACAAGAGAAATTATTCAACATTTTCAGTGAATACAAGAGATGGGGAAAAATCCTGGAAATTTCTCAAATCGGAGATCTGAACCAAATTATAGAAAATAAACAAGTGGGAGCCATGATCAAAATAAGTGAAGCTCTCCACGAGAAAAAAATCTCCCAAATAGCGGATTTAGTCAAAAAGAAACACAAAAAGGTAAAGGTAATCCTGATCGCCGGTCCTTCATCCTCCGGTAAAACAACATTTGGCAAACGATTGGCCGTGCAACTCATGGTCAATGGAATCAAACCCGTAAATTTATCCTTAGATAACTATTTCGTCGACCGGGAAAATACCCCCAGAGACGAAAAAGGAGAATACGATTTCGAAACCATTGACGCTCTCGATATCGACACGTTCAACGATAATATCCTGCAATTACTACAAGGAAATGAGGTCGAGATTCCAAAATTCTCCTTTGAAACGGGACAACGTTTTTACGACGGAGAAAAACTCAGGATCTCAAAGAATAACGTGATTATAGTGGAAGGCATACATGGTCTGAATCCTCGTTTGACGGAGTTCCTGCCCCAAGAAAGTCTTTTCAAAATCTTTATTTCGGCATTAACTTCAATATCCATTGACAACCACAATATCATAAACCCCAAGGACAATCGTTTGATCCGACGGATGGTTCGCGATCATAAATACCGGGGATATTCGGCTTGGGACACCCTTAAACGATGGGAAAGCGTACTATCCGGAGAACAAAAACACATCGAACCTTATCAAGAAGAAGCAGATGTTATTTTCAATTCGGCATTGGTATACGAATTAGGAGCTCTTAAACAACAAGCTGTTCCTTTACTGGAAGAGGTACAGACCAAATACCCGGAACACTCCAAGGCTCTACGTCTCTTAAAGTTCTTCTCCTATGTACAATCCGTTCCTACCAGAGAAATTCCGCCGACTTCCATTATTCGCGAATTTCTCGGAGGCAGCTCTTTCAAATACTGACAAAAGACAATGAAAAGATTAAAGGATTCTGAGATTTAGAGATTTAGAGATTTAGAGATTAAACGATTTAGAGATTAAAAAGATTGTATATTGTAAATGGAACGCTATTTTCTTAATTTACAATCTACAATCTAAAATTTACAATGAACACGTGGATCGGGTGATTAATAGATTGACGATTGGAAGATTGTAATTGCATCACGGAATCAATAAATCATTGAATCACAGAATTCTGTTGATTTAAAATGAATATGCGGATAGGAGGAACAGGTGATCAGTTGCAGAATCACCTGTTCCTCTTATCGCAAGCTCCCTTATTATCGCAATAATTTCAAGATATCGGAAGGACGGTCAACGATATGTATCGCTCCGTTTTCTTTTAATTCTTCAGCAGAACGGAATCCCCAGGTCACCCCGATTGAGACGATCCCGCTATTAGATGCGGTCTGCATATCTACGCCGGAATCTCCTACATACAATACTTCTTCCGGTTTTACCCCGGCCTCCTTTAGAATATCAAAAACAATTGTCGGATCTGGTTTCACCGGAATACCTTCCCGTTGACCATAAACAAAACCGAAGGTATTTTCACCGAAATAATGAGGGATTAAAGCTTGAGTTGCCGAATGGTATTTATTAGAAGCCACCGCCAATAAAATATTTTTCTTTCTCAAGGCCTCCAGCAACTCCGCAATTCCCGGATAGGGAGCCGTGTAATCGGCTTTATGCACGGCATAATAAGCCATAAAATCCTCCCGTATCTTTAACACATTTTCTTCGGTTCTCGCCTCTTCCGGCAATGCGCGTTCCAACAACTTGTTGATTCCGTTTCCCACGAAACGTCGATATTCAAGCAACTCATGAGTGGGATAGCGATGCTTTTGCAAAGCATAATTCGTACTAACCGCCAAATCATCCAACGAGTTCAACAAAGTACCGTCCAAATCAAATATGACTAACTTAACCATAGGCATACCTTTAAAACATTCATCCGCTATCAAATAAAAAAACCACCTCGGCAGGTGGTTCTATGCACGGGAGGAGAGGTTCGAACTCCCGACCCTCGGTTTTGGAGACCGATGCTCTACCAACTGAGCCACTCCCGTGTTTAGCGTTGCAAAATAACAGATTTTTCTCGAGAAAAACAAGTAGAAACCATAGCCTCTCCGGTCATTTCCCCGACACCGATCGGAGTTTCCAGAGCCTAAGCCACTTAACGCATCAAATTTTCACTCCACTCCCGAAAAATTCCGACTTTAAGATTCATCACCGTCAATGATCGTTTTTCGAACGATTCCCCCTCCGATCAACCGCTCTCCCCGGTAGAGAGCTACCGGTTGCCCGGGAGCTACCGCCCAGGCCGGATGGGACAAATACAACATCAACCGATTCCCGGGTAACTTCTCCACCTGAACATACCCCGACGGATTTAACCCCAATCCCCTGACTTTTATCTCGATATCTGCAGCATTCATCTCTTCTGGATCAATAAGATGAACGGATTCTATCTCTATGCGCTTCCGGAACAACGCAGATTTATCACTCACGATAATCCGGTTACTACCCGCCTCTATCCGAGAAACATATTGAGGATTCCCGTCCTTTAAAGGAATATCCCGCTTTTGTCCGATCGTGTAATTCAAAACTCCATGATGGCTTCCCAATACATTACCCTGCTCATCCCATATCTCACCCGTTGAGGAGCCAAAAGACGATCCGGTATGTTGACAGATAAACGTACGATAATCCGTTCCTTGTAAAAAACAGATCCCGGAGCTCTCCCTTTGCTTGGCAAGCAGCGGGAAACCATTCATTCGGGCTATCTCTTTTACCTCCTCTTTCCTGTAGATTCCCAACGGAGTCAAGGCTCTGCTCAAAATCATCTCGTTCACTCCCCACAAAAAATAAGATTGATCTTTATTGGAATCCACCCCTTTGTATATGTAATAGTGTCCGTTCTCTTTACCGATGCGCACATAATGTCCTGTCGCTATATGTTGAATTCCTTGCCGATCCGCAAACTCTTTCAACAATTCCCATTTGACAAAACGGTTACACACGGCACACGGATTCGGTGTAATACCCGCCAAATACCCCTGAAGAAAAGGAAGAACCACGTCACGTCCAAAACGTTCCCTCCCTTCAATACGATACAAGGGAATTTCTATTTGTTTACAAAACTCCTCCAAATCACGATTGTGTACCTGCCCATTCGCCGGCCATAGATCCATATTTACCCCTATAACCTCATACCCCTGTTGTCGTAACAACAAGGCTGTCACAAAACTATCTATCCCTCCGCTAAGACCGACGACTATTTTTCGCATTCTTCGAATCAGATACAATTAACAAAATCATCCTTCCCTCATGCTACAAACAAAATCAAAAGCTGTGCTGTCAATACGCGCAGGAACATGGTTAACGGATAAACCGTTGCATAACTCACCGAAGGCATATCGTTTCCGACCACTCCATTCGAATAAGCTAAAGCGGGCGGGTCTGTCGTGCTGCCGGCGATCAATCCCATCAAAGTAAAGTAATTGATTTTATAGAAAAGCCGGGCAATGATCCCCACGATCAATAAGGGTAAAACGGTAATTACGACACCGTATCCGATCCAATTCAATCCGCCCCCATCGATCACCGTCTCCACGAATCCTTCTCCGGCTCCCAACCCGACACCGGCCAGGAACAGAGAAATTCCCACCTCCCGCAACATTAGATTCGCACTCATCGTGGCATAGGTCACCAATTTATAATGAGGACCAAAACGACTGATCAATATGGAAACGATTAAAGGACCTCCTGCCAATCCTAATTTCACCGGTTGAGGAATACCCGGGAATGTAAAAGGAATACTTCCTAAAAAAACGCCCAAAAATATACCTAAAAATATAGGGACCAAATTGGGTTCTCTCAATCTACGCAACGAATTACCCAATACCTTCGCCACATTATTAACAGCAGCCTCCGGCCCCACGACAGTCAAACGGTCTCCCATCTGCAATTGCAAATTCGGCTTGGCGACCAAATCGAAACCAGCGCGATTTACCCGCGTCACGTTTACGCCGAAACAGTTCCGCAACTTCATCTCTCCCAATAACTTTCCGTTTATATCGGATTTGGTAATGACAACCCGTCTTGAAACCAGCTGTTTGTCCAATTGTTCCCAGGCAACATCCACTTGTTCTCCCAAAAAGGCTGTAATAGCCTCTATATCTTTCGATGCAGCCACAACCAATAGTTTATCCCCCGCCTTCAATCGGGTATCGGAAGAACCGATTTCAATCCGGTCATCCCCGTGGCAAACCCTGGAAAAAACGAACTTACGGTTGATAAGACGGGTTACCTCCATCACGTCCTTGCCAAACAGAGCCGGATTAGTGACTTTCACGGAAAATTGTTGCGCACTCGTGGCCTTATCTTCATCCTGCTTTTCCAATACCTCATGCTCACGTTCAAATTTAATCCTGAAAATCACACGTATCAGTAAAATAGACCCGATGATTCCGATAACCCCCAAAGGGTAGGCAATCGCGTAACCTAAAGGAATCGTAGGATCACCTATCCCGGTCATATCCGTATAGGCTTGCTGGGCAGCTCCCAATCCCGGAGTATTGGTTACGGCTCCCGAAAGGATTCCTACCATAGTCGTTATCGGCAATCCGGTTATCAAGTGAATCACGTAGGCCGTGATCACACCCAAAAAGACAATCATCGAGGCCAACACGTTCAAGGTCAATCCCCCTTTCTTAAAGGAGGAAAAAAAACCGGGCCCGACCTGCATTCCCACGGAATACACGAAAAGGATCAACCCGAACTCTTTTACAAAATGCAATGTCTGTTCATCCACCCTCATCCCGAAATGACTACAGATAATACCCACGAAAAGTATCCAGGTAATACCCAGGGAAATCCCTTTTATCTTTACTTTGCCCAAAACAATTCCGATAGCGATAACGATAGCGAACACCAAGACGGAGTGCGCTATACCTTGCCCGAAAAATAAGGAGTCTAACCAAGCCATACAATATCTGTTTATTTAATAATTACGAATTCGTTTCCGAACGTTCTTTCATTTTATCTATCGAACGGCAGAAGCGGATATCCTCCCGAAACAATTTACGATATGTAATATGCGTCTTGGATATCTTTGCTCCTATATACTCCATCAAATGAATCATCTGCGGATTAAAATCACCTATCCAGTTCATCTCCAACCAATCATATTTCTTACGCCTTTCGATTATATTACTACAAAATACCCGGATCAAAGCGGCTTCAACACCCTTTCCCTGAAACTCGGACACCACTCCAAAAATCTGTCCCAACGCCACATTTCCTTTCTTGATATGACGGTAATATAAAAATTTTAAAAGTCCTATTCCGTTCAATTTCCCATTGAGGTGTTTGATAATATAGTTCAATTCCGGAAACATGATAAAAAAACCAATCGGTCGTCCCTTATAATAGGCAAAATACAACAGATTCGGGTCTAAAATCGGCTTAATAGTCTTAAACAGGGCTTCTACCTGCTCCATTTGCATTTTTCCCACCCCGTGTACATTCTCGTTCCAAGCATGATTATATACCTCTAAAAAGGCTTTTTTCGCCTCCCGGGCATCTATTTGAGAGTAACATACAATCGAATAATCCGGATTTTTCAATAAACGATCCGACTTCCATACCACTACTTTCGAAAGACTTTCCATAACCAACCGGGTCCGATAGGTATACTGCTTGAAATAATCCAGGAAACCGTACTCTTCGAAAAATTTTATATAATATTTATGCGTATAAGGCATTCCATAGTTTGGTTGCACAAAACCGTCTACCAAGAGTCCCCACCATTCATTGCGTTCGCCAAAATTCACGGGCCCCTCCATCGCCTCCATTCCCCTGGCTTCCAACCACTCCCGGCAACGATCAAAAAGCATAAAAGCCGCCTTTCGATCATCGATACATTCAAAGAAACCCATTCCCCCCACAGCATAAGAATCCATACGACAGGTATGTTCATCGATAAAAGAGGCTACCCTTCCCACGCAAACTCCGTTTTCATCCCTCAGTAACCAACGGGTACATTCTCCGTGCTTAAAATAAGGATTTTTATCAGGATCAAATACATTATTGATATCATTGTCTAAAGGACGTACCCAATTTTTATCATTTTTATAAAGGGTCACAGGCAACATTAAAAACTCTTTTGCCTGTTGTTCATTCTCAACTTCTTCTATTGTATATTCCATAACACTAATTTAAAGAATTGGATACCTGAGATTTTACAAGCCACTTTTCATGATCATGACGAGAACGTATAAAATACTCCCCTCTTTTTATCCACACGACGATCAAAGCCAGCACCATTCTCGGTAACATCAACCACCAAAAAGGTAAACCCATAACCCAAAACAGAAGAGGATCCTCCAACTGAGAATGGGAGATCGCCAAATGATGGTTCAGTAAATTCGCTTCCCGGTGACTCAACTTACCCGATTTCGCACAATCCAACATGATGGCCGAACCATAGGCCAACCCCACGGTATTACCTACCAACCAAAGAAAAGCGACCTCGGGAGATAACCCGAAAATACGCATCAGGGGCGATAATAAACCGGACAATACTTTTAATACACCAAACTCCTCCAAGACCCGTTGCAAAATCATTAACCCCGAAATCACCCCTACGATTTTCAAAGAGAGAAACAGGGCATTAACCAGCCAATGCTGCATCGTTGCCCAAAACGGTAAAACCGTTAAAGTCTCCTTCATCATTTTTTCTCCCATCTCCGGCAATAAAATATTCAATCCGAACGCAGCGACAAAACTCATAACAATCCTTAAAACGATCATACCTATAAAAGAAGAACCCGTTTTCTGCAACACCAAAGTCTCCACGATAAAATTGTGAGAAATCAGGCACATGGTCGCCATAATCACACACTCCCGTGCGGTAAAATCCAGCGTCGAAAGCAAAGCGATCACCGTGTATATATTCGTAAAAATACTCGTGACAAAAACCAAAGCCGCATCACCCGGCAACCCGACCCATTTAAATAAAGGAGCTGCAAAAGAGGAGATATAAGGCAGAATATCGAAATAAGAAAGCAACGTGACGAACAAAGAGACGGGTAACATGATTTTCAAAAACCACGACGACGTCCGCAAGGCAACCGGCAACGCCCTACTTACACAATGTCCCATCCTTTTCCCTATCTTTTTCACCACACGCTTAATTTACAATTCCAAATTAAAATCATTTTTTCAGCATCATCCCCCTTAAACATGCTACCTTAATTCATCCGTTAAAAGCCGTATCTCCATCGTCGGGCTTATTCTCTCGTATAAAATATTATAAACCGCATTGGTAATAGGCATATGTACGTTATAATGTTCATTGATCTCATGAATTCCCTTCACACCAAAATACCCTTCCGCGATCATTAACATCTCTAATTGAGCCGACTTCACGGAATATCCTTTCCCGATCATGGTTCCGAAAGTCCGGTTCCGACTAAATTGCGAATAAGCCGTTACCAACAGATCTCCCAGATAAGCCGAATTTTTAATATCCCGTTCTATCGGATGTACCGCATCCACGAAACGCTTCATCTCCTGAATCGCATTGGATATCAAAACAGCCTGAAAATTATCGCCGTATCTCAATCCATGACAAATTCCGGCCGCAATGGCAAAGACGTTTTTCAATACGGCTCCGTACTCCGTCCCGTAAATATCATCCGATATCGCCGTTTTCACGTAATGACACTCAAACAATTGCGCTATCGCCCGGGCCAATTTCAAATCTTCACATGAAAAAGTAAGATAAGAGAGACGCTCCAAAGCAATCTCTTCGGCATGGCAGGGACCGGAAATAATTACGATCTGCCCGAAAGGTACATCATAACATTTATGAAAAAACTCCCCGATAATCAAATTATCGTCCGGAATCAATCCTTTTATGGCGGATACGACAATTTTCTCTTTCAACGGAACCCGTAATCGAGATACCACATTTTTCAAAAAGGCACTCGGAATGGCAAAAACAATAATATCCGATTGAGTAACCAATTTATCCAAATCATCGGTAAAATTAATTTTCTCCAGGTCAAATTCAACTTCACACAAATACCGCGGATTGTGATTCAAACCTTTAAAAGCCTTTATGGTCTCTATATTGCGCATAAACCAATTAATACGACCATTGTTTTCCGTCAGCATCTTAGATATGGCAGTAGCCCAACTACCTCCGCCGACAATCCCGATCCTGGGTTTATCACTTATTTGCATGATACTTCTATTAATAATGAACGATTTACGATTCACGAATATCATTTGTGAATCGTAAATCGCAATATAAAACTTTAAATTTACTTATTCAACCACACCCTTACCTCATCCTGTGTCGGGTTCGTCAATCCTAATTTTTCTTTTTTATTAATCCCGCACAATTCCTGGTGAAACTTATTCGGATTCTCAACTTCCTTCAATGACTCCACGGTTTGGTGACCGATCTTCCGAATCACAGGAATCCACTCTTCGGCAATCCCCAACGCTAAAAATTTCTCATCGCCATCTACCGGTATTTTCTTTTCCGGTTTCATTTGAGGGAAAAGCAAAACATCTTGGATCGAAGCACTGTTCGTCAAAAACATACATAAACGATCGATTCCTATTCCCATTCCCGAGGTAGGAGGCATACCGTACTCCAACGCCCGCACGAAATCGTAGTCGATGAACATAGCCTCATCATCCCCCCTCTCCTGTAAAGCCAATTGATCCTTAAACCGATTCAATTGATCTATCGGATCGTTCAACTCGGAGTAAGCGTTTGCCACCTCCTTTCCGTTCACGAACAATTCGAATCGTTCCGTCACGCCGGGATCCGTCCGGTGCATTTTGGTTAACGGGGACATTTCGACCGGATAATCGTAGATAAATGTCGGTTGAATATAATGACCTTCACACTTCTCTCCAAACAACTCGTCTATCAGTTTCCCTTTCCCCATGGTTTCATCTACCTTTAATCCGATGGATAAACAAAACGCCCGAATCTCCTCTTCACTTTTTCCGGTAATATCATAACCGGTATATTCTTTTATGGCATCCGCCATCCTTATTCTTTTAAAAGGACGCTTAAAGTCCACCTCATTTTCGCCAAACGGAGCTTTCGTCGTTCCGTTTACCGCCAATGCCGCCGCCTCTATCATACGCTCCGTACAATCCATCATCCACTTATAATCCTTATAAGCCACGTATACCTCCATACAAGTGAACTCCGGATTATGGGTACGATCCATTCCCTCGTTCCTGAAATTCCGGGAAAACTCGTAAACTCCGTTAAAACCTCCGACAATTAACCGCTTTAAATACAATTCATTAGCAATCCTCAAATAGAGAGGGATATCCAATGCATTATGATGCGTAATAAAAGGACGGGCCGAAGCTCCTCCCGGTATGGCTTGCAAAACAGGCGTCTCCACTTCCACACACCCCATTTCATTATAGAATTGACGAATAGCATTGATCATCTTGGTACGCTTCACGAATACCTCTTTCACTTGCGGATTCACGATCAGATCCAAATAACGTTGGCGATAACGCATTTCAGGATCCGTAAACGCATCGAATACTTTTCCGTCTTTTTCTTTTACGACCGGAAGCGGACGCAAAGATTTGGATAACATGGTCAGTTCCTTGGCGTGTACGGAAATCTCTCCCATATTAGTACGGAATACATGGCCTTTCACGCCGACGATATCTCCGATATCCATCAGTTTCTTAAATACCACATTATACATCGTACTATCCTCTCCCTCCGAAATATCATCTCGACTCACGTATACCTGTATCCGACCGGCAGCATCCTGTATTTCAAAAAACGAAGCCTTACCCATGATTCGCCGACTCATCATCCGGCCGGCAATCACCACCTCCTCCTGTAACTCTTCGGGAGAGGTTTCAAACTTATCCCGAATCTCTTTAGAGAGATGAGTAACCTTAAATTCCGGAGCCGGATAAGCATTTATCCCCATCTTATTCAACTCATTCAACGAGTTCCGACGAATTATTTCCTGTTCACTTAATTCTATGCTCATTTTCAATCAACTTTTAGCGGTTTTAGAACATACTTCGCGCAAACGAAAGTTTTAATAAAGTGCAAAGATAGTAATAATTTTAGATTTACTAATTCATAACAAACCGATTCCATCATTGAAAAATGAAAAGTGAAAAAAGTTTATTCACCCCTATCTCAACCTCTCCTCTTTTTTCAAACTTTTAGGTTTATCCTCTATCTTTTAACTTTTAGCCCGCTCTGATTTACAATTCGATAGCATAAAATACTCTATCGGTTAAAAAAATATAACTACGAATCTTTTGAAATCACGGGGAAATTCTACTACTTTGTAGCTGAATAGGAGAAAGTGTATAATGAAAAAAAGATGGGTAGTCAATACCCCACCGGAGTGGGAAAAAATAGAAACTTTATCAAAACAACTTAACTGCAGTCATGTCATTGCAAACCTTTTAATACAAAGAGGGATAGAAACTGCAGGCGAGGCCCACGCTTTCTTCAATCCGACTTTAAACATGCTGCACGATCCCTTCCTGATGAAAGATATGGACAAAGCGGTTGTCCGACTAGAAAAAGCCATTCAAACGGAAGAGAAAATCATGATCTACGGAGATTATGACGTAGACGGCACCACGGCCGTAGCATTACTGTACAAATACCTTAAAAATAAATGTGAAAAACCGGAGTATTACATACCGGATCGTTATACGGAAGGTTACGGGGTTTCTATTCGGGCCATCGATTATGCCGCCCAACACGGAATCACTCTCATGATTGTCACCGATTGCGGAGTAAAAGCCGTAGAAAAAGTCCGATACGCTCAAACCAAAGGGGTAGATGTAATTATTTGTGATCATCACACCCCCGGAGAGCAACTACCGGAAGCCGTTGCCGTATTGGATCCGCAACGGAGCGACTGCAACTATCCCTATCGTTGGCTCAGCGGTTGCGGCGTAAGTTTCAAATTGGCCCAAGCTTATAGTTTGAAACACGATCTTCCGATGTCGGAACTTTACAGTTTATTGGATCTTATATGTGTCAGCATCGCCAGCGATATCGTTCCCATTACGGGAGAAAACCGAATACTGGCTCACTACGGCCTACAACAGCTCAACGAACGCCCCAGCTTGGGGCTGAACACCATATTAAAATTTTCCGGCATCAATAAACCTCTAACGATCAACGATATCGTTTTCCGTATCGGCCCCAAGATCAATGCTGCCGGACGGGTTGAATCGGGTAATAAATCGGTCGAACTACTCATCGCCGATGATGCCCAAAAGGCGATGGAGGTTGCCGAAAGCATCAATAACTTCAACGACCAACGTAAAAAACTGGATCACAACATCACGGAAGAAGCCTTGGAGTATATCGGTCAGGCCCAATACGATCAATCCCAGAAAGCCACGGTTTTATTTAATCCCAACTGGCATAAAGGAGTTATCGGAATCGTGGCATCCCGATTAACGGAGTACTATTACAGGCCGACCGTCATCCTGACCGAGTCTAACGGTTTAGCTACGGGATCCGCACGTTCGGTAGAGGGATTCGACCTTTATTACGCCATTTCCCAATGCAGTGAATATTTAGAAAATTACGGGGGACACAAATATGCTGCCGGGTTAACGTTAAAACTCGAAAACATCGAACCCTTCCGTAAAAGATTCCAACAAATCGTCAGTGAAACGATCACCGACGAGATGTTGATTCCGCAAATCAATATCGATGCTAAAATAAAATTGGGAGATATCACTCCGGAACTTTATAACATGATTCAAAAATTCGCTCCTTTCGGACCGAATAACAACATTCCCGTTTTCATGACGGAAAACGTGACCAATTTTATCGGATCAAAGCAGGTCGGACGTAATAACGAACATCTCAAATTAGTGGTGGTAGACGACACCCGTATCTGTAATGACCGGAGCGGCATCGCCTTCAGCATGGGGGATTACTTTAACCGCATCAGTAAAGGAGAATATTTCGACATCTGTTACACCTTGCAAGAAAACGTTTTCATGGGAAAAATCGATATACAAATGATGATTCGAGATATTAAATTCAAAGAAGATAATAGATAAATGCAATCGTTCTCTTCCAAATTAGTAGAAAAAGCGGTAGAACAATTTGCCACCCTACCGGGTATCGGACGTAAAACGGCCCTCCGATTCGCCCTTCATATACTACACCGAAATAAGGAAGAGGTCGAACAGTTCACAAACAGCATTTTGCAGTTAAAAGAATCCATTCGGGAATGCAACCAATGTCATAACATCACGGATCAGGAAACATGCGAAATCTGTGTCGATCCGCAACGGGACACCGGCACGATTTGCATCGTGGAAGACATCAGGGATCTGATGTCTATCGAAGCCACAGGACAATACCACGGTATTTACCACGTACTGGGAGGAATCATCTCTCCCATGGACGGCGTCGGACCGGCCGATTTACATATTGACACGTTAATTTCCCGGATATCAACCTCTCCGGTAAAAGAGATCATTTTCGCCTTGCGAGCCACCATTGAAGGAGATACTACCGGTTACTATATCTACAAAAAACTACCCCGACGGGAAGAATTGATCATCAGCACCCTTTCCAAAGGAATCGCCGTGGGAAACGATCTCGAATATACCGACGAACTCACTTTAGGACGTTCCATCATCAACCGGGTAGCGTTCAAAATCTGACCCCCGCACCCTCCATTTCACGACCTCCCCTAATCTATTATCCCTACAAACAACTAAATTTATACTATATTATATTTTATTATATTTACATACATTGCTTTATTTACTTAAATTTGTAAACGTTGATTTTATCAAGAATATATTTAAATTATTAAAAGAAACCATCACAAACCTATATACTATGAAAAAAATATTTATCTTCAAATTGCTAATTATGTTTATGGCCGTCTGTTTTTGTTCCAATACTTGGGCTGAAGAGAAAAGAAGCATTAAGTTTACAGTTAAAGACGGAAAAGGTTACGCTTTAGCCAATGTAAAAACGGAAGCCTCTTCCAATGATTCCACCAATTGTAAAATCGAAAATCCTACCGGTTTTACCGATCAGAACGGTCAAAGAGAGATACGCGTAACTTTATCGAGTCCCGGAACTTTCAGTATCACGGTCCAATTTTCATACACTGATATAACCAAAACCGAAACCGTCAAGATCACAGTAACCCAGAAGGAGAACAAATGGGACATAAAAATAGAACCAGGCGAAAACATCACGGTCAACATGCCGATACCTCATAACTTTACATCTTTTTTTGATTCCGAAGACTTCACCTCTATTTTTAACAGACAATTTGTTATAAAAGAAGAACACGAGCAACATAAACCGATCCCGTCATGAACATAAATTACATTAGACTCGTGGCACATTACGAAAGAGTTCTTCTGCGAAGAAATCTTATTTTTACCATTTTCACGCTATTCATCATTGGCTGCACGCTTAGTTTTCATATCTATTTTCATAGCGAATGGAATGTTCCGCATCCCCCGGTCAACATCCCGGCGGTCATCCCGTTCACGAATGCATACCTTTTCAGTATTCTACAGGCTCTGGCCGTTATTTTTCTGGCCGGAGATTTTATAAACCAGCATAAAAAGAAAAGCACGAACGACGTGTTTCTTACCCGTCCGGCAAGCGCCGGGGAATACGTGATCGGGAAGACCCTGGCGATAATTGAAATGATTTTACTCATCGATTTACTCGTCATCATACTCGCGATGACGATTCATCTTTTCGCCAGTAATTTCTCCTTTGATTTTTCTCACTACCTGTTTTATCTCCTTACCCTCACCTTCCCGGCAATACTGTTTATGACGGGATTGTCCTTGGCGTTAAAAATTTTGATAAAAAACGCCTGGATTGCCTCTCTCATCCTGTTTATATTCTGGGGCGCATCCATCTCTGTTCTACCTCCAGTCGGGCACGGGATTCTCGATTTCATCGCCTCCGAGATTCCCAATGTCTTCTCTTCCATTACCGGACACCCCGGAATCGACGTGTACCTTTTACAACGTTCTATCTTTATATTGTTTTCAGGGGTTTTGATTTCCGTGGCGATAACGAAACTCCCCCACTTCTCGGAGCATAAAGGCCTCTCTAAAGGGCCGGTCCGGGCGCTACTGCTTTTCGTCGGAGGAGTCGTGATCGCATCAAGCATCTACTCCCTGCATTTCAAACATAACAAGGACAAAAGAACAGAGTACTCTCGACTTTATCGCCAAGTCGCCCTCATGCCAAAAATAAATACCGTAGAACACGAGATTATTTTCAAAAGAGAAAAAAACAGATACGAAGCCACCAGTCTGATGACTATCGTCAACCGGACACCCCGAAAAACAGACACACTATTGCTTTACCTGAATCCGGCATTAGAGGTGACGGAGTTGACTCTTAACGGGAAAAACACTCCTTTCCAGCGAAAAGAACAACTTATCCTGGTGGATGCCGCCATGGAACCACGAGACTCGGCTCGCATGGTCGTGAACTACAAAGGTAAAATCGATCCTCTCGTTTGTTACCCGGATATTTCAAACGAGGAGTTTTTCCGCCCGGAAAAAACGGAATATATCCTCTCTCTCGGGCGTCATTTTGCTTTTTTAGGAGATAAATTTACACTACTTACACCGGAATGCTTGTGGTATCCCACTACCATTCCCACTGTAAACTTCGACCAACCTTTCAACAACCAACAGGATTTCACGTTATTCAAATTAAAAGTCATCTCTGCCCCGCAAAGAACCGTTATCTCCCAGGGCGAGATGACATTATCGGGAGATACCGCATGTTTCAATAACAAGCACCCGCTAAAGGGAATTATCCTTTCCGAGGGAGACATGACCCGGGACACGGTAAAAACCTCGATAACCCGCTGGGAATTCTACAATAAAAAAGGACACTACCCGCTACGGGGAGCACTAAACGCATCCGATTCGGGTAGAATAAAGGGATGTGAAGGATTCATACACGTTTATTTAGAACAATCGACCTGTCCCTTTCATAAATTAGCCTGTATAGAGACTCCTCGCTCTTTCCACTCTTTTTCCCGTCCATGGACACCCCTTTTGGACTATATACATCCGGAGATCATACTCATGCCGGAGCAGGAAGACAAAAAACCGATAGACTACCCGCAACTTCTCAAATTCTATGTAGAAGAACATAAGCAACACTGGCTTACGATGCAAAGATTAGAATCTATACAAATCACCAGAAACGGTACTCTCTTTTTTCCAAAAGCTCACCGGACATTTTCACTTCTGGTACAAGAACAAAATCTATTCGTCAACTCCACGGAATTTCCTGTCATGAACAGGGTTATCCAATGGTTAAATACCGGGCTAAAGTATAGAGAAAAACATCCTTCCGAGGCCCTATCCCTAAAAACAAAAAACGATATGGAGGCGATAGAATACCTAACGCACAAAAGTTTAAAAGAAGCTTTGGAGGATCCTGGAACACAAGAAGTTTTGCAAGATATTATCCGCCTGAAAAGTTTTCAGTTACAAGATCACATCCTTTTGCAAACTTCATGGCCCGATTTCAATTTATTTTTAGACGGCTTTTCTCGCAAATATCGATTCAAGGAAGTATCTTTTGATCAATTTACCGGAGAATTAAATACAAACCTCGGAATAAATATTCTGCCACTCGTGGAAAACTGGTTTATCGAACAGGGAGTTCCCGCTTTTTATATCAAAGACATAAAACCCGTCCGAACACAAATAAACCAGCAAGGCAAAATATTTTTGAATTTCAAAGTATGGAATCGAAGTCGGGTTGCCGGTGTCGTTTCTGTAGAAGAGAACCTGAGGGGATTCAGACATATACAAGGTCGATTGATTCATCCAGATGAATCAATCGAAATATATTATCTTTTGAAAGATTCTGTTCCCCCGGATAAAATGGAACGCCCATTAAGTTATTCTTTTTGTCTAAATACCAATTATTCCAGAAATTTGCCGGAAAATTTCGGAATAACAAGCTTTGGTGACATAGTTCCGGAAGTTAATCCATCTGATATACAAGACATCCGCCCCGTAGACACCCTGATGTTTCTTGCCCCGACGAACGAGATCATCGTGGACGACACCGACCCGGGCTTTCGTATTATACAAGAAGAATTACCTTTTTTTCAAAAACTAAGAAAACAACCTAAAAAATACAACTATATCTCATCCAATATCCCCCATCGATGGACCCGTGCCGTTGAAAACGGAGCTTATGGAGACATCCTGACTACTTGCTTTTGCAAAACCGGAGGGGCAAAATCCACAGTCGAATGGAATGCAGAAATAAAAGAAGGCGGTACTTACGAACTTTTCATCTACCTATGCCAATTAAGTGCCAGTCGCGGACACCAAGAACTTACTTACGACTATACATTCGATTATAACGGCAAAACAGAACGCATCCTTCTCGACCTAACGAACAAGAATTACAAGGTTCGCATCTATCATACCGTTAAAAACGAGGAGGAAAGAGCAATCGACTACCCGCTCGGGTGGATATCCTTAGGAAAATATACCATATCTCCCGGCAATGTAAAATTAACCTTACACGATAAAGGGTTATCCGCAGGACAAGTATTGGTGGTAGACGCCGCAAAATGGGTAAAAAGGGAGTAGTCCTATATAATCAACTAATGTCAAACTTAAAACTTAAACTCATGAAAAAAAGCTTGTTTTCCAAGTTAGCCATCATGTTAATGGCTATCTGTTTTTGCTCCAACGTTTGGGCCGACGAAATAATAACACTCAAGTTTACGGTTAGAGACGAGGGAGGTTTCTACTTAAAAAATACATTCGTATCCGCAGTATCAGACACACCGGATAAATGTGAAATTAGCAATCCCACTGGTTTTGTAGATGACCAAGCTACAAAAGAAATGCAGGTAATACTAAAGGGGTTAGGAACTTTCCGGATTACAGTCACATTCAGCTACACGGATGTTACAGTAACCAAAGTAGTTATTATCACTGTTTTGGAAGACCCGGAAACCGGCCAGTGGCGAATACAAATAAACCCAAACAGCTACCACTTTACCGTTACGATGCCAATCCCTGCCAATTTTAAATCATCCTCTGTTTTCCAAGATGGTTCTTTTGCTTTGTCTAAGTTATTTATGAAAAAAGAGTAAACACGACTTTAAAATCAATGATCTCATTTTTCATGGATGAGATCATTGATTCTTCCAATTCCCTTGTCCAACATACAAAAGAATTTCAAACAGAACCAAGAACAGAAGTATTCTCATTACATATCAAAAGCAAAAGGCAACAACTGACTGGCTTTAACACTGATAGTCGTTTTCCGTCCTATTAAAATAACGTCGAAGTCAGACCGGTATCGTTTGATCACCTCGGAGATCACCTGTCGGCAGGCTCCGCAGGGAGTTATAAACTCTTCCAAAGGGACCCCTTTATTACGAGCCGCAACAGCCATAGCCTTCACTCCCACCTCAGGAAAGGTGGAACAGGCATAAAACAAAGCCGTACGTTCGGCGCATATACCCGAGGGGAAAGCCGCATTTTCCTGATTCGAGCCGCATACGATCTCTCCGTTATTCAGTAAAACAGCCGCTCCTACCGCAAATTCGGAATATTTGCAATAAGCATTACGTGTCATTTCAAAAGCAGCATGACATAACTCCTTATACTCTTCCGGACAAGATTCTTTATATACCTCGTATTCTATCTTCAATTCCGCTTTTTCCATTCTGTTTTTTTTATTATTTTTACCGCCTAATATAAAACAATATATCCGATGATGAACAAATTTTACTTTTTTTTCATTTTTTGCTTGGTTTGTTACCAAGTAGCCGCGGCAAATCCGGATAGCAGACAACACTATATCAAAAAATACAAGGATCTCGCGATTCAGGAAATGGACCGTACCGGTATTCCCGCCAGTATTAAATTAGCTCAAGGAATATTGGAATCGGGTTGCGGCAGATCCGAGCTCTCTATAAATGCCAATAATCATTTCGGCATCAAATGCCATGACTGGAGCGGACCCAGTTTTAAAAAAGACGATGACCGGAAAAACGAATGTTTCCGTAAATACAAAAGTCCGGAGCAATCCTGGGTAGACCACAGTAACTTCCTGACCTCACGCTCGAGATACTCCTTTCTTTTCGAACTTCCCAAAACGGACTACAAAGGATGGGCAAAAGGATTGAAAAAAGCAGGATATGCCACGGCACCGGATTATGCTCAAAAGCTGATCAGAATCATCGAGGAAGAAAAATTATTCATCTACGACCGCCCCGGGAAACGGGTAAAACCGATTCCCTACGAAATGAATTACACCCTGAACGGAGGACCGGACTATCAACAACGAGTCGTGTATATCAACAACAGACCCTGTATCAAAATTAAGGAAGGGGACACGTTCGAAGCCATTGCCCGGTATTTCGGAATCCCGTTAAAACGGTTATTGGCTTACAACGACAAAAAGGAGACTTCCATTCGAACAGGCATGCATGTATTTCTAAAGCACAAGAGAAATAAAGCGCCTAAAGGCTATACCTTTCATAAAGTCAAAAAAGGAGATAGCATGTATATGATTTCTCAAATATACGGTATCAAATTGAATCGGTTACTTCGATATAATTTTATGGAAAACGGAGGCCAGCCTCAAATCGGCGAAATGATATCTCTAAGAGGTTATTCTCAACTCTATTGATCGTCATAATGAAAAAAACAACAAGTGAATTTTTACTCTACAATAGTATCTTCGGTCTATTTGTCGGCGGAAGTTATATCGTAGCTTCTTTAGTGTTCTTCTGGAGCGGGAAAAATATCTCACTGAACCCGCAACTGAACAACATCATTTTAATGCTAACGATTGCCGGTATTTTTTTAGGAGTAAAAAAATTCCGGGACGACCATTTAGAAGGAATCATCTCTTACGGAAAATCCTTCTCGACCGGAATATATATCCTAACGATTGCCTCTTTTCTCTATGCCTTATACATCTTTATTTTTTACACGAGTGATCCCGATCTGATGGAGCGATTCAAAAAAGTAATGCTCTCCATCCTAAAACAAGTATACGGGAACACGCCTCTTTACGAAACGTTTGAAAAAAGTATTCAATCTTTTTTGTATCCCGCCAGTATCGCTGTCGGAGAGTTCCTGAACAAACTATTTTTCGGTATCATTCTCACGCTATTTTTAGCCGGGATTTTACGCAAACGCGTTTCTCGTTATTAACATTAATACAATAACCATGGATTTATCTGTTGTCATTCCTTTATATAACGAAGAAGAATCATTACCCGAACTTATAACATGGGTCAACCGGGTCATGGAAGAGAATCATTTCAGCTATGAAATCATTTTAGTCGACGATGGCAGCAACGATGGTTCCTGGAAGGTGATCGAAGAACTATCCCGGAAAGATTCCCGCGTGCACGGAATCAAATTCAGAAGAAATTACGGGAAGTCCGCCGCCTTGCATTGCGGTTTCGAAGATGCCCGGGGAGACGTGGTCATTACCATGGATGCCGATCTTCAGGATAGTCCGGACGAAATACCCGAGCTTTATCGTATGATCACGGAAGAGGATTTCGATTTGGTATCCGGCTGGAAAAAGAAAAGATACGATCCGATCACGAAAACCATACCGACAAAGATATACAATGCAACAGCCCGGAAATTTTCAGGAATATATCTGCATGATTTCAATTGCGGACTAAAGGCATATAAAAATAACGTGGTGAAAAACATAGAGGTATACGGTGAAATGCACCGCTATATTCCCATTTTAGCGAAACAAGCCGGATTCACCCGTATCGGAGAAAAAGTGGTCCACCATCAGGCGCGAAAATACGGAGTGACCAAATTCGGCCTCAATCGTTTCATCAACGGCTTCTTAGACTTATTATCCGTAACCTTTATCACGCGATTCGCCAAAAAACCGATGCACCTTTTCGGGGCATTGGGGACCGTTTTGTTTATCATCGGTTTTTTTGCGGCCGGATGGTTGGGGATAGAGAAGCTGATAGCATTAAGCAAAGAGATAAAAGCTCCTCTTGTTACCCATAATCCCTACTTTTATATCGCTCTGACCTGTATGATTCTCGGAACCCAGTTGTTTTTAGCCGGATTTTTAGCCGAATTGATCTCCAGAAGCGCCAATGACAGAAATGTATACAGAATAGAGAAAAAAATATAAAGAAATTCCAAATTTTATCCTACTTTTGGACGGTGTATGTGCAAATTTTAATTTATAAATAAAATATCATGACTGAAAAGATTCAACAAACCCTTAGGGACTCCAAAGCTGCCAGATGGACAGCCTTGATCCTTATTGCATCGACCATGTTTTTTGCGTACATGTTTGTAGATGTTTTATCCCCATTACAAACCTTATTGGAGACGGAACGCGGATGGAGTCCGGACGTATTCGGAATGGAAGAAGGTTCCGAATTTTTCTTAAACGTTTTTTTCTTCTTCCTCATTTTCGCGGGTATCATCCTCGATAAGATGGGTGTTCGTTTTACGGGACTTCTCTCGGCTTCTCTAATGGTTATCGGAGGATCCATAAAACTATACGCCATCACTGAATACTTTAACAACGGCGGTATAGGGTATGAATTTTTCAACTCTTTCTGGACAAGCGTTCCCGCCAGTGCCAAAGTCGCTTCCATCGGATTCGCCATATTCGGTTGCGGTACGGAGATGGCCGGTATCACCGTATCAAAAGCGATCGTAAAATGGTTTACCGGAAAAGAATTGGCGTTAGCCATGGGTCTGGAAATGGCCATAGCCCGTTTAGGGGTATTTGCCGTATTCCGTATCTCCCCGCTATTGGCCGGAAGTATCAATCCGGACATCGTAACCCCGGTTGCCGTGTGCTGTACCTTACTTTGTATCGGTCTGCTGACTTTCTTGGTTTACGTATTCATGGATAAGAAACTGGATAAACAAATCGGTGAGATGAGCACGGAACCGGAAGATCCTTTCCATATCAGCGACATCGGAAAATTATTTACCAGCAAAACATTCCTTATCGTTGCCTTCTTATGCGTGCTCTATTACTCGGCTATCTTCCCGTTCCAGAAATTCGCAACGGGTATGTTGGAAAGCCGTTTAGGACTCAGCGCAACCGATGCGGCAGCCGTATTCTCCTGGTTCCCGATCGGGGCCATGGTTCTGACTCCCCTGTTAGGTGCCTATCTGGATCATAAAGGTAAAGGAGCAACCATGTTAATCATAGGAGCTCTCTTGATGTGCGGTTGTCATCTGATCTTCGCGTTAGCACCATTGAATCATTTTATCGCTTACGTGGCCATCGTTATTTTAGGAATCTCTTTCTCTTTGGTTCCGGCAGCCTTATGGCCCTCCGTTCCCAAATTAGTAGAAAACAGATACTTAGGGTCGGCTTATTCCGTTATTTTCTGGATTCAGAATATCGGTCTGTTGTCTTTCCCTATCCTTATCGGATGGTCTTTAAAAGCAAGTAACCCGGGTGTTTCCGAACAGATTAAAGCCGGAGTCGAAGGTGTAAGCTATAACTATACCGTTCCGATGTTGATTTTCGCCAGTTTGGGCGTTTTGGCTTTCCTTTTAGGATTATGGTTAAAAGCCGAAGACAAGAAAAAAGGATACGGTTTGGAATTACCGAATATCGAAAAATAAAATCATTTATCAAATTATCGCTAAACGGGTGTTTCACTTTGTCGAAACACCCGTTCGTATTATACGGTAGTATTATACCAAAATAAAAACTATTTTTGCATGCATACGATATGAATAGATAAAACCAAAAATAAAGAATAAAACATGGCAAACAGAATAACGACTCTCTTCGACATAAAATACCCGATCATTCAGGGCGGTATGGTATGGTGCAGCGGATGGAAGCTGGCCTCCGCCGTAAGCAACAATGGCGGATTAGGTCTGCTCGGAGCGGGTTCCATGCATCCGGAAACTCTCTTGGAACACATACGCAAAATGAAACAAGCCACGGACAAACCTTGGGGTATCAATATTCCTTTGCTCTATCCGGAAATGGAGAAACTCATTGATCTTATCATTAAGGAAGAGGTAAAGATCATTTTTACCTCTGCCGGAAGTCCTAAAAAGTGGACTCCCTTATTGAAATCTCACGGGATCACGGTTGTCCACGTTGTCAGTAGTGCCGTTTTCGCCCGGAAAAGCGAAGAGGCCGGAGTGGATGCAGTCGTGGCGGAAGGGTTTGAGGCCGGAGGACATAACGGACGGGAAGAGACTACCACTTTGACCCTAATACCTAACGTGGTTAAACATTGTTCTCTTCCGGTCATTGCAGCAGGCGGCATCTCCTCCGGAGAGTCGATGCTGGCCGCAATGGTTTTAGGAGCTGAAGGAGTACAAATCGGCAGTCGTTTTGCCGTGGCCGCAGAATCTTCGGCCCACGCGAATTTCAAACAGAAAGTTTACGAACTCGAAGAAGGCGATACCATGCTGGCATTAAAAAAATTAGCTCCTACCCGCCTGATAAAGAATGCATTTTACGAACACATCAAAGAACTGGAAGATAAAGGAGCCGATGCCGAAACATTGAAAACGGTTTTAGGAAAAGGCCGGGCTAAAAAAGGTATTTTCGAAGGAGATATGGAAGAAGGAGAACTGGAAATAGGTCAAATCTCTTCCATGCTACAACGGGAAGAGAGTGCGGAAAACATTATTACCGATATCGTTACCGCCTACGAACAAGCATTGAAAAATATAGAAAAACTATCTATTTAATACGCGACAGAAAAACGATGATTCACTATTCCCGACATATATTGGATAACGGACTGACGGTTATCTGTAACACGGATACCGGAACTCCTTTCGTTTCCGTAAACATACTGTACAAAGTTGGTGCAAAAGATGAAGATCCGAACAGAACCGGATTCGCCCATCTTTTCGAACACCTGATGTTCGGCGGATCCGCTCACGTTCCCGATTACGACTATCATGTGCAGAAAGCCGGAGGAGACAGTAACGCATTCACCAATAACGACTATACCAATTATTACATCACCATCCCTGCAGCCAACATAGAAACAGCCCTTTGGCTGGAGTCGGACCGGATGTTCAGTCTTAACTTTTCCCAAAAATCCCTCGATGTACAACGAAACGTGGTAATCGAAGAATTCAAACAACGTTACCTGAATAATCCTTACGGGGATATTTGGTTAAAATTGAGACCGTTGGCTTACAAAGTCCATCCTTACCGATGGCCTACCATAGGCAAAAAAATCGAACACATCGAAGAAGCGACTTTAGCAGAAGTCGAAGATTTCTTCCATCGTTTCTATGCTCCGGACAATGCCATTATCAGTATCAGCGGAAATATAAAAGAATCTCGGGCTTTGGAGTTGGTGAAGAAATGGTTCGGAGATATCCCTCCCTCCCATACCGTAAAAAACAGGTTATCTCCGGAACCCGAACAGACGGAAGCCCGGCAATTGATCTGCGAGCACAATAAAGTTCCCGCGGATGCCCTGTATAAGGTATTCCACATGGGCGACCGCTATTCGGATAATTTTTACGCCTGTGATATTATTTCGGATATCCTGTCCAACGGACAATCCTCCCGTCTATACGTCAACTTAATAAAAAACAGCAAGCTTTTTTCAGAAATAGATGCTTACGTGACAGGCGACATGGATCCCGGTCTCTTCATCTTTTCCGGAAAACTATCGGAGGGCGTGAAAATCGAAGAGGGAGAACAGGCCATCCAAAACGAGATCGATCGTTTTATTCAGGAGAACGTATCGGAAAGAGAGCTTCAGAAAGTCATCAATAAGACCGATGCCCGTATCTCTTACAGCGAAATCAACTACCAGGGGAAGTCTGCCAACTTGGCATTTTTCGAGTACCTCGGAGATATCGACCTGATCAATACAGAGCGCAACCGGTATATAAAAATAACCCGGGAAATGATAAAAAATACGGCGCAACAGCTATTTACGCCTGCAAACAGTTCTACCCTATGGTACCTGAAATAAAATACAGAACAATCATCTATACAATTCAATCCGTATGAACCGCAACCAACCTCCCCAACTGGAAGCCTTGACCAAACCTTCCGTCCTGAATTATCAAAAAAGAATCCTCTCCAACGGAGTAGAAATCATTTACATGAACGACCCTCAACAAGAGGTATTCAAAATGGATGTCGTTCTACCTGTCGGGGCTTATTTCCAACCCCGACCGATCATCGCTTCCACTATGCTCCATTTGTTAAACGAAGGAACTCGCTCCCATTCTTCCGAAATGATAGCCGAATTTTTCGACTATCACGGGGCTTACGTGGATTACAACTGCGGATTGCATAAGTCGGAAATCAGCCTGATCTCCTTAAACAAATACGCGGACAAGACCATCGGAATGGTAGCCGAGATGATTGCTGACAGTACCTTCCCGGAACACGAATTGGAAGTCTACCTTCGCAACAAAAAGCAACAATATTTGGTCAACTTGGAAAAAACCTCCTATCTGGCTCGTATGGAGTTTCTTCGCTTGTTTTTCGGAGAACAACATCCTTACGCTAATCATTTTACCCGAGAAGATTTCGACCAAGTGACCCGCCCCCGGCTCTTGGATTTTTATCAAAAACGGGTAAGTGCCCTGAACTGCCGTATTTTTCTTTCCGGCAATGTGAGTACGTCCGTCTTACAAGAGGTCGAAAAACAATTTTCCATACTACAATCTCCCGTTCCGGACGTAGAACCGGCATTCGACATCCAAAGCCAGCCTACCGGACAATACCGTATCCGTAAACCGGATGCCGTGCAAACCAGTATCCGGGTCGGCAAAAAAGGGGTCAGGCTCACGGAAGAAGATTATACCGATTTTCAGTTACTCAACATGGTTTTAGGCGGTTATTTCGGTTCCCGCCTGATGTCCAATATCCGGGAAGAGAAAGGCTTTACCTATAGCATCAGTTCATTTAATGTCAGTATGAAAAACGCTTCTTATTGGAACATCGCCACCGATGTCAATGCCGATTATGCAGAAGCTACAATTACTGAAGTCCGTAAAGAGATACTCCGTTTACAGCAAGAACCCATTCCGGCCGAAGAATTGGATCTTGTTAAAAGTTATTTTCACGGGGAGCTGCTTCGGGAATTAGACGGTGTTTTCGCCCAATCCGATGCTCTGAAACACAAATTGAATTACGATACGGACAATACTTTTTACTTGAGAATGATCGACCGTATGAAAAAATGCACCTCGGAGGACCTTCTTCAAGCAGCCCGGAAGCACCTGAACATAGAAGAGATGTATTTCGTCGAAGCGGGCAAAGGTTAATAATCATGAAAAATAGTAAAGATAAAACAACGAAGAGGCCGCCCCGTCTACAAACGGGAACGGCCTCTTGCTAACAAACAGGGGTTAAGTTGCTACTATTGTATCAACGCGTAAGTCTCCTTCACGTACCTTCCTCCTAAAATATTCCACTCGATCGTGAACGACTTTTTGTTCGGATCATAAGTTCCCGAGATAACGGAAGTGGCCTGTCCGTCGACGTCAAGAGTTACCTTGTTCGTTGTCGGATCGATCTCGTAATATACTTTATTCGAGAACTTACCACCAAATAATCCACCGGCCGACAACCGGGTAGGACTAACCGTTTCCAGGTAAACTTCCGTACTTGCCGGAGGAGCAAAATCCCCCTCCATTTCATACTTGTATTTACCCTCGTACGGACTACGTACTTTCAAAGCCAATAACAGATTTCCAAAATTTCCGCTTATCGTATAACCCGGCTGCTTCACGGACTCTATTTCTATCACCAGATAACTGCCATTAGCCTGCAGAGCTTCTGTCTTTATCTTTGCTGTTAAAGGTACGGCTCGTTCTCCTTTCGGGATCACCACAGACGTCGGAAGAGTGATCTTATCCAACGGAAACAACTCTTCTCCCTCGGGTATCAAATCTCCCTGTACGGATTTTTTCAATACCACTTCGATATCTTCCCCGGCCGGCTTCTCGGCCGCTAATCTCACTTCCCCGATCGTAATCTCCTGTTCGGCCCCCACAGCCAAAATAGCTATAGATTTCATATGGTCCGCATCGGCCGGTATCTCGATGATCTTTTTCGTGGAAAGATCCTCCGGCCTGATGCCATATTCAAGATCATCGATCCTGTCGTCTTTCAAGCAGGAAGTCAATCCCAATGAAATCACCGACATCATCCATATCAATACATGTATCTTTTTCATAATCCAATATTTAAACATTAATTTTTATCCCAAAATATCTTATTTGCCTGGGGATTAATAGTTCCCTGAGCCGTTGCATTCTTGTTATTGAACTGGTATTCGGTAGTCGGGTAAATCAAACGATAGGGAATACGATTATTTCCCACACTCGGATGCTTGGAACGAGGGATATCGGGAACCCCTGTTCTCCGGTAATCCGTCCAGGATTCCGCCCCGTTGATTCCGTACATGGCAATATACTTTTGCAAATAGATCAATCGCAATTTATCCGGATGGCTGTCCCACTCCGCAAACTTAGTATCGGTCGGTTCCGTGGGATGCAGGTATTTGTCGGCTACTTCCGCGGCATCTTCCACCCCTAACCACACGAAAGATTCGGTTACGGCCTTCTCGTAAACTTTTTGAGCATCCCCGGCGAGGGCTCCCCGTTGGATAGCTTCCGCCTGCAAGAAAAGGCTCTCGAAAGAGGGTAAAAACCATTGCGGCATATCGACCGATTTAGCGATACCCGGACCGGAAACCATAGAAGAGTGGGCTCCATCAGGCAGGCTATTGTCCACCACCCCGAAATCGAAACCGATGTAATACTCTCCTCCCGTGGGAGTTTTAGCTTTCGAGTAAAAATAGGTATACCGGATGTCCCCATTATCCCGTAAAAGATTCAGAAAGAAATTATTGGCCCGGAAGAAAGCATCCGCAACCCCTTGATCATTTTCTCTATAAGTATTCCAGAAAGGATTTTGTTTTCCCTTATCCGCCGAATAGGTCAAATGAGCGGCTGCAGTCTCTCCCTCTCCAAGAAAACCCGCCCCGTTGGCCACTATTTTGTCCGCTTCCGTTTTCAAAGCGGCAGCCCCAAGAAAATCAGCCTCATGCATAAGCATCCGCAAACGTTGCGTGTTCCCTAACTTCCGCCACATTTTTAAATCGCCCTTGAAAACGACATCCGCACGCCCGATATCGTAATTCTCTCCCTGTTCGGCTGTCTTCAACAGTTCGTCTGCTTTCGCTAATTGTTCCAATAAATCCTTATAGATATCCTCCGCTTTGTCGTAAGGAGTTAACATGTAATTTGTGATGTCGAAACAATGAGTATAAGGAATATTATTGTACTGATCGACCAACGTCATAAAACCTATGGCTTTCATGATCTTGGCAATCGCTTCGTAAGCCTTTTCCCCCCGGGCAACAGCACTTTTCTCCATCACGTCGAAATCTTTCAGTACATCCATCCAATCGTGCCAAACTCCTTGGTTAAAAGTTGCCGAAAGCTGGAATGCCTCAAGATCCGTGTTCGGACCGTAAGTCCCGGCACAACGGGCATAATATCCCATCCATTGCTGATAATTTCCGTTCGCTCCGTTCAATTGGGTGTAATCCGTACTCGGCTGGGTAGCGGCTGTCAAAACCCCAACCCGATTCATGGCACTGGGTAGTATCAGGTTTGGTGTCATATTTGCTTCCGCCGCACTGTTCGGATTCTGATTGATATCGAAATAACTCTCGCCACACCCTACTATTAAGAGCATAACAAAAGGAATAATCATATGTATTTGTATCTTCTTCATATCCGTTTAATTTAAAATTTAACCGTAATTGTTCCTCCAAAACTCCGGGTCGGGGGATTCACAGTAGCATCTCCCACTCCGGAAACATTTCTCTGATCACTAAAATAACTTCCTTGAAAATCAGGATCTCCATACACATTGGACTTCGGTAACCAAAGGGCCAAATTCCGTCCGGTGAAAGCAATCGTGACGCCTTTGATCACGTTTTGTTTTCCGATAAGTGACTGTGGAAGATCGTAAGAGATCGAAAATTCCCGAAAACGCCAAGAATCGGCACTTGTCAGGAAGTTCGTTCCTACCGTCCGGTAGTTATCTCCCGTCCAAAAATCATTCACATCCGTGATTGTCACATTCTCATTCGGTATATATTTCCCCGGATTTTTGGGATCCTCGTAGACCGAGTTCGGGAAAACGAAGCGTTCCCTGTGATTGGCCCCTGTCCTTTCGGAGACTCCCGTCCATGCCATATCGGCACCGATCATATTAAAGGCATAATATCCGCCTTTATACTCAAAAGTAGCGGAGATCGTCAATCCTCTCCAGGTGATCGTCGGATTCAGCCCCATAATGTATTTCGGCATTGTCCTGCCGAATATTTTATTGGTTTCGTCAACTTTCGGCAATCCGGTCCCGGCATCCACAATCACCCGTCCCTCTGGATCTCGCTGATAATCTTTCGCACTGAACACGAAAGCAGGTTTACCCACGACAGCTTGATTACTGGCCGCATAGAATCCACCGACGGACAACTCCTCCAAATCCCCGAAAATGGAAAGGACCTTACTATCGTTATAAGTAAAGCTCGTACCTAAGTTAAAGTCCCATTCCCCAAACCGAACGAGCGGCGTTAATTTTAATTGCGCCTCAAAACCGAAATTTTTAAAAGAAGCAGCATTCAAATAGGCAAAACTATAACCGGTAGAACGGGGAACTCTCACCCGTACGATTTGGTTCGTGTTCTTCTGGTTATAGTAGGTCATATCCAGCGTAACCCGGTTATCCAAAAGACTCGCTTCAAAACCGAATTCTATACTCTTTACAAACTCCGGCTTCAACAAAGGATCATAAGAGGTCGAATTAATCGAGTATCCGGGAAGTCCGGCATAGGGGAACCCCAAGATTTGAGCCGAAGTAGCACTTAACAAATAGGGATCGATGTCGGCATTACCGGTTTTATTCCACGAAGCCCGCAATTTAAAGAAGTTGAATACGTCAGACTTTATAGCGGGAATAGCATCGGTCAATACAACCGAAGCACTCACACCCGGATAAAAGAAACTGTTGTGTTTCGGATCGAGCACTGAGGTCTTATCGTTACGCCCTGTAACTTCCAAGTTGACGAAATTTTTATAATTCAACGTCAAACTTCCGTAAAACGAAAGCATCCGCACCCTGTATTTGTCGGATCCTCCCGTCAATTCTCCCGGCCTTGCGGAAACATTAAACAGATCTTCAACAATTAACCTGTCTCCGATCATGTTCATACTCTTCGTATCCACATCGCGAACGTAAGTTCCCACCAATAGGTTACCCTTAAAATCTCCGAGAGTTTTATGAAAATTCATATACAATTCGGAAGAGAGCCTATTCTGTACATAAGAGTAATCCTCCACCCGCTGGGGGATAGTCGATATTCCCCGATGTTCTCCATATTCCGTCACCGTTCGGAGCAGGGTCTTGACTTTATATTGCTCCGTCCGGTAAGTCATGGCTGCTCGATAATTGATATCCCACCAGCCGGTAGGTGACAATTTAAAGTCTATACTGGTAATCAAATCCTGCTTTTTTCCTTTTCTTCTCCAGGTATCTAACGCAATATAAGGATTTATCCCGTACCGATTGTAGTAATTATCGTAAGTGGCGAACGCATTGTTCTTGTAATCTTTGTAAGAAGTCAGCGGCACATGAGCCTGCGTGGAAAAAATCAGGTTCATCAAACCGTCATTCAACCCCACGTTATTGGCAGAGTAATAATCACTCATAGCCGTATCATCAAACACGTCATAATTAGACTGGATGTAATTCGAATTAAAATTAACTGTAAAAATTTTATAGGTTTTGGAAGCATTGAGACGAATACCCGTTCTCCGGTTGCGGTCGTTCGGAACCACCCCCTTGATGAGCGCATCCTGTACACTCAGGAAAAAATCTTTAGCCAGGTAAGAAACATCGTTTTGCATGGTCATTCCCGTTTTAAAAAACTTCCGTCGATTATTCTTTATCGGGGAATACTTCACCTTCTGTACACTACCATCCGGCAACGTCTCTCCCAACACGACTTCCGAGCCGTCGTAAGCCGGTCCGTAAGACCAATTCTCGTAAGGAATATAATCACCGTATCCTCCGCTTCCGAACTCCGTTTGAAATTTGGGAAACATGGAGACTTGGCTAAATTGAGTCGAGTTACTGATCGTAATCTCCGGCTTAGCACCCTCGGCACCTACTTTTGTCGTCACAACGATTACCCCGTTACGGGCATCAGGACCATAAATAGCAGCAGCAGAGGTTCCCTTCAATACATTTACACTCTCTATATCGTTCGGATTTAAAGAGGATAGGAAACCTAAAGCCACCGGAACACCATCCAACAATAACATCGGGTTATTGTCACCGGTCAACGAACGTATTCCTCGCAGATTGATCTTCACATCCTCGAACACGCTACTGTTCAAACCCGTGATATTTAACCCGGGTACTTTTCCTTGTAACCCGACAGCCACATTCAAAGCGCGAGCCTTAACCAGTTCCCGGTTAGTCACATTTACCGTCGAGTATCCCAAATCTCGTTTCTGACGTTTGATACCTAAAGCGGTTACGACCACCTGCTCCAGGCGCTCCGTCTCCTGCTCCATCTTCACATCGATCACTTTTCGCGTTCCGGAATTAATTTCCTGTTTTTTCATCCCCACAAAAGAAAAGACAAGAACGGCATCCGCCTCCACATTTTTTAAAACGTAATGTCCCTTAACATCGGTCGATGTCCCGACATTCGTTCCTTTTACAACAACCGTAACCCCCGGCAGCGGAGATCCGTCAGCAGCATCGGTCACCGTACCCGAGACCTCACGCTTTTGAGCCAAACACAGTTGTACTCCTGCTAACAACAGGAAAACAATCAATTGAATCGTCTTTTTCATAGTCTTGTTTTTAATTAGACATCATTTGTAGTTAACAATAATTATCGCATTGAACAATCAATACAATAACGCACAGCTCTTACTTATCGGGATCTATCAATAATTCCACGTAATCTTGACGCATTGAGGAGATCGTAAAAATGATTTCGATAAAGCCTCTCCTACCCAAAGAGAAAACTTTTTTCCACGATAAATACTATTGACAACTCATGTCGACAAGTAACGTACTTAAAAAGAAATTATTGTTTTTTCGGAATAATCGATTTTATCCCCGGAGTCACCAGTTATCTTCTCATCAAACTGAACCTATCGTCCCTAAGAGGCCCAGAGCATACAGACACCTAACTTTAGAATATAAACAAATCCCCCCTACGTCCATTATCGTAGCTCGTATCCGACTATACTCACGACTATTTTTAATACACCTATCAAAAAACCTTCGTTTAATGACATTTTTATAGGAAAAACATCATGATTGGCTCAAAAAAGACAACACGTTGAATACAAGAATCGAAGATTTATCAAAAAATATTTATTTTATTTGTATTTGTAATTTTTTTACTATATTTGTAATGATCAAAAAACGAAGGTTTTATATAGATACATATACATCTATAATTCAATAGTTTATCATATATATTTACTTGTCCTGCAAAACCATTTTATCAATTCAAGATCAATAAATTTAATAGTCAGATTATTTATTTTGTATATTTTAATCAAACGTTCAATTATATGCCTTAAGATCATTATATTATCACATCAACAGCATAATAAAGAAATACTTCTATTCCAAAAAATACACAATAAAAGATTCTACACGATACGGGATAAGACAAAAAAATGTGAAGATTTTCCTTATATTCAGAATAACCCTCAACAAGCAATACTCTATTCAAAGCCCGAAAAAAAACGTTGCCGTTTCGTGCAACGTTTTTAATGAATCATATCTTCTTAAATATCTCCCCCCTATTTTAAAAGAAAACTTACAGGAATCAAGCACTCGATCTCTACATTTTTTCTGTTTTGTTTCGCCGGTTTCCATCTCGGCATCGCCTTCACCACCCGTATCGCCTCCCTCTCCAACAACACATCTGTCGATTGGACCACATTGACTCTTTTTACCCTACCTCTCTTATCGATCGCAAAAGAGATCTGCACTTCTCCTTCTATCCCCTTCTCGTATGCCTTCTCCGGGTATTTTATCTGTCCTGAAATCCATACAAACACATCACCGGGAAACTCCGGCATAACCTCAACCGGTTCGAATACCTCGTCTGTCTTCTCCTTCACGCAAACAACCGGATAAGAATCTTCCAAAACCCAAACAGCACGGTATAAACGGACTTCCATCACCTTTTGCCGAGCGACGGGTATGCTCCGCATCTCTTTTCCGACATAAGAAAATAACAATATATCGTTCGAATCTGCATTTACAAAAAACCTCCCCCTACCATCAGTCAGCCCTCCTGTGTTCTTATCTTTAATAAATACAACGGCACCTTTCAGGGGTTTTCCTCCTTCGTCCGTCACTTTACCGGTCACAACCCATCCCGTCGTATCGTTTAGAGTACCGTTTATAAAATACGGTATAGCCTGCACGTCAACTGACAACATCATAAAGAACATCACCGGAAGTAAAAACAGATATCCGGTTATTCCTTTTCCGAAAATCCTTTTTCCCATTCTCATTCGTTTTTCAAAAATGCCATGTCAAAATCGTTACCTGTTCCGACTCAAAATAATCGTTTTCATTAGTATCTGCCAATTATATGCAGAGGATGCGAACGGGCTATGAAAAACGATCCTGAATCAAACTTTTTATTTCTACAAACGTAAACTCGTTCGTGATAACCACGAAAAAGTCAACTTATTCGACAAAAATAGAGCACATGAAAAATTATTTACCGTTTATTTTTATCGCCATCCTACTTTACTCATTTCCCTCCATCTCCTCGGGTCAAAAAAGGAGTGCCCGGTTTGAAGCGGAGTTTCAGAAAACGTTTCAAATAGTCAATAGCGATCGGTTCATGATACGATTTTTTATAGCTACTCCAACGGGACAAACCTTTGTTGCCACCCCATCGGAAGGCCCTAACGTCACCATTGACCCGGAACAATGCTATTTAGAGATTCAAGATTCGCTGGTCAGCGGGCGCTTGCCCTATTTCGGTAACGGCAGTCATTGGGTTCCGAGACCGGGACAAGATTCTCTTCGATTTAACTATATTCTTTTTTCTCGAACAGTAAAAATACTTCCACGCGGAAATAAAAAGAGTATCGCTTATCAAATCAGTATTTTAACCAAAGACAATATTTTGTTTTTACACATGGACATTCGTTATGACGGAACCTGTTATCTCTATTATAACGATCAAAAACGCTACCCGATCAGCTACACGGGAAATATTTACCCCTTGGAAAAAAAGGAACAGCATCCTTTAAATACAGCATCACCTTCAGAAAATCAGGCAAAGAAGATATAAGCCATTACAATCGCCGCAACAACTCCGGCCAAATCTGCAATCAAACCGCACGGAATAGCATAACGGGTATTTTTTATACCCACGGCCCCAAAATAGACGGCAATAATATAGAAAGTGGTATCCGTAGCTCCTTGAAAAGCACAAGCCAATCGTCCGGGAAATGAATCCGCCCCAAAAGTATTCATAGTATCGATCATCAATCCCCGTGCCCCGCTTCCGCTCAACGGTTTCATCAAAGCCGTAGGTAAAGCCGGTACAAAATCAGAATTGAAACCGCAAGCCTCACACCCCCATTTCAAAGCGTCCATGACGGCATCCATTGCACCCGAAGCGCGGAAGACACCGATAGCGACTAAAATTGCAATTAAATAAGGGATTATTTTTACGGCAATAGAGAAACCCTCTTTCGCCCCGTCGATAAAAGCATCGTAAACGTTGATACGCTTCCAGGCTCCCATAGCGATAAAACCGACAATAATGGAAAACAAAATCACATTACTTGACAAGGAAGAGACTTTGGTCAACGTCTCTTTATCCAACCCTGAAAAATACCATATAATACCTGCTACCAAAGCACTACCCCCGATCAGGTAGGCCATAATCACCCGGTCCAATAAATTAATTCGCTGATACAAAGCAACGGCTATAAGTCCCACTAAGGTCGAAACATATGTCGCCAAAAGAATCGGGATGAAAATATCCGCCGGATTAGCAGCTCCCAACTGAGCCCGGTAAACCATGATAGAGACAGGAATGATGGTCAACCCGGAGGTATTCAATACCAAAAACATAATTTGAGCATCGGAAGCACGGTCTTTACGAGAATTAACCTCCTGCATCTGCTGCATTGCCCTTAGCCCCAACGGAGTAGCCGCATTATCCAGTCCTAACATATTAGCGGCGATATTCATCATAATCGAACCATAAGCCGGACTACCCGGAGGCAACTCCGGAAATAAACGCCGGAAAAAAGGATTAATAATCCACGACATAACCTTTACCGCCCCCCCTCGCTCTCCGATCTTCATGATCCCCATCCACAAGGTCAACACCCCCGTCAATCCCAACGATATCTCGAAACCGGTCTTGGACATATCAAAGGTAGCTTTTACAATGGACGCAAAAACCTCCGTATCCCCATCAAACAATAATTTGAAAAGAGCCACGATAAAGGCTACACCGAAGAAAAAAATCCAAATATAGTTAAGAACCATAGGCGATCGGAGATTGAGTGACTAGGTGATTGAGTGACTAGGTGATTGAGTGACTAGGTGATTGAGAGATTAGGTGATTGAGAGATTGAATGATTAGACGAGCGAGTTGAATCACAACCTCCTTTCATCTCCCAAGCACAAAATCCCACTACCCGTATCATTAATGTTTCGCTTTACAGGCTTTGATCGTATTCTGCAAAAGAGAAACGATCGTCATTGGTCCTACTCCTCCCGGAACCGGAGTTATGTAAGAACACGAGGGAGCTACCTGCTCAAAATCGACGTCTCCTACCAATTTCCAACCGCTTTTAGTCGTTTCAGAAGGAACCCGATGAATTCCCACGTCGACGACGACACACCCTTCTCGTACCATATCTTTCGTGATAAAATGAGGAACGCCTATGGCAACGATCAAAATATCGGCTTGCCGGGTAATCTCTTTCAGATTGGAGGTTCTGCTGTGACACATAGTCACCGTACAGTTCGCGTGCTTTGCCTTACGGGACATCAGCACGGCCATCGGGGTCCCGACGATGTTACTTCGTCCCACTACGACGCAATGTTTTCCTTCCGTATCGATGTGGTAACGAGCCAACAGTTCCATGATCCCGGCGGGAGTTGCCGGAAGGTAGGTCGGTAACCCTAACACCATCTTACCCACGTTACACGGGTGAAATCCATCCACATCTTTATCGGGATGAATCGTATTTAATACTCTCTCTTCGGAAATATGTTTCGGCAAAGGAAGTTGCACGATAAAACCGTCTATATCCGAATCCTCATTCAATTGTCGGATTACCTCCAATAATTGCTCTTCGGCAATATCACTACCGTATCTTAGTTCGGTACTTTTAATCCCCACGGCTTGACATGCTTTTACTTTACTGGCCACATAGGTTTCACTCGCTCCGTCATTGCCTACCAAAACGGCAGCCAAATGGGGGATCTTCTTTCCCTCGGCAAGCAAGCGAGCCACCTCTTCCGCGATCTCCTCTTTGATCCGCGTCGAAACTTTTTTTCCGTCAATAATCTCCATCTTTTATTTTTAAATTGTAAATTATCAATTGCCTGATCTTTTTAATGCAAATCGTAGCTTACCAATCTCCCCATCGTTACTCACTCATTCTTATAATCGCTTAATCCAAAATCTACAATTGTCAATCGTCAATTAATTATTATCTTCTTCTCATAGCGGCATTTCCCATCATCTTACCGCCCTTGGACAACATCCGCATCATTTTTTTAGACTCATCGAATTGTTTCAGCAAACGATTTACATCCTGAATGGTTGTTCCGCTTCCCATGGCTATACGTTTACGGCGAGAACCGTTGATCAATTCCGGGTTTTCTCGCTCCTGGGGTGTCATGGAAAAAATAATAGCCTCCACTCCTTTAAAAGCATCATCATCGATATCCACATCTTTCAAAGCACGCCCTACACCGGGAATCATAGAAGCCAAATCTTTTATATTTCCCATTTTTTTTATCTGTTGGATTTGACTCAGGAAATCGTTGAAATTGAATTGATTCTTGGCAATCTTTTTCTGCAATTTTTTGGCTTCTTCCGCATCAAATTGTTCTTGAGCCTTCTCTACCAAGGAAACGATATCTCCCATTCCCAAGATTCGGTCTGCCATACGTTCCGGATGGAATACATCCAAAGCTTCCAACTTCTCTCCCGTTCCGACAAATTTAATCGGTTTATCCACCACCGTACGGATAGACAACGCGGCTCCGCCGCGCGTATCTCCATCTAATTTCGTCAGGACAACACCGTTAAAATTCAACCGATCGTTAAATTCCTTAGCCGTATTCACCGCATCTTGTCCGGTCATGGCATCCACCACGAACAAAGTTTCATTAGGCTCTATCGCTTTTTTTATCGCAGAGATCTCATTCATCATCTGCTCATCGATAGCCAAACGTCCCGCCGTATCGACGATAACGACGTCCCGCCCTGTCGCTTTCGCCTGCCTGATGGCATTTAAAGCAATCTGCACGGGATTATTATTCCCTTCTTCGCTATATACCGGAACACCGATCTGCTCACCCAATACTTTCAACTGCTCGATAGCAGCCGGCCGATAGACGTCGCAGGCAACCAACAAAGGATTCTTCCCCTTTTTGGTCTTCAACAAATTGGCTAACTTCCCGGAGAAAGTGGTCTTACCGGAACCTTGTAATCCGGACATCAGAATAACGGCCGGATTTCCTTTTATATCAATATCAACATGGGTTCCCCCCATCAACTGGATCAACTCGTCATGCACGATCTTCACCATCATCTGCCCCGGTTTCACCGCAGTGAGCACGTTCATGCCCAACGCCTTCTCCTTTACCGTATTGGTAAATTCCTTCGCAATTTTATAGTTTACATCGGCATCCAATAACGAACGTCTCACCTCTTTCAGGGTTTCAGCCACATTGATCTCTGTTATTCTCCCCTGTCCTTTTAAAATCTGAAACGACTTTTCTAATCTTTCGGATAGATTCTCAAACATATGCTATTAATTGAAATTTGGAAATTGAAAAATGCCCTTATCGCATCTGTCTTTCTCTACTAAATTCTCTATTTATTCATTTCTTGCAAAATTAGTAATTTTAACCGTCAATCTAAAAACTAAATGTTAAAAACTAAAAACACGACACAATATCATCCATTTTCACATAAAACAAATACATTTTATAAACTTTTATCTCACTATTTATTTCCGGCTTATATTCTTTAAAACCACGAATGTCTTATCTATTAAAGAATTATCCACTACTACCGTAAATTCATTCGTGGAAGAAATAACCTCGGTCAGGTTAATTCCCTCCCAGGATAACTCTTTCATTATACTGTAATAGAAACCGGGTTGCAGGATATTTCCCTTGGGCAGTTTTAGCGTCACGGAAGACAAACCGCTTTGTTTAAATATACATTGTTCTCCTTTAAAATAGTTATCGATAGCCGCCTCCATCGTATCGCTCACGACTAAATTCGTCTCGAACACCCCCTGTACCATCGTGTAAAAAACCTCCTCTTTTTGGGATATATTTTTCAATACCCGAATATGACACTCCAACAATGTATTGGAATTTTTAAACGTGTAATCGCATAAATTACTTCGCAATATGATATCTCCCATATTATTAAGCAACTTATTCAACTGCACCTGCTCACGGACTTGAAAATAGGGAGCCAAACGATTCAAGGCCATAACAATCGCTCCCGGATTAACCTCTTTTTTCAACGCCGCTTCCACCTCCGATTTGATCTGCCGGGCCAAAGCCGAAATATTAATCAACCCCATGGCTAAAGACTCCGACAGATAGGGTTTATGCTTCACGATATCTTCTACAACCTGTGCTACACTCAACATATTTATTAATCTAAAAGTTTATAAAATTCATAACGTCCGTCATATCAATAGGGTCCAAATCCTAATCACACCATCTCTTTAATCTCCCGATCCACGTGTTCATTGTAAATTTTAGATTGTAGATTGTAAATTAAGAAAATAGCGTTCCATTTACAATTACAATATACAATCTTTTTAATCTCTAAATCGCTCAATCTCAGAATCCTTTAATCCACAATCGTCAATCTACAATTAATATAGTTCTATCCACTCGTAACCGTTCCCGGTTTGATCCATGTACCGGATAAAATCTTCTACTTTAACAGCCAAAGAAGCCCGATTATCATTCGGATGAAAAGAGAGTTTTTGTGCCTTTCGTAAATTCTCATCCAAAAAAACATGTACATGATGTTCCGTATCATTGATTAACCCGAAAGGACTTACGGAACCGGGACGCAAGCCTAAGTATTTCTCCATTCTTTTCTCCGAAGCGAAACTCAATTTTCCCTGTTGCAGCCTTTTCTCCAAATCATGAATGGCCAAATCGTGATCACAGTCGAATATGACTAAATAATGCCGGTCTCCTTTATGATTCCGGAAAAATAAATTTTTACAATGGGTACTGTCCAGGTTCTTCCAATATTGCCTGGCAATTTCTATGGTCGGAGCTGCCGGATGCTCCACATAATCGAACGTAATTCCCAACGTTGCCAAAATTTCATATACCTTCTCTTGTCCTACCATATATACTACAAATTTCAAAAAACTTATCTCTCAATCACGAAATCCGTTCATCGTAAATTTTAGATCAATCGAATTCAGTGATTCAATTTGAATCTCAAAACCGCTTAATCTCAGAATCCTTTAATCTATAATCCTCAATCTTTTCAATCTCCCAATCATTATATCACATAATCATTCAACTATTCAACCCCTTTATCCCCTGATCTCTCCATTTCCCTTGCCATACCTCTCTCTCCTCCAAACGTTTTTCCAACATGGCCGCAAACTCAAAATTCTTCACGCCCCATTTGGGAGCAATCAGATAATCCGAAGGAGCCTGATTCACGAAACGCTCTAAATATAGATCCGGACGGACATGCCCGATCACGTCCACCACGAACTCTAAATAATCTTCCAAAGTGTAAAGTCCGAACGCATCCGGGGCCGCCGCATACTGCTCAGCCATACGGGTACCCTTTATAATCTGTAACTGATGCAGTTTCAACACTTGTATCGGCAACTCGCACAAACGGACAGCTCCGCTCAACATCTCATCCCGGCTCTCTCCGGGTAAACCGAATATCAGATGGGCACCGACAGCAACTCCCCGTTTGGCTGTCTCCCGAATAGCCCATTCCGATTCGGCATAACCATGCCCTCTATTGATACGACATAAAACCTCATCGTGAACCGATTCGACACCGTACTCCACGCAAACATATCTTTCACGCGACAACTCTCCCAAATAATCTAAAATTTCCGGGGTAACCGTGTCCGGACGGGTACCGATCACCAAACCGACAATTTTCGGATGCGATAAAGCCTCGGCGTAGCGCTTCCGCAAAACATCCATGGGTGCATACGTATTCGAGTAAGACTGAAAATAGGCCAAATATTTCTGCCCCTTATATTTCGCATCGAAAAAGCGAATTCCCTCCTCTATCTGACGGGTAATACTCCCCGCACACCGGCAGTATTCAGGCGTAAAGCTCTCGTTATTACAAAAAGTACATCCTCCCGTTCCCTTGCTCCCGTCCCTGTTCGGACAGGTAAATCCCCCGTCTATAGAGAGTTTTTGCACCCGCTCCTGAAATAAACCTTTAAAAAAAGTCGGATAATCCCTGTATCTTCTTTGCCTTGTATTCATTAACCTCGACACTTCTATTGAAGTTGCGAAAATACACTTTTTCTGTTAAATATTTAACATTTCTCTCTTTTTTCATGATTCTTTTCCCAAAACAATCACAACACACCCCCTTAAAGAAATACGGAGACTCTCTTTTACCAACCCTTTCCGCTCATACCTCCTTTTGAATTTCACATTAGTTTAAATAATCATTATAAATTGATTATTAATTTTTATTATTATCATTTGGATTTTAAAATACAATAAATTATATTTGAAGAGATATTTTATAATTTATATTTATAATGTTGAATTTATAAAATGAAAAAAATGGAATTTGTTATTCGCAGCGTTGCTATGCTTCGTTGGAATGGAGGCAAAAGCCCAAAAGGATACCACTCGTCAAAAAAGAATAATTCAAGAAGTGATTTCCCAACAAAAAACGTGGCAAACGAAGGTATACTTTTTGAACAAGGGCAAACCGATGAAGATTAAAGAATCTGTCATTCAACAAGGTACCACGCTTATCATCGAGGTTGCCTGGAATCCTCAACTAATAAAAAAAGTCGTTTTTGACACTGTCGTCTATAGGCCTACCCCACAAGAGATCAAAGACTCTAAATACACGTTTACGATCAAGCCTAAAAAAAAACAACGACATACGATTATAAAATATACGACCATGACGATAAAGAATTATTAATTTCCCGTAAAATCACGGTAACGGATAAAAACGGGGTCGAGATAAAAGAAGAAGAGTTAAAAAATTATCAAGAAAGGAAGTAAATAACGTTAATTACTAATCATTAAAAATCAAACATTATGAAAAAATGGTGCTTACTATTTGCGGTGTTATTATGCCTTGTAGGGATGGAAACAAACGCTCAATCTAAGGACACCGCTTCACAAGGTAAAATGAAAACAACCCAGGAAGTAGTTTCCCGAAAAGAAATCTGGCTTTCCAGAGTATATTTTTTGAATAAAGGCCAAAAAATGAAAATTAAAGAGTCTATTATTCCAAAAGGTACCACGCTTACCGTAGAGGTGGCTTGGAATCCCCAGATGATAAAAAAAGTCGTATTCGATACCACGGTTTACAAACCGACTCCTCAAGAAATTAAAGCCGGGAAATACACGTTCACGATTAAGCCAGAAAGAACAACGACCTATAACTACAAACACTACTATCAAGACGGTAAAGAAGAATCAGCTTCCCGCAAAATCACGGTAACGGATAAAAACGGGGTCGAGATAAAAGAAGAAGAGTTAAAAAATTATCAAGAAAGGAAGTAAATAACGTTAATTACTAATCATTAAAAATCAAACATTATGAAAAAATGGTGTCTATTATTTGTAGTAATATTATGTTGCACGATGGCGGAAGTAAAAGCACAAGCAAAGGATACTACTTCCCAAAAAAAAATAAAAACAATTGTAAAAGAAATTTCCCGGGAAGAAAAATGGGCTTCTTACGTGTATTTTCGGGACAAAGGTAAACTGACGAAAGTGGAAGGGACTGTTATTCAAAAAGGTACCCCGCTTACTGTAGAGGTAGCCTGGAATCCCCAAGTAGTAAAAACGATAGTTTTTGATACAGCTGTTTACAAGCCGACAACACAAGAGATCAAGAACTGTAAATACACGTTCGTAATCAAACCGGAAAGAACAACGACCTATAAATACAAGTTCTATTATCAGAACGGGCAAGAACGAGTAGTTTCCCGCAAAATTACGGTAACCGATAAAAACGGGATAGAAATAAAAATTAAAAATAATCCCAAAGAAAAGGAATAAACGAGATTAATTACTTTCAATAAAAATTCAAACAGCATGAAGATCAAAAAATTTACAGTCGCATGCTTTTTTATCATAGCATTATTTACAGTAAATGCCTCCATGGCACAAAGAATCTCTCCCGAGAATAGTAACGTACAAATGTATGTAGACGACTCATATATCATGCAATATCATATTGATCCAGAAGGTTTCATAGTAGTAAGCAGGTCCGTCATATCAAATAATCCAGATATTGTGTCCGTAACAGAACTCCAGTTTCACAATTCCAATAGCATATTCAGCTGGATTTTGAGACTCGTGGGGATTAGAATCGGAACTGCCATGATAACGACCTCAATAATATTTACGAATCAGTATGGAAATGACATAATCGTAACAACAAATACATTCGTTACCACCATGTGGTATACGGAATTCCGACAAGCACCATCCGCTTCGACGAATATAGTGATCGGCGACGCTATAAAGGAGGAAGATCAGCCATAACCGAACCTTATTAATTAAATACAAATCGTATCGTGGATTTAAAGAAGGTAAAAGTCGTGGCTTCATACGAGGCTCGAGCGATATGCCGTTCATTTCTTTTTTGGGTTCTGGTTACACTTACCATCGGGGGCATAACCTTATTGCAATGGTTGGTACAAGGTAAAGTAACCGCATGGGGGTGGAGTTGGTTGATGCATCACCAAACCTTTTCATTTCCATTGGTAAATGCTTACCTCTATAATATCGTGCAGAGCTTCATCGTGATCTTTGTGTGGGTAAATCTGTTTACCCGCGAACAAAGAGGAGGCATGTTAGAGTCGTTACACGCCCGTTCCGTGAGTAACGGGGAGTATTTCCTCGGTAAAACAGTGGGAATCATTTTTGTACTACTCGCTGTAGGATTCTTTTCCCTGCTCGCGTGTTGCGGGATAAACATTTGGGGTAGCCAGGCACCCTTTAACCCGTTGTATTATTTGTATTATTTCCTAACACTAACAGTACCGTCTCTGATATTCTTCACGGGATTCGCGTTGTGGATGACGTGGCTGACTCGCTCCCGGGTATTATCCGCGATATTATTATTGATATTCCTTTATTGCTCGGTAACAATTTTGCCGGGTGTATTCCATGGGCTGTTCGACTTCACGGGGAGTTCCTTGTCGAATATTTTTTCCGTGGCAACAGGCCATGTGGACGGCTGGCATTATTTGCTCCACCGTTCGGTTTACTTGTTGGCAGGAGTCGGTTTTACCTACTGGGCAATTCGTTTCTGTAAACGAATACCGAACGAACAACGAACGATTGCCCGATGCTGTTACGGTGGCATCGCCTTGCTGTTTATCGGGATGCTATTAGGCAGTATTTACGCTCGTGACTTCATGCAGGAAAAATCTGCGAGGGCCGAATTTCGTGCTGCTTTTGACCGTCATGCCGGAGAAAAATCTTGTAGAGTGTCGAGGCACGATATCACGCTCCGTCAAACGGGCGACCGGATCACATCCGTTAACGACTTGACGTTACAAAATCCGAACAAGGAAGCGGTATCCCGTATCGTGTTGTACCTAAATCCGGGATTGACGGTAAAGCATATAGAGGAACGGGATAAACCGCTTGCCTTTACCCGCGACGGCCAGGCGATATTGATCGAGCGTTCTCTGGCAGCCGGAGATAGCGTCCGTTTATCCGTACGTTACTCCGGTGTACCGGATGGCAGGATAGCTTACTTAGATTCAGACGACAAATCGTATTACGACACGAGACGCAATAATAATTTCTTCCACCTGGGTCGTCGCCACGTGTTGGTAAGCAATACCTCGTTGGTACTGGTTCCGGAAGTAATGTGGTATCCCGTGACCATCCCTCCCGTCAATCCCTCCCTCCCGTTCTTGTCAGGTAAAGACTATACGCTTTATCGCCTCCGGATCGTGGCCCCCGTACAACCGGTCGTATTATCACAGGGCAAACCGTCCCGGCAAGGCGACACGCTATTGTTTTCGCCATCCCGTCCGTTGGAAGGAGTAACTCTCTGTGCCGGAAATTACGAGCATCGAACGATATCTTTACAAGATATAAAAGTGGATTGGTATTATTTCAAAGAAAATGATTTCGTAACACCTCTTATCCAACAATTCGACGGGGAAAAAATTTTAAAGCAAGTAGAAACAAATATTTTAACCAGCTTAGGAAAGGTTATCTCTTTTTCTATTTACGCTCCCGAAAAAGAAGATCATATCTCAGACTTTATACTGCGCCGGGATTGGTACACGGACGAAGGAGGTCGCCTGCTGTTGGTGGAAACCCCGCTCCCGTTTGTTTCTCATGCCCGGACATGGAAAGGACGAAGCGAATACGTTCAACCGGGAATGGTGTTGTTAGGCGAACGAGGAATAGGAATGAACATGAATGCTTACGCTTTCTTTTCACGGAAAAACGCAAAACAAGAGGAAGAAGCGATACGTCTCATCAGAGGTTCTTTTTTGATAACAAATCCTTTTTTAGACCCGTCGAGTCTCAGCAACGCAAATAACCCGTTTTTAGAGAGACTCAATTTAAAAAAAGCTCGCCTAAGCCCTTCTTTCGTATTAAACCCCTATTGTTGTCTGCCTATGTTTACAGAACCGGCAGTGACCATCGTCTCCTCCCGTTACCGGACAATCGACCGGATATTAAAACAATTCATCGCCAAAGGCGAACATTACTCCAAAGCTGCAAATACGATAATCATTTACAACAGTGATCTGGCCGCTCACGTTTACCTGCAAGATCACACGTTAGAAGAGGCGCTGCAAGACCGAAGTATTCCGTCTTACGTTTTGCAGCAGATGATGGCTTTAAAAACAGGAGCTTTATTGGATCGCGTGGCGGTTCATGTTCCGCAAAAGAAATTCTACCGGTTCCTGCGCTCCTTTTATACCGCATATCAGGGGGAAATTCCTCTCGATACGTTATGCCAGGCCATACGATCGGAGTTGGAATTTGATTTCGAGCAAGTATTACAGGCGTGGGATTCCCAAGCAGTAACGAACTTTCGGGTACAAAATTTAAAGAACGAACGGGTGGAACAAGAGTACGGGAGTGGATGGATGGCTCGTTTTCAAATTTGGAACACGGGAGAACACCCGGGCTTCATCGTTTACTCTTTTTCCCACGAGGGATCCTATCATCTTTGGCTTCAACCGGGAGAATGCAAGGAGGTCCGCTTGCACGGGAGTTCAAATATGTTTACCTTGGATTTGGGTATCTCGCGTAATCTCCCATCCGTCATGCAAACCACTGAAACCGGGACCACCCGGGACACGAGAGAAGGGATTAAGGATATATCGCCGTCAGTGTTCAACCCCCAAAACGGAGAAATCATCGTGGACAACGAGGACCCCGGATTCAGATTGATCTTTCCGGGAAATAACCGGCCGAAATTTTTCTCCGAAAAGAGTTCCGGCGGAGAGATGATCCTGACAGGCCCCTGGCAAAAAGAGTTTCGCGGTAATGCTCACGGAAACGAGTACAGGAGTATATACCTGAAAAGAGCCGGAAACGGCTCCTGTAAAGCAGAATGGTCAGCCGACATTCCCGAAGACGGAATTTACGAGATTCTTGCAATGCACCCCGAGGCGTGGAGCCCCCAGAAAGCCCAATACTACACGGTAAAAGGAGAAGGATCGAAATCCGAAGAGATCTTACTCCCGTGGGAAAAAGGGAGATGGGCTTCTTTGGGTGAATTCGAATTAAAACGAGGAAAATCGTTCGTGATCTTAGACGATAGGGCCCCTGTAGAAAAAGAGGAGGAAAAAGACAAACGCCACACCCCACTTAAAAGCATAGTGGCCGATGCAGTGAAATGGGTGAAAATCAAAGATAAATAAACAAAATAAAGCGATAACCACCATCACCTATAAAAACGTATTCGTACCCTGCATACTGTTTCCGTAATCCCTTCGCCTAAAATTGGACAATAGACACTAAAAAGTTTGACAAAAGTTTATTCTTTTTTTGTTACCTCATCAAAAAAAGATAAATTTACATCCAATAAGTAAGAAAAGTGAATATTTTTCAATCCCCGAACGTTCGCTTGACTTTAATACAAAAAGCTACTTTAGAGATTGAATAAAAAAAACTATATTTGCACCCCTAATCCGGTTGCCGTTGAACCATACGCTTTCCGGGGTTAATATTTGGAATACAAGAATGATCTATATAAATAACCGTCTCCTGACAGGCAGGAGATAAATGAAAAATCTAACAGAATATGAGTACGAAGTATGTTTACACTTTTGGCGACGGAAAAGCAGAAGGACGGGCAGATATGAGAAATCTGCTCGGAGGTAAGGGCGCCAATCTTGCCGAAATGAATCTTATCGGAGTTCCTGTACCAGCGGGTTTCACTATTACAACAGAGGTCTGTACGCTCTATAATCAAGAAGGACGTGATGCGGTTGTAAAATTAATAGAATCCGATGTAAAAGCAGGTATTGCCGCAACTGAAAAGTTAATGAATGCCAAGTTCGGTTCAAAGGGTGAAGCCTTCCCTCTTTTGGTTTCCGTACGTTCCGGAGCCCGGGTCTCCATGCCGGGAATGATGGATACGGTTCTTAATTTAGGAATGAACGACGATGCCGTTAAAATCGTTGCGGAGAAATCGGGTAACGCCCGTTTCGCATGGGATTCTTACCGTCGTTTTGTACAAATGTACGGTGGCGTAGTCATGGGAGTTGCAGCAGCCAAAGGTGAGCACGATCCTTTCGAAGCCGAAATCGATAAATTAAAATTAGAAAAAAATATCGCAAGCGATACCGATTTCACCACAGAAGACTTACAAATTCTGGTAAAGAAATTCAAAGAAGTCGTTAAAAATAAAACCGGTAAAGATTTTCCGACTTGTCCTTGGGAACAACTATGGGGAGCCATCTGCGCCGTGTTCGATTCGTGGATGACCGAACGTGCCATCCTGTATCGTCAACTAAACCAAATCCCTGAAGAGTGGGGAACCGCCGTAAACGTTCAAGCCATGGTATACGGAAACATGGGTAATAGTTCCGCCACGGGAGTAGCTTTCACGCGTGATGCTTCTACCGGAGAGAATATCTTTAACGGAGAATACCTGATCAACGCTCAAGGGGAAGATGTGGTAGCGGGAATCCGTACCCCTCAAGAGATTACCATTGAAGGTTCGCGCCGTTGGGCCAAACAACAAAATATAACCGAAGAGGTTCGGGCCAGCTTTTATCCTTCCTTGGAGGAGACGATGCCTCAAGCCTTCGCCGACCTCAATGCCACTCAACAAAAGTTGGAGGATTATTTCCACGATATGCAAGATTTGGAATTTACTATCCAGGACGGCAAATTATGGATGCTCCAAACCCGCAACGGAAAACGCACGGGAACGGCTATGGTAAAAATGGCTGTCGACATGTTGAACGAAGGACTGATCGATGAAAAAACGGCCCTTCTCCGCATGGAACCGAATAAATTAGATGAATTACTCCACCCTGTATTCGATAAAGGAGCCAAAGCCAAAGCGAAAGTTTTGACCAAAGGTCTTCCGGCCTCTCCGGGAGCAGCTTGCGGACGGGTCGTATTCTTTGCCGACGAGGCTGAAATCTGGAAAGCCAGAGGAGAACAGGTCATCTTGGTTCGTCTGGAGACCTCTCCCGAAGATTTGCGGGGCATGAACGTTTCCGAGGGCATTCTGACAGCTCGCGGAGGGATGACCTCCCATGCGGCCGTAGTGGCCCGCGGAATGGGTAAATGTTGTGTTTCAGGGGCGGGAGCCATCGTGGTGGATTATGAAAAACGCTGTTTCTCCATAAAAGATACGATCATTTACGAAGGAGACTGGATTTCACTAAACGGGTCTACCGGAGAAGTTTACCTCGGACGGGTAGAGACCGTTGAAGCCGAATTGTCGGAAGACTTCCGCACGATCATGAAGATCGCTGAAAAGTACACCCGCATGCACGTACGTACCAATGCCGATACGCCGCATGACGCCAAAGTAGCCCGCACATTCGGAGCGAAAGGAATCGGTCTGTGCCGTACGGAGCACATGTTCTTCGAAGGAGACCGTATCAAAGCCGTTCGCGAAATGATCCTGGCCGATGACGAAAACGGCCGCCGTGCCGCCTTAGAGAAACTGCTTCCGATGCAAAGAGGAGATTTCGAAGGTATATTCGAGGCTATGGACGGATTAGGAGTAACCGTTCGTCTGTTGGATCCTCCCTTACATGAGTTTACCCCGAACGAGCTGGAAGCCCAGATCGAAATGGCCAAAGAAATGGGTATTACAGCCGAAGAGGTAAAACAAAAAGTAGATGCTTTGCACGAATTCAACCCGATGTTAGGTCACCGCGGGTGCCGTTTAGGGAATACCTATCCCGAAATTACCGAAATGCAGGCCCGCGCCATCATCGAAGCCGCATGTAACTTGAAATTAAAAGGATTGGATCCCCGTCCGGAAATCATGGTTCCGCTTGTGGGTGACGTGAAGGAATTGAAATTACAGGCTGATATCATCCGCAAAGTAGCAGATTTGGTATTCATCGAGAAAGGCGTAAAAGTAGAATACCTGATCGGTACGATGATCGAAATTCCGCGTGCAGCCATTACGGCAGATTTGATCGCTCAAGAAGCTGACTTCTTCTCGTTCGGTACCAACGACTTAACCCAGATGACATTCGGATTCTCCCGGGACGATGCCGGTAAATTCTTGCCCATCTATATCAATAAAGGAATTCTGAAAAACGATCCGTTCCAGATCTTAGATCAAAACGGCGTGGGACGTCTGGTTGAAATGGGTACCCGCTTAGGTCGCTCTACCAATGAAAAATTAAAAGTCGGTATCTGCGGCGAACACGGTGGAGAGCCATCTTCCGTCATTTTCTGTGACAAAGTAGGTATGAACTATGTTTCTTGTTCCCCCTTCCGCGTTCCCATCGCACGCTTAGCTGCCGCACAAGCCGCTATCATGCATGCCGAGAAATAATTTTAAATTATATCCTCGAAAAGAGCTTGGAAATTCCAAGCTCTTTTTTTATTATGGCTAATTGATTATATTTACTTTAATTAACTGGCAAATCCAATCATAAAACAATAAACGTCGTAACAAAGATTATCAACGGTATAGTAATATGACATCTATTAAGTTTAAACTCCGATTATCGACAATATCCGGGAAGCCGGCTACCCTATATATTCAACTTATACACAAAAGAGAGGTTAAAACCATTACACTTCCTTATAAACTATACCCCTACGAATGGAATAATTTGCACGAGGAGGTTATCTTTTTCCAAGCAGTTCCTCACCGATACCACTATTTGAAAGAGATCGACAAGCAGGTTATAAAAGAAAAAAAAACTCTTTTCTCTATCATCCGGCAATTGTGTGAACAAAAGAGTTACTCTATGGAAGATATCCTGCGCCTGTACAATAATCGACACAACGAAGGCCTATTCCCGTTCATACAAAAAAAAATCGAAGAGCTGCAAAAGAGAGGAAGGTTCCATACGGCCCGCAACTACCGAACAACCTCTAGAGTATTTTATTCTTTCTGCCAAAGAAGCAAATTACAATTCGAGGAACTCAATTCCGGTTTATTAAAAGATTTCGAAGAATATCTTAAGACTAAAGAAATAAAGCTAAACTCCATATCATTTTACATGAGGATTCTACGTTCCTTATACAATAAAGCATTGGAAGAGGGTTTTATCGAACGTGATGAAAACCCATTCCGACTTGTTTATACCGGCATACAAAAAACGAGGAAAAGAGCTGTTTCCTCTAATGTCATCGCCAACTTGAAAAAACTAAACTTAGAAGAAAACGACGGATTGAACCTGTCAAAGGATCTTTTCCTGTTCAGTTTCTATACGCGAGGTATGGCCTTTATCGATATGGCTCATCTTTTAAAAACTTCCGTTATCGGCAATTACCTCGAATACACGAGACAGAAAACCAAACAATACCTACGTATCCGAATTACTCCTGATCTAAAAGAGATCCTCCAAAAGTATCAATCCCTTACCTCCGGATCCCCCTACCTCTTACCTATTATCCGGGGAAAAAATGGTACATTCCAACTTCAATACGAAAGTGCCCAACGCCTGCATAACAAACGACTAAAAAAAATATCCGAATTATTAAATCTTCCCGTACCCCTAACCTCTTATGTGGCTCGGCATAGCTGGGCTACTATCGCTCATCGTAAAGGAATTCCTCTTCACATCATCAGCGAAGGCATGGGACACCATTCTGAACGAACAACTGTCATCTACTTGGATTCATTGGATAACCGCTTGCTTGACAAAGCCAACGAAGAGGTGACCTCGTTATAGTCTTTTATATCGACAAAAGGTAGAAAAAATTGTTCTACGGATTCTATCCGATCTAATTTTAAAAACAATTCATGCTATAATGCAATCAATAGACTATTCTGATTCTTATATAGAATCGGAACATATAGTTAATATTTACATTCTGATAAATAATGAATAAACGTGTATAAAAATAAACAGTACTACAATATGAAATTGTCTCTTTTTCTCTTTTTCATTCTCGTTCTCATTTCCGTATCACACGGACAAACAATAGCCATCAAAACAAACGCATTATACTGGGGAACAGCAACTCCCAATTTCTCCATCGAATTGGGATTAGGAAAACAGACCTCGCTAAACATCGACGGAGGATACAACCCGTTTACCTTCCGTCATAACGAAAAATGGAAGCATGTGCTGATACGATCGGAGTTCCGTTACTGGACCTGTGAGCGATTTTACGGTCACTTTTTCGGTCTTCACGTGGGATTAGTAGAATTCAATATCAGTAAAAAAAGAATACCGTTCGTCAACACACTATCTTACCGAAGATACGAGGGGCGGGGATTTACCGTCGGACTCTCGTACGGGTATGTCTGGGTTATAGGAAACCGATGGAACATTGAAGCTACCGCCGGTATCGGTTTCCTTCACACGGATTATTCCCTCTACAAATGCAACAGATGCAGTCAAAAACAAGGGGACTTCTCCGGGAACCGCATCATTCCAACGAAATTAGGACTATCGATTGTTTACATGCTAAAATAAATCCTTATGAAGAAATACATCCTCTATATTCTGTTACTCATCATTTCTTCGGCAAAAGCCCAAAAGGCCCATTTGACTCTTGAGCAATTAGAAACCAAGGTGGAAAACGGCTATATACACGTAAGTTTCACCATTTCCAAAACCCGGAATACCGTAAAAAGTTGCCATTGTCTCCGGATCTACCCCGCAATAGTAAATAAAACTAAACAGAAGAAACTTCCTTCCGTGGTCATCAAAGGCAGACAATGGCGCAAACGCAGTCTGCAAAAACGGCTTCTAGCAAAAGTTGCGGAAAAAGAGAAGCATACGTTTTTTGGCAAAGAAGAGGATATTTTACATTACAAGGCTCGAATTCCTTACAAAGAATGGATGGCTGTCTGCCAACTCCGGATTCAAACGGAAGAGGAAGGTTGTTCTAAAACTTATCCCCGGCAGGAACAAACTTATTCCATTACCTGCTCTTTCAAAACAGAAATTACCCCTTACGGTTTGGATATCCCCCCGATAATAGCTCCTGAAAGAGAACTTATGCGACGGTATACCTTTGTAAGTCCGACCGGAGAGAAACGACCCGACAAACAAAGGATCGTCATCCGTTTTAAAGTTAACGAATCAAGCATAGATCCGGAGCTAAACGATAACCGGGAAGTACTAAACGTTATCGATTCCGCTATTACCGGATTAAAACAGATCGATCGTTGCACGATCGACAACATCAGCATCGAAGGCTATGCCTCGCCGGAAGGTAATTCTCTGTATAATCAGCAATTGGCTCAAAAACGAGCCAAGGCCCTGCGTGATTACATTGCGAATAAACATCATATAGAATCAAACAATTTTACCATTTACCAACGAGGGGCAAACTACAAGGAATTGCGCCGTTTGATCGCTTCCTCTTCTTTGAAGTACAAAAACGAAATTCTAAGAATTATCGACCGCAACCCCGTGGAAAAAAGAGAACAAGCTCTCCAAAGCCTTCACGGAGGTCGTGCTTATATCGTGTTACTCGACCAATATTATCCGCAATTACGGAATGCCTGTTACATCCGCATCTTCTATAAAGCCGCTCCCGATCCGGTACTAACGGAAATCAACCGGGGCATCGAGCGGTTGAATCGAGGAGATTACACGGAAGCATTCGACCTATTACAGCAATACAAAGAAGATCCTCGAAGTTTCTTCCCGTTGGGGATCTGTCATCTTTTCAGGGGAGAGAAGGAGGAAGCATTGAAATTCCTGATGAAAGCCGAAGCTGCCGGAATCCCGGAAGCAGGAAAATACATCAGACAAATAGAGGAGCAGAATCCTTCATAACAAAACAATCATTAATAACAAAAAGAAAGATCATGAAAAAATTTCAATTCTGGACATTAGCCCTGACAACACTTCTTTTCGGGGCCTGTTCCGACGACAAAACCGCCCCTCAACCCCAACCGGAAGGGACCGCATCAATCAGCGTACGCGTATCGGGAACCCCAACCGCCAAAGCCACAGGTTCCTCCCACAATGCCCATGAAAGTATAGATATTAAAAACCTGCAGATACTTGTGTTTGCCAACGGCGTGAAGGCGGGTTACGGAAAAGCCGAGGCCGAAGGAGCTACGACTTCCGTGACGGAAGTCAAAGGCATTTTAGTCACAGCTGGACAGTCTTACAACGTCTACGCTTTCGGTAATGTCTACGCAGCCGACGGAACCACCATGCTCGACCTGTCCACAATCACGAAGGTTGACGAGCTTCCGGCAATTGAAAACATCGCCAACCAATTCTCGCACTCCACCGTGGCAGGAAAGGCAACGACAAGCTCTTTACAAGCAGGCCAAAACGCGTTGGGATACGGGGCTTCTCCGACTACAGGCACCAGCGTGGGTGACGATTTTAAAGTAAAACGCATCGTAGCCAAAGTCATGTTAACCCGATGCGAAAAGGAGACCTCTATCAACACCAACCTGACAATTAACAAAGTCTATATTCTAAACGGCAAGAACCAATCCAAGTTGACAGGAACCTCGTTAAAGGTAAACGGCTTTGAAAACTTCGTTTACGGATCGAATCCGGGAGGAACAACACCCTTTAAGAATAATACGCTCTACCCGGGCAGCTATCACTCCATTCCTAAAGATCCGACGACGATTACCCCGACAACAGCATTAGCCGACAACTGGCCCAACGGCGGCGTAAGCTCCACGGCTCCCCTCTATTACTACCTGTTCGAAAATAACGGTAACGAAGCAGCAAGCGGTGAATATTCCGTCATCACCGACCACAAGGCCTCCACGATGTTAGTCATCGAAGGAAAATGGAAAGATGACCCTTCTGTAGCCGGAGAGGGAGAAACCGTCTATTATCCCATCATCATCAATGTAAACACGGGACAAACACAGGAGTACACCATCATCCGCAACAACGTTTACGACATCCAAGTAACGATCACCCGTAAAGGAGCAAACAATCCCTGGGTTGCGGTCAATGCCTGGTTAGACGCTCAAATTACACTCGAACCTTGGAATACGCCCATTACACAAAGCGTAATATGGTAATCTTAAAAAAATATAAAGCAAACAAAACCAAAGCCGCTGTTCACTCCGGAGAACAGCAGTCTTAAACCGAGACCATGTTAAAGTCATTGATCACGAAAATAGGAGTGGCAGGTTGTATCCTATGTTCCGGTTGTATCCGGGATGATCTGAGCAACTGTCCCCCATCGGTCTTCCGGGCAAAGCTATACGTCAAGCTCGACGTTCAGGCAAAAGCAGCAGCAACCCGTCCATATCCTGTCAGAGAAGGCTTACTTTTTATTTTTGACAAGGACGGCCGACTCGTGAAACAGCAAAGAATAGCCGGAAACACCATTCAACAACAGCAACCCATCGAATTGGAATACCCCACCCGGGATTCGATTACCGTGGTGATCTGGGGAAACCAGGACGACACGAGAGAGACATTTTCCATTCCGGACGAACCCGCTCTTGCGGCTTGCCGGCTACTGCTGACACGTAACGGGGAGTATGTCAACTTTCCTTCCGACCTTTTTCACGGGATAACCCGCTTGGCTTGCGACGAACCGGACGAAGAGCGCATCCAAACCGTCACTCTTTGTCGGAGCGTGGGCAGTGTGGCCATCACCTGCTACGACATGGATCAGGGATTGGGAGAAAGCGATATCCGTTTCAGACTCAAGCACACTCCAGAAGGTCTGGACTTTCACGGTAAATCCGGGGGAGAGGCCGTGGACTACCGTTTCGATCCCCGTCCCGAAATCTTGCACGGAAAGAAAGCCTGGTATAGCGGAATACGCAATCTGCTTCCCTGTTCCATAAAACAACAAATGACCCTCGACATCCTCCGGGACGGAAAAGTCATCCACTCGGAGCCCTTACCGGCAAAAGCCGCGGCCAATCAAACCATGAACATCGTCATCTACATTGCCACCACGAGTCTTTCCGTTCATGTAGTGGTAAAACCGTGGGGAGAAGTAATTAACCAAACCATTATCTGGTAACCAGAAAAGACCATGCGAATCATTTTCTTTTATTTCGGCCTGTTTTTGATGTTTTCTTGCCAAGATTCATTCCCGGCGAGAGAGGAGGAAAACATCGCACCCGAAACCAAAAGATCGACGGTCTCCTTTTCACTCTCCAACCCGAATACGAATATCAGCGCCACCAATGTCGACAACCGGGTAAAAACCGTCCGGGTATTGATCTTCGATCCCGACGGCAGTATCAGTCGTTACAACAACTCCCTCACGAACACATCCATCCCCAACAACCAACGCTTTCCCGTATCCGGCTACTATCCCTCCGACCGGACCTCGATCACGATCGAGACGGAAACTACCCCCGGCAAGCATAATATCTACCTCGTGGCCAACGAGGACTCGGAAACGGGTCTCGCCGCCCGACTCGCAGGTGTCACGACCGAACAGCAACTGCTCGATCTAAAAATAACCTACACTACCCTCTTTACTCCAAGCGAAACCACCCCTTTTTTGATGACGGCAAACCTTTTGAATCAAGCAATCAAACCCTATAGTCGAAACGAAATCAACATCTCTCTGGTTCGTACCCTTTCCCGGGTGACGGTAAACCTGAATCAATTACCACCGGCCGTTTTCACAAACGCAACAAGCTGGTGGAGTGATCCTACAGGAATCGCAAGCTGTTACATCATAGATGCCTTCAACATCTCTTCGCCACCTGACTACTCCCTGATATCCAAAAGTAATCCTCGCATACTCGGTACAACGACTCCGGTAATACATAAAACAAGTACTACCGATAGCTGGACTTCTTATATCAATCTTATAAACACGCGTAAAATTTCAATAACCCACGACAGGAGCGCAACAACCGTTTTTTATATACCGGAAAATCTCCCGGAAAATCCTTACGATTTAAACGAAGGGTTACCGCTTCATTTTAAGGTTATTCAAAGGCAATTAACAGGTACAAATTCTTCACCATACTACACGGAGACTTCCGAATCTCATACCTACTCTACCATTTTAGAATACCAAAAAACACCCGGGGATATCATAAGTTATGCCATTCCCCGGAACTCGTCCCTGACCGTAAACGCGGAAATTCGGAATTGGACGCCCGAAAACATTTATGTTAAAACCGAGATCCGCCCCTGGAACAAAGATACGGTCACCGAAGAATTCGGACCGACGGAATACGAATGGGGGACATGGATCGACGACATAACGATAGGAACTTTGCCTGCCGCCATCGAATTACGAGAATCCGAAGCCACGCGTATCGGAATCCGCCTGAGACACCCGATCGGTCGAAGGTGGCACGTATCGCTTTCGAACGGCTACGATTTTGAATTTACACCCGAATCTGTCACCTCCGGTGAGGTTCCGCATTCAGGAACCAATCCGCCTTTCCTGAAATTTAGTGTCCGACCGACCCGGCCCTATAATTCCGGAACAGACCCGAATCATGAAACTAAAGTATACATCACAGTGGACAATAAACGAGTTCCCGGTGCAGTAATTACCATTCGACAAATACCTTAAGACATGAGCATGCTAAAAAAGATATATCTACTCCTCTCCGCCATTACGCTATTCTGGTGTTGTCACTCCCCGGTCTCCACTCCCGAACCGGAAGAGACGTACATTTATATCCGGCTCAGCACCCCGAAAGAAAAAACGGTCGCACGATCCGTTTCCGAATCTGGCGAAGACCCTTTACAGGAAAACAAAATCGACGAGATGGTTTTCTTTTTTGTCCGACAAGAAGGAGGAGAGAAAAAGATCATTGTCAAAATCACCAGAACAGGAGCGGAGGTTACAACAGCCCTGAACGGAAACGGGCTAATCACGATTCCCGTTTCTGCTTTAAGCGACTTAAACCCCACGGATAATATATGGGTATACGCTTTGGCCAATTTCGACCATACCGATATAACACCTCCGACAGAGCTATCCGTGTTGGAAAACAAATTGACCGACGAAAAGCATGCCATGAATAACGCTCCAAACACGTTATTTATCATGGAAACACATAATAACGAAGCTATCCCGTACAATATCAATCGTTACCCGTTCATCGCGTTATCTTTGAAACGAATTGCCGTTAAAATACGCCTCCGTTTCACCTTGGCTACTCCCCTTAAGGCTGACGGGACTCCCGAGGAACAATGGAAAGTCTGGAAAAACGAAAACATCGAACTGAAAAGGCAACATTTTTCCACCCGAAGCCGGGTCGTGGAGGATCCGCTCAGGCCACTTTCCACGTCCACCATCAACCATCAGGATTTGAATTCCCTCCTTCCCGGTATAACATTTTCCCCTCCTTCAGCGGAAGGCGTACTACAATCCCAAACCTCCACCATTCTTTATACGTTGGAAAATCCATGGAACGATCGCGGAGAAGAGAGCTTTATAACTCTACAACTTCCTTACATCGATCAAAACAATATACTCCAAGCGAATAACTACTATAAAATTCCCCTCTCCGACAGGGCAATAGCACGTAACAGCCTATTCGACATTCAAGTGATCGTACGGGAATTAGGTGCAAACAATCCGCAAACAGCAACTCCGTTAACCGGCAACCGGATCGAAATCAAAGAGTGGACATTCGAATCATCGGATGTAACCGTTGTAAACGATTTTATACAAGTGTCCAAAACCGAGGGCGAATTCACGGGTACCTCTTTCGATTTCAAATTAAAGACCAACCGATTTCCGGTAATAACGGCCATCGACAACAACAACGCACCCGTAACCGTTCTCATTCCTCCCTCGTACTCTTTGGCCAATGAAAACAGAATCGAAGCGACTCTCCCTTCTCTTACTTCTTTCACTCCAACACGAGGCATCACCGTGAGCATCACTTCCGGTATACTCGAGAAAAAACTCACGTTCAGACAATACCCCAACTCCTCTTTCCAGGAAGCCACACCGGGAGTTCCGGATTTTACCGTATTCGAATCACGGGTCGGGGAAGGGGATGTCGACTTGTCAATACCTGTAACCACCCATGGGGTTACCGAACCCACCGCAGGCGGGAATAAAAAAATTTCCCCCCGATTTCAAATCTATATTCACGGGCAAGAGGTGACAGGCGGAACCACTCCTCATCACCCGGATGAAATCGCCAGAAACCTCACCGTGCCGACCATAGACGGACGACCCGGGTGGCGGGTACCGACCGTCGCCGAACTACAATTAATCTACAAGGCTCTGGAAGCGGAATATACCCCGGGGACCCCAAACCGTACCGTGGCTCCTTTCACGAACCTCGTCTCCGGAGCCTCCTACTGGTCGGCCCGGCAACTGTCCACCGGTAGTTCGGAGTACACGATCGTCAATTTGACGGACAATACCACTTCCACAGGAAACTACGCCACATCAGCCCGTCTGATTTGTGTTCACGATATAACAAAATAGCCATGAACAAAAGAGATTATCTGTTTTTAATCCTGCTTTTCGTCCTGCACGGGGCTTGTTCCGATCCCTCTTTGGAACCGGAAACAAGGAAAAAGCACACAACATTAAAAGGCTTCCTATCCGTCCCTCCCTCTTTGACCGTATCGCCGACAGCCCGAACGGTCCGTAGCGACCTGAGCACGATAGACGTGCTCGTGTTCTCGGAAGACAGCATATTTTTAGAATGGAAAAAAGCCGTCAACCTATCCCCGGCGATCGGAATACCCGGCACGTATACCTATGATCTGACGCTCTCCGTCGATCCGTCGTTGACGAACGAACGTACTTTACACTATTTGATAAATGCCAATCTCTCCGCTTTTTCTGCAAGCGATTTCGCCGGACTGCACGAAGGAGAGGTTCGGGGGATGCTGATCGACCGTAAAGAATATAACATTTCCGGAGACACGGATTACACCATGTGGGGAAGTATCCATCTCCCGGACATTGCGGCTCTCACAACACTTCCTTCGATCGAAGTCATCCGGGATGCAGCCCGAATCAGTATCTCCTGGAACGGAATCTCCAATTTCGTTTGTGATGACATCAAACTTTACAACACGTTTACCGCCGGAATGATCATTCCCTCCGCCCCAGCAACGCTCACTGAACCCGCTTCGGCAACGACAGGAATATTCAACGCCCGGATTTCGGGACAAACTGCCGTCGTCCACGCCTACGAGCGAAAAAGCAATGCCTCTCCCTATCTTATACTGAAAGGGAAATACGGTAGTACCGCCGCCACTTTTTACAGAATCGCACTTGCCCAGGTTAACCCTCCCGCTTACACTCCGTTGGATATCAAGAGAAACCACCAATACGACATTCGGATCCTCGAGATCGACGGCCCGGGATACGCAACCCTGGACGAGGCCCTACGGTATCCTCCCTTCAATCATATCCGTGTAACTACCGTGGTTAACGAAGACTCGGCCATCAAAGATGTGATTACCAACGGACAATACTCCCTGGAACTGACCCGCTCCGACATTAATTTGTTAGAACCCACGGAAACGGAAGGAAACGTAACGATTACCCGGATGGCCGTTACCCGCATAAACGGCGTTACCGGAACGATACCCACCCTCGACGACATCCGGTGTACCCTTGTCGAAGAATCTGGCACAACGACAGGCGAGGACTTTATTCTCGGAAAAACGGCCGGGGAATTTCTGCCGCTTAATCCGTCAGGCGAGTTGATTCTCCGGCTACCTCCCCTTTCCGCCGCCGGAACCCGAAAAGCCAAAATACGGGTAACCGTGGGAAACCTCTCCCGGGAAATCTCCATCCGGCAAAGCCGGTTGCTTCGCTTCGAGGTAGGCTCCGTCTTTTACGTAGGGTGGGAAAAAGATTGCAGCATCCGTATACCCGTCACTTTACCGGTAGACACGGCCAACCCGACCGGTAACATAAACATTACCCTCGCACAAACCGGAAGCGCAAGTTTTACCGCCCCGGGTACTTCCGTACAAACGGGGCAACCTGCTCAAACCGTTATTTTTGCGTTAACGACCTCTTCGGGATATTATGGAGAACATCTCAACAACACTTACAGAACCATGTACGTCAAGCTAAGCGCCGAAGGTTTCCAAGACGAGATCATAGCCATAAAACAATCCAAATATTTCGACGGGATAACCGGAAAAGGTATTATCGGTATCTACCGGGATGATAATGACGACGGCATCTACCCTGTGGTTTTAGATGACACGAAAGAACTTTGGACCGCCACGGTCACGCAAGGAGACGATTTTATCCGCATCGGGGGATACGATGCTACCGACTTGGGCACAGGAAGTATAACAGGAGAAAAGGTTGTTCGCTTTACCTATCGGCTTTTACCCAATACTACGGGCAACGACCGTTACGGAAAGATCGTGATTACCTACGGCCTCTCCAATGCCACCCACACCATTTATGTGCACCAGGGATTCCGTGATATTCAGATCGGGAGCCGTTACTGGGCTGCCCGGAACGTGAATACCCCGGGAAATTTCACACTCCGGCCGGACGTCCCAGGAGGCCTTTATCAAATGCACACGACTACTCATTACGACGCCATCACCCCGGGAATAGGGATAGATTACCCAGGCTATCAGGTTCAAGGACAGTCGACAGGGACCTGGACGATCAGTCCCGCCGGCTATACAGTTCCCGGACAAACGGCTATAGCAACCTTAAAAGGGCAAATCACAAGCGGAAACATCGGAGATCCGGTTATTCCTACGGGAGAACCCATTGCCGCCTATTTCAATAAAATATTTTACGGACGGATAAACGACCCGGAAGACCCGCTGGCGTGCTCCGGTATCCTACTAATAAAAGAAGACGTTGAAGGAGACCTAATCCAAACCTTTTTCCTGCCTTGCCCCGGCTACCGTATTAAGGCATCCGGAAGACTTACCTCCACCCACGCTCACCGGTATCCGACCTCCTCACCCAACCCCTATTACTACTCAAACGGTATGTACTGGGGAAACGGAGGAAGTGTAATCGATATTTTTCACGATCCGGCACACAACGTGGGGCTTTTGGCTCCGGGAAATGCAAATGCCTTTCTAAACGACGGCGACGATATCAACTCTTTGGCCGCACCCGTTCGTTGTATCAGAGAATAACAGAGAAAAAACTAATAACACTTCATGAATAAACGAGAATTAGCCCATCAAGTAGCCGTCCGGAGCGGCATCACGAAAACAGAAGCCGGCAGAGCCGTACAGGCCATGATCGATTGCATCATGGAAACCCTGCAATCGGGAGAGAGAATTACCCTGATGGGATTCGGTGCTTTCTTCCCGCACGAACGTCCCCCGAGAGAAGCATATAGCCCTTATAGCGGAAAGTGCATCCAATTGGATACCCGAAAAACGGTAAAATTCAAACCAACATTTCCGGTCGACAATTCAAAAAACGATAGAATTAAAGGACCAAGGGACAAGGGATTAGATGATTAAAAAAGATTGGTGTTTGTATATCGGGAAATATAATGATTGGGAGATTAAAATGAAATCACGAAATCAATAAATATCACCCGATCACGGAATCTATTAATCTCCAAATCACAATTCTTTCTTATTTACAATTAAAATAGTTATCTAACAACTGAAATGCCGCGGCAAAGGAGCTGACTTCGTTATTCCGAACCTGCCGTTCTGCCTCCTTGATTGCTTCTTTTTGGTTTTGATAGAAGCGATTACGTAACTGCTCGTTAATCGTCTCGTACATCCAGTATTTAGCTTGTTCGCTTCGATGGTGTTCGAAATAACCGTTTTGTTGGGTTTCACTACAATAATGCAAAATGTTTTCCCATATCTTATCGATACCCGTCTTCTCATAGGCGGAGCAAGTCATCACCTGAGGTTCGACGCCCGATTCGTGAGGCGGGAAAAGGTGGAGAGCATTTTGCAATTGCACCTTCGCCAATTCGGCCCGGGTGATATTATTTCCGTCGGCTTTATTGATAATGATAGAATCGGCCATCTCCATGATTCCTCGTTTGATGCCTTGCAATTCATCTCCGGCACCGGCAATTTGTACCAAAAGGAAAAAATCCACCATGGAATGTACCGCCGTTTCGCTCTGCCCCACTCCCACCGTCTCAATCAGGATGATATCAAAACCGGCAGCTTCACAAAGCAACATCGCCTCCCTTGTTTTGCGGGCCACACCTCCTAACGATCCGGCAGAAGGGGAAGGCCGGATATAAGCATGAGGATCACAGGAAAGTTCTTCCATCCGGGTTTTATCTCCTAAAATGCTCCCCTTGGAACGTTCACTGCTCGGATCGATAGCCAACACGGCAATCTTGTGTCCCTGGGCAGTTAAGAATTTACCGAAAGCCTCGATAAAGGTACTCTTCCCAGCCCCCGGAACTCCCGTGATACCGATTCGTACCGATTTCCCCGTGTTCGGCAAACAACGGTTAATCACCTCCTGAGCCACCGCCTGATGATCGACCCGGGCACTCTCGACCAAGGTAATCGCTTGACTTAAAATATTAATATCCCCTCGGAAAATACCTGATACGTAATCGTCCGTGGTCAACGTCTTTTTCTTAATCTGCTTTAGCCTTTCAAGGATAGCCGGATTCACTGGATCAGGCTGTTCAATTCCTTTATTAACAGCCAACCCCTCGTAACAAGCGTCATTTTCCGGATGTTCTATATTTTGTTGCATAACTCACTTAATTAACATTTACGCGAAGATAACCTTTTAATTGTAGATTATAAATTGCAAATTGACAATTAAAACAACGAATCGAATCCGTGATTCAAAACATCAAATTCAATCACGGAATCTCCGAATCATCAAATCTACAATTGTCAATTGTCTATCCGCAATAGAAATAACGATTGACCAATTCCATGATTTTCTCGGAATGCTCTCCTATGTCCCGACGCAATGTCCGGTCATTATATTTTCTCAGCATTTCGATGGTTCCATCGATCAAACGAGGAGCAAACACGCCATATTCCTCAAATACAGCCCGTTGTTTCTGCAAGAAATCAGCAGACTCGACACAAGAGGTCGGTAATTGACTCAACCGGGCGACAACGCCTTTATTCGTTTCATCGAATATATTTACATCCACATAGCGTTCTTTTGCATAATCCAATCCGTTCTCCATCTCAAAACCATGACGGGCCGCCACGGCCAAACCGGCCAACAGCAGATATATATCTGCCGAGCCGTCCGGACAACGAAACTCCACCGTCTGTTTCACGCTATGATCCACATGGGACACCTTTTCCAAAGGATTAGCATCCTTTACCATTTCATTCGCTCCGGTTGTCCACCCCAAAGGCACACGAACCAGTACCGAGCGATTCCGGTCCCCCCAACAAACAGTAGTCGGGGCTTCCTGATGGGGCACCAACCGAAAATAAGAGGTCGGATTCCTATTTCCGAATGCCGTCAAAGAAGGAGCTAAATCCAAGTAACCGGCAATGGCTTTTAAAGCATTATCGGTCAACACCCCGTCTTGAATCATCTGATTTTTTCCCTCCTTCATCAAACGGGTATGAATATGCAATCCGCTCCCTGCCTTACCGACCGTAATCTTAGGGGCAAATGTCAAGTCCACCCTATATTGATAAGCCAATGTCCTCAATATCCATTTGGCAATCATCAATTGATCCGCGGCATCCTCCAAAGTCGTCGGCAGAAACTCTATTTCGTTCTGTTCATACATCAAATCATCTTTCGTGAAATTTCCTACCTCCGAGTGACCATATTTAATCAAACCTCCGGTTTCGGCGATATATTTCATCGCCAACACCCGCAGCTCCTGCCCTTTATTGAAAGGGGTCGATTCGTGATATCCTTTCTGATCCGAAGCCCCAAAAAGCTCTTCTTTATTACTCACTACATAATATTCCAATTCTCCCATCACCTCGAACTCCATTCCCGTAACCTCCTTAAGGGCTTCATGCGCCTTTCTCAAGGTATATTCCGGCGACATCTCCAACGGTTTTCCGTCTTTCGCGTAGAAGCTGCAAAGAATATCAATAGCAGGGACCTCACTAAACGGGTTATAAAAAGCGGTTCTATAACGAGGAACCACGTACAGATCGCTCGCTCCAGCTTCTATATAAGGGAAAAGACTGGAACCGTCCACCCGTTCACCACAGCTCAAAATACCATCCAAATGTTCCAGACTGTTTATTATAAAATTCAATGTTTTTAAACGGCCATCAGCTCCCGGATACCTTAAATTAAGCATTTTAATATCATTCTCTATGATATAACGAATAATATCGGCCTTTGTAAACTCTTTGGGAATTTTTCCTAAAAATCGCACTAACGGATCGGGGTTCAAAGCAAATGCTGGAATCATAACGCTGCTATTTAGTGAATATTTATAAACTTTCCCCGTAAAAATAAAAAAAAGTTACCACAATCGGTCACAACAGGTCAAAATATTACTCTAAAAAGCTCGAACTCACTCCGACAAACATAAAAATCAAGCACCGAAATAAGGGATACCAGCCAATAACCGGAACACTCTGCTTTCCGTCATTTCACCACAATAAAGCTCACACCCGTTCGTGATGGCCACAAAGCGAGCCCCAACGGAAAGATTATAACGAAAAGCCTGATCGAAAACCACTTGTGAAAGAGATACAGTCGGTGCCTTACACTCCACGATCAAATAGGGCTCTCCTTGCCGATCATAACAAACGATATCAAATCGTTGTTTTAATCCGCAAACCGCCACCTCTTTTTCCACGGCGATCAATCGTACAGGAAATTCCCGGTAAGCCACCAGAAAATGAATGAAGTGCTGCCTCACCCACTCCTCAGGAGTCAAAACGACATACCGTTTGCGAACGATATCAAAAATCAGCATCTGACCTTGCTGTTTTTTCACCTTATAATCGAATGCAGGCAGGCACAGTTCTTTCATCGGATAATATTATGACAAATCACGCAAATTTACTTTTTTATCTTTAAAAAACTACTATCTCCATAACTGAGAAAACGGAAATCATGTTCCAAGGCATACCGATATATTTTTTTCCAATCTTCCCCGATGGCCGCAGCGACCAAAAGCAATAACGTACTCTGCGGCTGATGGAAATTAGTAAACATGGCGGAAATCACCCTGAACCGGTAACCGGGCACAATGATGATTGTTGTCTGCGCCTTTAACATTTCAGCATCCCGTTCTTTATACCATTGCAACAAAGAGGCCATAGCCTCCCGCAAAGAGTAATGCCGGGGTAAAGTATAAGCTTCCCACTGTTCCAACAAATTAAAATCGTTATCACCTTCCAATCGCTTTACACCCATCCAGTACAAACTTTCCAATGAACGGACAGAAGTTGTCCCGACAGCAATAATATGATCCGGACACTCGTAAAGATGCTCTACCAATTCCCGTTGTACGACAATGTGTTCCGTATGCATGGCGTGCTCCCCGATGGTCTCGCTTTTCACGGGCTTAAAGGTTCCGGCTCCCACATGAAGCGTCAATTCCCCCATCATTGTTCCTTTTGCCCGTAATCGATCCAGCACAGATAGGCTAAAATGCAATCCCGCCGTCGGTGCCGCGACGGAACCTTCGTTTTTAGAATAGACGGTCTGGTAACGAATCTTATCGTCCTCTTCCGAATCCCGGTTCAAATAGGGAGGAATGGGAATTTTACCGCAATGTTCCAATACCTCGCTGAAACTAATCGGACTATCCCAATCGAAACGAACAATCATATCATTTCCCTCCTGCTTCATTCGGGTCGCTCTCAATTGTCCCTCGATTCCTTCCCAATGGTAAGGACATACGATGGTTCCTTCCTTCCATTTCTTCAGATTCCCGACCATACACTTCCATTCACAACTCTTCACAGCCGCAAAGTTCCGGACATAATCAGCCGGCAAGTAAGGTTCTAAACAAAATACCTCGATGGCGGCACCGGTTACTTTCTGAAACAGGATACGGGCATAAATAACTTTAGTATTGTTAAAGATCAGAGTCTGTCCGGCATTCAGCATATCAGGCACCTCATAAAAGCGACGTTCACGGATTTTCCCCCCCTCGTATATCAACAATTTAGAGGCATCCCTATTCTCCAATGGAAATTTGGCAATCCGTTCGTCAGGCAGATCATACGTATATTCTTCTATGCGAATACCCTTTAACTCTTCTAACATACTTTCAAATTTTCAGACGAAAATTTTCTTCGTCCATAATATTGTTTTAATTTTGAAGGGACAAAGATAATCTGAAAATCCGAGAATGTGAAAACAAAAAAAGATATCGTTGAAGACTGGTTACCCCGTTACACGGGACGTCCTTTAGAAGAGTTTTCGAAACACATCATACTGACTAATTTCGATTATTATTTGGAACTTTTTTCAGAAAAATTTCAAACACCAATCGTCGGTATAGACAAAAACATGCCTAATGTTTCCAGCAATGGAATCACCATGATCAACTTCGGAATGGGAAGCGCTAATGCCGCGACCATTCTGGATTTATTGTCCGCCATAGAACCGGAGGCGGTTCTTTTCTTGGGAAAATGCGGCGGCCTCAAGACCAAGCACCTCGTGGGGGACTATATTTTGCCGATCGCCGCCATCAAAGGAGAGGGTACTTCCAACGACTACCTGCCGAGAGAAGTCCCCTCCCTTCCGGCCTTTAGTATACAAAAAGCCTGCTCGAAAGCGATCACCAAAAACCAAAGAAGCTATTACACGGGAGTCGTATACACGACCAACCGGCGGGTATGGGAGTTCGACGACCGTTTTAAAGAGTATTTGATTACCACTCGTGCCTTAGCCATCGATATGGAAACGGCAACTATTTTTACCGTGGGTTTTGCAAACCGGATACCCACGGGAGCTCTTCTTTTGATCTCAGACCGCCCCATGATTTCAGACGGTATCAAAACAACGGCCTCAGACAAGATGGTAACTCAGAATTTCGTTCGGCAACATCTCGATATCGGTCTTGAAACGATGAATGATATCAAAGATAAAAATTATTCCATGAGGCATCTCATATTTTAAATTAATATCGTATTTTCGTTGCAAAAATAAGGATTATGGGGAGGTTTTTCATTTATATATTGACAGGAATCATCTTGATCTGCTCTTGTGATAACAAAGAGAGAAAGCAAACGGATGAAAACACGATTTCAAATTCAATCACCACTCTACACACGGACTCGGTTCAAGGCACGGATACTCTTGCCAAAGTTCAAATAGAAGATCCACACTTCAATTTCGGAGAGATTCAGAAAGGAGAAATTGTCACGCACACTTTTAAGATTAAAAACACGGGTACGAAGAATCTGCTCATCACCCATACGGAAAGCAGTTGCGGATGTACCATTCCTAAATACGATAAGAAACCTATTCCCCCGGGCGGAGAAGGAAAAATCGAGGTCGAATTCAACTCTTCCGGTCGAATGGGCAAACAATACAAAGTTATTCATATCTTTGCAAACATTCCGGAAAAAAGTTTTACTTTAAAAATAACGGCAAATATTAAAAATTAATACAAAACAGTAAACTATGAACACAATTTTCATGTTAACATTACAAGCGCAAGCGGCTCAAGGCGGTGGTATTATGTCATTCTTACCTTTAATCCTGATTGTTATCGTTTTTTGGTTCTTTATGATCAGACCGCAAATGAAGAGACAAAAAGAACTCAAAAAATATAGAGAATCTTTACAAAAAGGAGATAAAGTAATGACTACGGGGGGTATTTTCGGTAAGATTGTTGAGATCAACGATTTTACGGTTATCATCGAGGTTGAAAGCCAGGCAAGATTAAAAGTAAGCAAAGAAGCCATTGTTAAGGACATGACGGATGTTCCGGCCAAATAAAAACAATACTTTTGCAGATTTCAGATTAAGTGATCAGGTGATTTCCGAATCACTTAATCTTTGAATTACTTAACCTCTGAATATGCGTGATTTATCCGGTAGAATCGGTCATTTGTTTAAAGAACGGAAGCGTTTGCATTTAAAACGCAATATCATTACTTATGGTATATGTCTCATCGTTGCAACAGTTTTGTGGTTTTTAAACACGCTAAACAAAGAGTACGCGACACAAATCACATACCCCGTAAGATATACGGATTTACCCAAGGGTAAATTACTTGTTTCCGAACTGCCTCAAGAGATGACGTTAGAAATCAGGGCTCACGGGTTTGCCCTGTTACGCTATAAAATAGGAACCTCTTTCCTACCTATCGTTTTCAACGTGAACAGTTACAGCAACGGCATACTCGACAAGAAAGACATGCTGGATTATACCCTGAATACGATAGACATCAAGGACAGAATCGCCGCTCAACTAAACTCGGATATCAAACTATTGAACATCACTCCGGAGACCATACATTTCCAATTTTCAAGATTCGAAAGTAAGGTCGTCCCCGTACAACCTCGTGTCGAGTATACACTGAAAAAACAGTACATGCTAAAAAATCCTATATCCGTGACACCCGATAAATTAACAATTAGCGGCCCGGCTTCCGTTATCGATACGATTCAGTCCGTATGCACCCTTCCCGTCCGACTTAAAGATTTATCCAAAGATATTACGAAAAATGTCTCATTCGAAGAGATCCACGGTGTTCAGATAGATGACAATAATGCTAAAATTCTGATCGAAGTGGAACGTTTCACCGAGTCTAAAAAAAATGTGACATTAACCGTAAAGAATTTACCCGATTCTTTACAAATGCGATTATTTCCCAGCGCCATAGACGTCACGTTCGACGTGGGGCTTAGCCGATACGATCAAGTCACGGATACGAGTTTCAGGTTCAGTGTGGATTATAAGCAGATCACTAAAAACACGACGGCCTTAAACGTAACACTCGGGAAATATCCTCCCTATATTCAGAACCTCTCATTCTCGCCCGAACAGGTAGAATTTCTTATTGAAAAAAAATCAAATAAACGGTGATGATAAAAATCGGTCTGACAGGAGGGATCGGCAGCGGCAAAACAACCGTATCCCGCATCTTCCAAGCTCTTGGTTATCCAGTATACATCAGCGATACAAGAGCCTCATGGTTAATCAATCACCGCCATGAAATAAAAAGAGACTTGATCGCACTCTTCGGAGAATCTGTTTATCTGCCGACGGGAGAATTAGATAAAAAAAAATTCGCTTCCCTCATATTCAATGACAAAAAGAGGATCGATCAAGTCAATAAAATCGTCCATCCGGTTGTGACGGAAGATTTTTTAGAATGGAGTGAATCCCAGAACACACCTTTTCTTTTTTTTGAATCGGCTATCCTTTTCGAAGCCGGATTAACTCCGCTTTTCGATCACATAATCACCGTCACCGCAGATCGGGAGACCCGTATCTTACGGGCAATGAAGCGGGATGCGGTCAGCCGGGAAAAAATAATAGAACGTATCAACAATCAACTACCCGATAGGGAGAAATGCCTACAATCCGACTTTGTTATCCATAATAACGATTCAGACTATCTTCTGGAGCAAATCATCGAAATCGTAAAAAAACTAAAAGCTTAAAATACCAGTCCCATTGTCCGGGAATCTTTATATTTTTGCAAGAAAAATACAATAGGTCGAAAGTTTCCTTAGAGAGAGACTTCATACAATATACGATATTATGGGAAAATACGGAAAATGGATAGGAGCGGGATTAGGATTCGCCATGGGCGGTCCTATCGGAGCGTTATTCGGTTTCTTTATCGGGTCGGCTTTTGATTCTCCGGCCGTCATCCAAACGACACAAGAAGGTCCTACCACCTCCGGAAGAGGAGATTTCTTATGTAGTTTGGTCGTATTGGCTACCGCATTAATGAAAGCCGATGAAAAAATCACACGTAACGAATTGGATTACGTGAAAACTTTCTTCAGAGAAAATTTCGGACCGGAAGGAGAACGGGAAGCTTTGGCCATGATCAAAGAGATTATGCATAAAGAGATCAGAATCGAACCCGTATGTATCCAGATTCGACAAAACATGAATATACACGCCCGGATTCAATTACTCTATTTTCTTTTCGGATTGGCCAAGGCCGATGGAAACGTATGTAACCGGGAAATCGGGTTATTGGATCGAATCGCCGATCTGTTGGGAGTAGATCCCACCACCTACCGATCCATCAAATCCATGTATTATGACGATTTAAATTCAGCATATAGCATTTTAGGGGTCGATTCGTCTGCTGACAATGAAACGATTAAAAAAGCTTACCGGAAAATGGCTATGGAAAATCATCCGGATAAGGTAAGTTATTTGGGAGAAGACGTACGCAAGGCTGCAGAAAAAAAATTCACGGCCATCAACCAAGCGTATGAAAAAATAAAAAAACAACGAGGTTTATAAAACCACGCGAATATCATCCCTGATTATTATTTCGCCCTTTGCCTTTCGATTATATTTTGTTTTTACTTTTACTTTTAAACATTGATTCGTATTTTTGCAGTCTCATTTATAACACATCAAAAAAACAAAGTATGTTAAAAGAGATTTTATCCATATCAGGTCAACCGGGTTTATACAAATTGATCAACAACACCCCCAAGGCCCTTATTGTCGAATCGTTAATTGACGGTAAACGCTTTCCAGCTTATTCCAATGCCAAAATCATTGCTTTGGAGGATATTTCCATATACACTGAAGGTGAGGATATGCCGCTGAAAGAAGTATTCAAGCGCATTTACGAAAAAGAAAACGGAGGTCAGACCATCAGTCATAAAGAGTCTTCCGCCAAAATCACCGATTATATCGAATCCATCATTCCGGAATACGACAAAGATCGGGTATACGTTTCCGACATGAAAAAGATGTTACAATGGTACAATCTCTTGTTGGAAAAAAAGATCTTGCTATTTGACGAAGAGAAACAAGAAGAGAGTAAGTAATTCCTCTCAAAAAGATGTTTAAAAAGAATTCACTAATCCACTTTTTAAACATCTTTTCTACATAAAGTTTCAGCCAAAACTATGGGCAACTCTTATTTCCAGTTCAAACAGTTTATCGTCCGTCAGGAAAAGTGTGCCATGAAAGTGGGTACGGATGGAGTTTTACTCGGAGCGTGGGCTGACATCCGAGATAAAAAACACATTCTCGATATCGGAACCGGAAGCGGATTAATCGCTCTTATGGCAGCTCAACGTAATCCGAAAACAAAAATCCATGCTATCGAAATCGATCCGGAGGCTTATTCTCAGGCAAAAGAAAATATCACCAGCAGTCCTTGGGCTGACCGTATAGAGCTTTTTTTAGGAGCGATCCAACAATTTTCTCCTGAAAACAGCTACGACGCCATTCTATGCAATCCTCCGTTTTTTATTCGCTCCACACCGCCCCCTTTGCCGGAACGAACTTTGGCAAGGCATTGCACAACCTTGTCTCACGAAGATCTTTTCATTGCGGTACAAAAACTTTTACTCCCGGGAGGTTCCTTTCATGTCATTCTCCCGGTAACGGAAGCAGAGAGTTTTATAGGGCACATTAAAACACAAAAATGGTTTATTAACAAATTAACGAAGGTTTTACCTAATCCAGGTAAAGCCCCCAAACGTTTGCTTATGCAGATTTCCGACCGGGAAACCATTTACCAAGAAGACGTGTTAATTATTGAGACAGAAAGACATGTATACCATGAAAGTTACAAGAATCTGACCATGGATTTTTACCTGAACAGCTAATTATTTCATTTTAAATTATTTCACCTCTTCCCTCAGATTTAAATCTCTATACAGAAAAGATTAACGAAGTGTTAACTATCCGATCCCTACCTTCATTTTATCTTTGCAATGTAGAAACAGACAAAAAGACACAGTTTTTTTTCATAAGTTTGTATGTTTAGGTTAGTAGTTAGTAATTAAAAATAAGAGATCGCCCCATCGATCTCTTATTTTTTTATTACTTTTAACCTCAGAAAGGAGAAACATACAACTCAAACGGAAATAACCATGCAAACGAAAGTTTCACTCGGAATCGATATAGGAGGTACCAATACGGTTTTCGGTATTATTGATCAAGCGGGTAAATGTTACGCGGAAGGAACGTTAGCCACTCGCTCTTACAATAATATCCAAAACTTCATAACGGAATTGCATGCCAAGATCTTCTCTGAATTGAAATCACTGGATATTACTCCCATCGGAGTCGGCATCGGAGCCCCGAATGGCAACTACTACAACGGAACCATCGAACACGCTGCAAATCTATACTGGAAAGGTATTATTCCGATCGTGGAACTCATCGAGAAGCAGTTCAAATTACCTGCTGTAGTGACCAACGATGCCAAGGCTGCCGCCATTGGAGAGATGATCTATGGCGGGGCAAAAGGAATGAAAAATTTCGTGGTGGTCACCTTGGGAACGGGACTCGGAAGCGGAATCGTAATAAACGGCCAATTGGTATATGGAAATGACGGCTTAGCGGGAGAATTAGGACATACGATTGTACATCCCCGCGGAAGAGCATGTAATTGCGGCAGGAGAGGATGCCTGGAAACATACGTATCAGCTACCGGAATAAAACGTACAGCTTGTGAATTACTCGCCACGGAAAACATCGAAAGCCAATTACGAGATATCCCCTTCCACCAATTAACAGCCAAGAAAGTATACGAAGCAGCGGAAAAAGGGGATCCTATTGCCTTAGAAGCATTCCAACATACCGGAGAAGAATTGGGTAGCGCATTAGCCAACTTAGTAGCCATTACCAGCCCGGAAGCCATATTTCTCCAAGGAGGAGTTGCCAACGCGGGAGAATGGTTATTCAAAACCACTCAAGAACAAATGGAGAAAAATTTACTTCACGTTTACAAACAAAAGGTTAAAATCCTACGTTCCTCTTTACCGGTAAATGCTGCCATATTCGGAGCCTCTGCCTTGGCATGGAATGAATTAGGTTAGTTTTATCCATATCGTAAAACCGAAACTATGAAAACAAGTCTTCTATTGCTCTCTTTCCTATACTTACTAATCAGTACCAGCTGTACCAGAGAGCGCGAAATGCCCATAACCGATCTCGTTAACCCTTTTATCGGCACAAACGGACAAGGAGGTTGTTTTCCCGGCGCAGCCTACCCTTTCGGAATGATACAACTCGGTCCGAACACCGTCAATACTTCCGGAGAACAAGGATACACGTATAAGGATTCCGTTATATCCGCGTTTTCTTTTATTCATCCGGGAAACCTGACAATGGAAAAACACCCCGGTATAAAGATCCTCCCCACGGTCCAAAAGCCACATTCGGGAGAAAATGCCATGCATTTCATTCGCTCCTGTTATGCAGGTTTCTCTCATCGGGACGAACAGGCAGAACCCGGCTATTATAGTGTCACGTTTAAAAACGGGATTAAAACGGAATCTTCCGTTACGGAACGGTGCGGTATACAATATTACCAGTTTCCCACGGCTGCCAATTACGGATTGGTGTTGGACATGATAACACCCCATGAAGAAGAAGGCTCGCAAGAAACATCCATTAAGAAAGTAGATAACAGAAGTATTCAAGGATACCGGAAATACATAAAGGACAACCAGACCAGGCGCATCTACTTTTTCATTCAATTTTCACAAGATGTAAACGTGTGGGCCGGCAACGATTCGCTACGGCCTCTTGCCAACGGGAAAAGGATTACCCTCCCCCAAAGTTACGCCTGGATAGACTTCGGACAAATCACCAACAAAATCATCGCCAAAATCAGTATCTCTTCCGCCAATAGCGACGGGGCTATTGCAAATTTGAATAAAGAAATACCCCACTGGAGTTTCGATAAAGTAAAGAGAGACGCCAAACAACAATGGAGAAGAACGCTTTCCAGAATAAGAATAAAAACGGATAGTTCCGAAACAGCCAAAATATTTTATACAGCTTTATATCACGCTTATTTAACCCCATCCGTCTACTCTGACGCACACGGAAATTACACGGGAGTAGACGGAGAAGTACACTCCGTAGGGAAAGGGATTCAATATAAATTAGCTCCGTTACAATACACTTGCTGGACTCAATACCCGCTATTAACCATTACCCAGCGGGAAAAGGCAAACGAAATCATTCGATCTTTACTGATCCATTACGATCAAACCGGCATTCTTCCCCGCGGGATCATCCCGCAACGAGCTATCGGCAATCCGGCCATATCCGTTATCACGGGAAGCTACCTGAAGGGAATCCGCAATTTCGACATAGAAAAAGCCTACGAAGCCATCAAAGCCACGTTAACCAATCCGTCACCGGAAATCAACGCGTTACGTCGGTACCACTTTATTCCCGGCGAGTTGACGGAACATTCCGTTTTGAAAAGTCTGACCCACGCCTATGACAACTGGTGTGCCGCACAAATGGCAAAAGCATTAAACAAAGAGGACGATTACCTCTTTTTTATACAATCCTCCCGAAATTACGAACAACTATTCGACACGGCAACGGGGTGGGTTGAAGAAAAAGACAAACAGTGCCGGTTCAAACAAACCGACGACTCTCGGAAAAACACGTGGTTTATTCCTCACGAAATCGAACGGCTCATTAATATTCAAGGAGGAAAACAGTTTTTTATCTCCAGGTTAGACAGTCTATATGCCTCAATAGACAGTACTCTATATTACGAACAGGCTTACGGTCCGTTACAGCACACACCCTATCTGTTCAGTTATGCCGGAGTTCCGACAAAGACACAATACCACGTCAGCCAAATCAGAAAACTTTACTCCGATACTCCAGAAGGACTGCCGGGAAACGACAATTACGGCCAATTATCTACCTGGTATGTTTTCTCAGCCATCGGCTTTTATCCGGTAAATCCCTGTGACGGCAAATATCGATTAGGAACACCTTTATTCAAAAAGGTTATTTTAAAACTGGGCCAAGACAGACGTTTTATTATCAAGGCCAATAAAGAAAACGATCAATACATATATGTAAAAAAGATATTATTGAACGGAGATCCTTTAAAACGTCCATGGATCACACACGAAGAAATCCTTCGCGGAGGTGAATTGGAATTCATACTGACGGATCAACCTACCACAAACTTATAAACACAAAGATTTATCATGAAACGCATTGGCGTCATATTGGCCGGAGGTTCCGGATTAAGACTGGGGAATGATATTCCGAAACAATTTTTAGAAATCGCCGGAAAGAGCGTATTGGCACACACGCTTTCCGTCTTTCAAACACATCCCGATATAGACGAAATCATCATCGTTATTCACAAAGATTTTATCACGCAAGCCCAGCATATCGTAGATGCGGAAAAGATTCACAAGGTAAAAAAAATCGTACCGGGCGGCAGGGAACGCTATCACTCCACTCTGGCAGCCTTAAGTTCCTATACCGACGAAAACGTGCTCTTTATCATTCATGACGCCGTTCGCTTGTTAGTCTCTCATTCCATCATTCATCGTATTGTCGAAAACCTCAATACCCATGAAGCGTGTACTACGGCCATACCGGCAACTGACACCATCATACAGAGCGATTCGACCGGTCGGTTTATCGCTGCCATACCCCGACGTCAGACTTTGTTCCACGTCCAAACTCCCCAAGGATTTCATTCAACCATTCTAAAAAAAGCATACCAATTGGCACAAAACGATCCCCAATTCACCTGTACCGACGATTGCAGCGTGATACGTCGCTATTTTCCCGACGTGCCGATTAAGATAGTGGAAGGAGAACCTTCCAACATCAAGCTAACCTATAAAGAAGATATCCCGGTAATAGAAAAACTTCTTTTGACGAGAAATAACCCAGATCGCAAGGATTCTATCGATTTTTAGATACCTTTGTGTGTTGTATTGTGTATAATTGAACTTTTTAAATGAGAATAGTAATTATCTTATTAGGGATATTTTTACTTCCGGGTGTCACGTGTGCTCAAAAAAGAAGTATGGAATATAAGACCTCCCTTACCGGTTTTATCTCGTCGAAAAACGAATTACCTTTCTGGATGATCTCCAACCGTCACGGTCTTATTCCCAACGGCAAAGGCGGCTTGTTGGAAGCCGGCATTTTCTCGGATTTCAACCATAAACATAAAATACAATTCGCTTATGGTTTTTCCGGGGCTGTCTATCTCTCCCAGGCAGAAAATAACCTATTGGTCGACCAACTTTACGTTAGTGCCAAATGGAAAAAATTTCGGTTGGATTTAGGAATGATGCACCCGGAAGAAGAGTACAACGGAACTTCCTCCACCAACGGCAATTTCGTCCGTTCCGGCAATTCCAGAACCATGCCGGGTTACAACCTTAGCAGCGACTACCTCTCCATCGGGGATTTTTTTGCCTTTAAATTCAATTGGGCCGATTATCAGATGATCGATGACCGCTATGTAAAAGATACCCGTTTGCACAACAAGTCCCTATTTGTAAAATTCACGATTCACCGACGGATCGAACTTATCATGGGTCTGGAACATTGGGCTCAATGGGGAGGAAAATCTCCGGTATACGGGAAACAACCCTCTTCGTTCAAAGATTATTTGCGAATCGTCGCCGCCAAGGAAGGAGGCTCGGATGCCAGCCAAAGCGATATGATCAACGCTTTGGGAAATCACCTGGGAAGAGAACATTTACGCATCAATTACATAGGAGACAATTACACCCTGACGTTTTATCACGACATCCCGTTTGAAGACGGATCGGGCACCGATTTTCGTTCTTTTCCGGACGGAACTTATAATTTCTATTACGGAGCCAAAAATAAAGAGCAATGGATCAGCGATATTACGTATGAATTCTATTACACCAAATACCAATCCGGTTCCCGTCACGACCGGCCAGCGACACCAGAAGAGATGGAACATCAAGATCCGAACAGCCCCACGTACGGTAAAAAAATATTAGGAGGCTGTGACAATTATTTCAATAACGGCGAGTACCGGAGCGGTTGGACCCTGTATCAACGCACCATCGGTTCCCCCTTTATGTTATCCGACATGGAAAAAGGAGGTTCAGGCATATACAATAACCGGATTATAGCTCACTATATAGGAATAAAAGGAAAGGCTTTCCGGGAAGTTCCTTACAAGGCTATGCTATCCTATTCCATCAACTACGGAACTTATTCAAAAAAATTCGAGGGTTCTCACCGTCAATTCTCTTTCGGATTGGAAGCCAGATTGCCCTTACGGCACTTGCCCGTAAATATCGACACGGGTATATACGGAGATTTTGGAAAAGTATTCAAAAATAACATCGGGCTTACCGTTAGAATAAGCAGAAAAGGATTTATTAAGTAATACCGGATTTCGAAGCCAAAAATTTATCGAGCATAGGCCGTAATCTCGCCCACACCTCCTTGACGGTAATCCGCTCGAAACGTTCTCTGTCCGTCAGGCTCTGCCATTCATCCGGAAGAATTACATCCCGGGGACTAATTCCCTGGTAACGTTCACTCGGATTAGGCAACCATTTAGTCTTATCCACCCAAGGCGGATAAATAGCAAAGCCAGGAATGTTCAAGGCCTGAGCGATATGCCGAGGTCCGCCCTCATTACCAAAAAAGAAGTCTGCCTGCAAACACATGGCACCCAACTTTCTTATGGAATCGGCTTCAATATGAATAAAAAGGTGTTCGTCTTCTCCCATCTCCCGAAAGAGCCGAAAAGCAGCCTCCTTTTCCCGCTCGTTGTAATTGAATATCAATTGGGCGTCATAAGTTTCAATGATCAGTCTCAACACTTTCTTCATTCTCTCCATACTCCATGCTTTTCCTTTTACCCGGGTAAAAGGAGTACAGACAATTACCGGCTTGGAAAAATCAATTCCTTCCCGCTCCATAAAAGAATGAAAATCCCGGTTCTCTTCCGAAGTAATGCATAGTCGAAAATCGGACACGTATTCCAACGGTTTTAACCGTTCCAACGGCTTCAGCAATAACAAATTTCGCGAGACCTCATCTAAAGTATCGTCTTTTTGATTGGCGATCCGGTAATTATGACCGATGAAAGAATAACTCTTCCGAGTCCCGATACGGTATTTTGTTTTAAAAGAAAACCAGGAGAAACACAAAGAAGTAAAAGTGGCACGGGTATCTATAATCGCATCGTACTTCTCTTTCCGCATCAATCGCCAAACACGTTTCAAATAACTCCCGACACTATCCTTCGCCGGAAAAGAGATCACTTTATCAATATCGGGATGATATTCGAATAAGGTATTTATCGGATCATGCAAGAGATAATGCACCTCCGCCTCCGGAAAGTTTTTACGAATAGTACTGCAAAGCACGGTTGACAATACGGCATCTCCAATCCGACGAAAACGAATAATTAAAACCTTTTTAATCATCCACCTCCATCTTTTTATACAATACGGGATTCAGCATCGGATCATTATACATCTTCATCTGCCTGTAAACCTTCATATATTTTTTACCCGATTCGATATCCGCCAATAATTGGTCAATCGCCACAATCAAATCCTGACGCTGGCACTTTAACACATCCAATTTAAACCTACATCTCTCTACATGGACAGGAATTACATCTCTTCTCTCCACTTCCTGTTCCATGTGATAAATTTTAAGAGCCAAAATCGAGAGACGATCCAATGCCCACGCGGGACTTTCCGTATTCAACACAGCATCCGGTCCGGTCTTTACGTCTTTATATTTCGCTAAAAACCAATCATCGATTTTTTCAACAATATCCGTACGAATCTGATTCAACACATCTATCCGACGTTTTATTCTCAACGCTTCCTCCGGAACAATATCCGGATCCCGAATAATATCTTCCAGATGCCATTGTATCGCATCCGTCCAATTTTTTACATACAAATGATAAGCAATATTCTTTTCATCGTACGGGTTGACTACTTTCGCCTCAACCTCACCTACAAGATGATAAGCATGTGTTGCATCATCAAAAATCCTATAACTCCATTCTGTAAACGACATCTACACTACGAATCTGACAGATTATACATTAGATAACAAAATTATAATTTCATTCCATAATACGGGCACACATGAATGTTAACATTTATTATTTATGTCAAATACACCCCCGTTTCGGTTACGCATTCTCTATGTCGAAAGAGAGCGGTTATTTTGGCGTATTAAATTATTTCATGTAGTTTTGCATATCATTAATAAACGCTTTTTTCATTTTAAAGCAACTATTTATTTGAATGTTTTGGAAACCATATAAAATAACCATGGAAAATAAGATAACTTACCTCGACCGCAATGAATACAACTACGGTCCTGCACCTGAAATCGGAGAAGTACTAAAGAATTTCGATCCCAATAAATTATGTTTTTACACCCGTATTTACGATGAAGGGAAAAAAAGTATATTATCGGATTATATCTCCACACTCTACGGTGTTCCCGAGAAACAAGTCATTTTAGGATACGGCGGAGAAGACATTTTAAAACAAGTGGTACATTGTTTTTTAGCAGGAGGTCCCAAAACTAAAACATTACTCATACCCAAATTTTCCTGGTGGTATTATAAGTCTATTGCTGAAGAAGTAAACGGACGTACCATTTTCTATCCTCTATACGAGGAGGGCGATACCTTCAAATACGATATCGAAGGAATGCAAAAAATCACCGAACAGGAAAAACCGGAAATGATCTTAATTGCATCCCCGAATAATCCGACCGGGAACTCCCTATCGGAAAGCGAGTTGGATAGAATACTATCTTTTATCGATAAGGATACGGTCGTTGTTATCGACGAAGCTTACGCTTCATTCGCTAATAAAGATACCAGTTACATCAAACCTTTAATAGAAAAATACCCCAACCTCTTAATCGTCAGAACACTTTCCAAATTTTACGGACTGCCCGGACTGCGTTTAGGTTTTGCCTTCATGGGTAGCAATCTGACTCCGTTTCTGAATTACAGTACCAAATATTTAGGTTACAACCGAATCTCCGAAGAGATCGGAATTGCCGTATTCAAAGCCAGTGATTACTATCAACGCATAGCGGACTTAATGGCAGAAGATCGAGTAACCTACAGAAAAGAGTTAGGAGTATTGGATGGTTTCAAAGTGTACCGATCCGATGCCAATTTCATCCTCGTAAAATATCCGATCGCCATGAAATCCGAACTTCAGAAAGCATTAAAAGAAAAAGGGCTGATCGTGAAATTTATGAACGAGGAAAACATCAATACTCACATGCGGATTACCCTTGGAACCCAAAAACAAAACCGTTTGGTTATCGATACGATAAAAGAAGTAGCAAAGAATTTCAAACCGTAAATTCATTTTTATGAAAGCTGTCATTCTTGCTGCCGGTATAGCTTCCCGCTTACGTCCGCTTACAGACGATAAACCCAAATGCTTATTGAAGATCGGTGATCGCTGTCTGTTGGAACGGGCTATCGACGGATTACTTTTGCATCAGGTAGATGAAATTATCATTGTCACCGGTTATTTAAAAGAGTTGATCGAGGCATTTGTAAAAACGACCTATCCGAACTTATCGGTTCGATTCATTTACAACGAGAGATACGCGAGTACCAACAACATCTATTCCTTATGGTTAGCCTTGCCGGCAGTTCTTCGCGAGAACGAATTTCTATTACTCGATAGCGACATCCTCTATGACCCAGAAATGATCCGGCTATTGCAGGTGTCCCCTCACGAGAATTGCCTGGCTTTAAACGCTCATCATCTTGGAGAAGAAGAGATTAAAGTGATTACCAACGAGAAGAATCAAATTATCGAGATCAGCAAAACCTGTTCTATCGAGAAAGCAATCGGAGAATCCATCGGGATAGAGAAAATCTCCAACTCCTATCTTACGGCTCTTTATCACGAGCTATCTCAAATGATTACGGTAGAAAAACTGGATAACATTTTTTATGAACGGGCTTTTGAAAGGTTGATTCCCAAAGGACATTATTTCTATCCCGTCGACACCAGCGATTATTTTTCCATGGAGCTGGATACGGTAGAAGATTTTCAGCATGCAGTAAAACAAATACCCCAACACCTATTATAATGAGAATCGTACTATTTTGTGAGCAGAAATACGCCATCAACATTTTGCAACCGATTGAAGAGGAAGCCGAACAGGAGGGCGGACATGAATTACTATGGTATGTTCATCAAAAAAATATTCCTGATTTTCCTTTACGAAACGAAACCCGATGGACCAATAGCATACAGAAAGTCTACGATTTCTCTCCGGAAGTCATTTTCGTTCCGTGTAACATTGTTCCCTATTACCTGCCGGGGGTAAAAATACAGATATTTCACGGTTATGCCGCAGAAAAAAAAGATCATTGGGTGATCCGTCGCTATTTTGACACTTATTTTACCCAAGGGCCCTTCTTTACCCGAGGGTTCAAGGCTTTGGCCAAAAAATATAAAGATTTCGAAGTAGTCGAAACAGGCTGGCCCCGCCAAGACTGGATATACGCGAACCTGCATACTTTTGATAACGAGAAAAAAGAACTATTGGAAAAATACCGTAAAAGTAAACTTCTCCTGTACGCTCCCACATTCTCACCCTCCCTGACCTCCCTTCCTTTCATCAAAGAGGGATTGGTTAAAATAGCGAAAGAAAAAGATATTTTACTGATCTTAAAATTCCATCCCCTTACCCGGCCGGAGTGGATGGAAGAATACAAAGCACTCTCCGAACAACACGAAAATATACTTTGGATAGAGGATCACAATATTACCAAATACCAATTGATGGCCGACGTTATGATCAGCGACACCTCTTCGACCGTATACGAATTTCTTTTGCTGGATAAACCGGTAATCACTTATAAAACCATTGCCAAAGATATTTACTGGCAAGATATACAACAAGCGGAAGAACTTTCCGACGCCTTTGAAAGAGTTCAACGCGACGAAGAATGCATCAACAAGCGAAAATGGATCATCGAAAATTACGATCCTTACCTGGATGGTAAAGTAGCTCATCGCATGCTTGATGCCGCCAGAGATTACATTGCACGGCACGGTGTCCCCTCACACCGGAAGCTTAACCTATGGCGTAAATACACGAGTATAAAAAAATTTGGAAAAATACGGAAAAAGTAAGCTACCGTCTACATCGGGCTATTTTTTTTTGTTTGCGTTTCAATACGTTGGCATCATGTTCATGAGTCCACTTTTTCAACAAAACGGACATCTCCCTGCTATCTCCCCCCGTTAGCCGCGCATACTCATCGGCCATAATGCCAATCATTTCATCGTCTGCATTCAAACGGTAAAAATTTCTTAATCCGGCCAAAGGAGAAATCGACTTAAATTGCATCCGGTTCAAATCGATCAGATAAAAACAATAAGCATCTCCCTCCCTCTTTATCAATGTATTACCTGGCGAATGATCCAAAAAATAGATCGAATTTTGATGAAGCCGATAGGTAAACCTGGTAAACTCCCTCAATATCCGTTCCATGTCGACCGGATGTTTTTTCTTCAAATCCCTGAATTCATAATCAAAATCCACTTGTAAAGAGATATAATAACTGCGAGTAACCCCCCAGGCGTTTTTATATAGAATATAGGCTACAGGATCCGGCGTTCCAATACCCTTCTCTACCAATTTATTGGCATAAATGAAAGAACGTTCGGCCTTGCTCTTCCGAATATAAGCATAAGCAAAGCGATTCACCCAATTCGGCTTCTTATAAGATTTGACATTTAACCGGAGACCGTTTATCTCCAGCACTTTTATCACATTCCGATCCGCCTCCAACACTTCACCTTCTCGTTCGAAACGTTGGGGAATAGCTAAGATAAACGACTCAAACTCTTTATACTTGGGGTTAATCCGATAAATCATTCTACTTTTTCTTGCTTCGATAATTGATAAACGAATAGGCAAACTCATTCTTTTCATCCGCCGGAAAATCTTCCTGACCTTCTTTTTCCCAACATCCAGGGTCCACGGAAGGGATCTTCGTATCCCCGTCGCACACCGTATGAACGACCGTCAGATAGAGACGATCGGCCTGATCCCATAACTCCCGGTATATCGTACCGCCACCGATAATAAAAACTTCCTCCTCATCCTTTGCCAGCTCCAATGCTCTTTCAATGGAATCGACCAATTCACATCCTTTCGCAACAAATGACGGATTACGGGAAATAACGATATTCCTCCGGTTAGGCAAAGCCCGTCCCATAGATTGAAAAGTCTTTCTTCCCATCACTACCGTATGTCCCGTGGTGATTGCCTTGAAATGCTTCAGATCTCCCGACAAATGCCATATTAACCCGTTATCCCTACCGATAACGCTATTTTCTGCTGCTGCTACTATTATTGACAAAACCATAATTAATTGTAGATTAACATGCAGATTGAAAATTATAAATTAAATCCATTTCTATAATTTACAATTTTAAATCTACGATTTAAAATTCATCAGACTGCGATTTCTCCTTTTATATGCGAATGCGGGTTATAATTCCGCAGTTCAAAATCCTCATACCGGAAATCGAATATGGATTTTATGGTAGGATTAATTACCATCTCAGGCAAGTCCCTCGGTTCCCGGGACAACTGCAAGTTCACCTGATCGATATGATTCAAATAGATATGGGCATCTCCCAAAGTGTGTACAAATTCTCCCGGCCGTAAATCGCACACCTGAGCCATCATCATGGTCAAAAGAGCGTAAGACGCGATATTAAAAGGAACACCCAAAAAAGAATCGGCACTCCGTTGATACAGCTGACAGGATAATTTTCCATTGGCCACGTAAAACTGAAAAAGGGCATGGCAAGGAGCCAACGCCATGTTCTCAATATCCCCGGAATTCCATGCACTCACGATTAACCGACGAGAGTCTGGAGTATGTTTTATATCTTCTACTACCTGTGAAATCTGATCCAGATGAGTACCGTCAGGACGAGGCCAAGAACGCCATTGATAACCGTATATATGTCCCAAGTCCCCGTTCTCATCCGCCCACTCATTCCATATCCGTACGCCATGTTCCTGCAAATATTTCACATTCGTATCGCCTCGAAGAAACCATAATAATTCATATATGATGGATTTTAAATGCAATTTTTTAGTGGTCAGCAACGGGAAACCGGCTGACAGGTCAAAACGCATCTGATGGCCGAAAACGCTAATCGTTCCCGTACCGGTACGGTCCGTTTTTTCAACCCCTTCTTGTAATATCCTATCTAATAATTCTAAATATTGTTTCATATTTCATGAAAATTTGAGAATAAGCTTACCATCTTATCGGTTTTCAGAACAAAGATATTTATTTTTTCCGGATCAACATCAGTCCGTGACGAATGGGCAGTAAAATATTCTCCACACGTGCATCCGACTGCACGAGAGCATTAAAATCCAATATTCCTTTCGTTTGGGCATCAGGATTTCCTACAGGTTCCAGCACTTTCCCGTCCCACAACACATCATCGGCAATAATAACTCCTCCGGGACGCACCCGATCAAATACCAAACGATAGTAATCGGAATATTCCCGCTTGTCAGCATCGATAAATACCAAGTCAAAAACTTCATCTATCGTTGAAATTACCTTCCGGGCATCCCCCACGTGAAAAACGATCCGATGAGCCAGACCGCTCTTTTCTATGTATTCTCTGGTAAAATCTTCCAACTCATCATTGATATCAATGGTATGCAAACACCCCTCTTCCGACAAACCCGAAGCCATAGCGATAGCCGAATACCCGGTATAGGTTCCTATCTCCAATATCCTCCGGGCTCCCGTCATCCGGCAAATCATCTTTAAAAATTGTCCTTGCAGATTTCCGGACAGCATTCTGGGACGCAGTACATGCAGAAAGGTTGAACGAGTCAACTCCGATAGCAAAGGATCCTCCGGTTCGCTATGGGACAAAATGTACCGTTCCAATTCCGCATTCATTTCCAACATATCATTTATATAACAAAATAGACTGTTTTTCCAAATCAAAAATCTCTTGCGCCACCTCCATCAACATTTCCGGCGTAATACTCTCTATCTGGGCATAAACGTCTTCCAAACTATCCACTCTATCGTATATTAAAAAACTTTTTCCGATAGAAAGCATCAGGTTCTCATAGTTCTCCGAGGAGATGGTAATCTGCCCTATCATCTGAGCCTTGGCTCTCTTCAATTGTACAGGACCTAACCTCTCTTCATAGAGCAAGCGCATCTCCTTCCGGCATAAATCCAAACACCAGGCTGCATTCTCTTTATCACAACCGAAATAAACCATACAAGCCCCTGTATCCGAATAGGGAGTATAGGAAGCTTCTATATTATAAGCCAAACCATAACGCTCCCTGATGTTCAGGTTCAATCGGGAGTTCATTCCAGGTCCACCCAAAAGATTAACAAGCAACGATAAAACCACCCGTTTTTCCTGTGTTTGGTCGTAGGCGACATTTCCGATAATACAATGACTCTGATAAGTATCCCTCTCTTCTTTCACGAAACGGGGCAAATAGATCTCCGGTTTAGTCCGTCTTAAAATCTCCGATCCTCTCGGGTAAACGGCAAAATATTTTTCAACCAAACGAACGATCTTTTCGAACGGCATATCTCCCACTGAAGTAATAACCATCCGCTCGGGATTGTAGTTTCGCTTCACGAAATCAAGGATCATTTTTCGATCAATACGCAGCACGGCAGCCTCATCACCCAAAATATTTCGACCGATAGGATATCCTTTATAGATCAATTCCTCGAAATCATCAAAAATCAACTCCCCGGGACTATCCTTATAGGAATTAATTTCATCCAGCACGACATCTTTCTCTTTCTCAAGCTCCTTTTCGGGAAACACGGAATGGAAAACAATATCCGCAAACAACTCCAATGTCCGCTCGTAATCTTTCGGCATAAAAGTGGCATAAATACAGGTGTCCTCTTTCGTGGTATAAGCATTCAATTCACCACCTACATCTTCTAAACGACTTAAGATATGATAAGCCTTCCGCTTTTCCGTTCCTTTAAAGATAACATGTTCTATAAAATGAGCTACCCCCAACTCCTCTTCTCGCTCGTCACGACTTCCGGCATTTATGATCAACCCGCAATAAGCCGCTTTATTCGGAACTTCATAATGAATAAGTCTCAATCCATTCTGAAAAATATGTGTCTGATACATCTTTACACCTTCATTTGCCCGCACACGGATCCTCATTACTGTATAAATAGATTTCCTCCCGATAACTCCAGAACTACCTTACTATCGTATTTTTTATCCCCGACCGCTCCTTTTCTCCAAATTATATTTTTCTCGGTCACAGGCTGCGTTTCCAATTGAAAGGATTCGGGTAAATCAACTTTTACTCCCCGATTATATTTCAAACTTAAATCATAACCTGCTCCTTCACCAAACGTCAACCCTAACTTCGTCGAAGAACTTTTGATCTCTACGACGGCAAAAGAGAAATGAATATTCCGAATATTAACTTCACCCCATCGGGTTTTCATCTGCAAAGAATCTCCGATATCTTGAATCTCGTATTTGGTGTAAAAAGATTCTGCCGTTAAACAATCGATCATTCCCAAAAAGCAGGTACCACCCGAGGTTTTCAAGTTCAAATGATCGGCTTCCATCAATTGCAATGTCGTCGAAGTACAATTTAATTTTACCTCTTTTCCCCCTCCGATTTTTACTTTAGCCGATTTGAACTCTCCTTTCAGCTGTGTCAACTCCTCAATTTCGAAATCTCCTTTAGAGAAATTAACCATAAAAACCCCCTCCTTTACGGAATGGGCCTTAAAATTTCCAGAAACACTTCCTACGCTCAAATTTCCGACAAAATCTCCCAAAAGGATATTACCATCTTCCACCTCTAATTTAACATTCTTCCCTACCGGCACCTTAATGTGGTAATCCACATTTACAATTACCGACGATACCCTTTGCAGCATGCTCATATCTTTTTCAAAAACGGTCTTAACATCCAAAACTTCCCCCTCTTCCTGTACCTGTATGTATATATACTTTAATAATTCATCTAACTTTGCCCCCGATTTTCCTTCCATTGCAATAACGGCTTCGATCTCGAATTCGTTACCTTCCTGACGGACATCGATGTTCCCGAAACGATTCCATACTCTCAATTCCTTCACGGCTGAGGCAGGAAAGTTCTTTTTAAATGTTCTGGAACGATTTTCCGCCCGACACGCTATGCCTACAAAGATCAGAATAGCTATAAACACCGCTTTTTTCATAATAAATAATTTAGATTTGACAAACCTTTATTCTCCGTCCTCCCATCATCCATACTCTGCCGACAGACGGATCTGCCCGATTTCAAAGTTAGAAATATTATTTAATTATCAGTCATTCTCACTCGTTCTCTTCTTCCATACGTTTGTATACGGCAGACAAATAGGCCAGCATACGGCTGAAAGATTCCATCGCCGCCGTCGTTTGAGCGTGTATCTCCTTCTTTTGTAATTTAAGGAGCAAATTTCCATAAAGAGCATGCAGAGCCAATTCCACGTCGGAAACCTCCTCGGATAAATCGGATTTACGTCGATAATCCAATAAATTATTTGCCGCTGCCATAAAAATATGCCGGTAACGGACATCATGAGTTTGGTGTAAAAGATGATAATGCATCTCTGTCAATTCACTTACCATATTTTTAATGACTTGCAAATGCCCTTCCCGGGTCACCTCTTCCTTCTTCATCATCTCGACCAAATTATCATACCAGTCCAGCATCTCTTTACGAGTCGATTCATCTACTTGAAAACCACTAACGATATGTTGATCCACCAAAGTCATATCCAAATGCAATGCCCTCAACATATCCTCCAGCTGCCACATGTAAAGGATATACTCCGCAAGGTTACTTTTTCTCTTTTCGCGTGCAATCAACATAAATCAAATTTTAAACGTCACCTTTCAATTTATCTATTAAACGCCGGTCCCGTTTGGTCGGACGTCCCGTACCCCGATCCCGGTGCTCAAACATCATATGTGTCCCTTTCAATATATCCAATCTCTCCTGAGGCGTAATCTCTTCTACAAAATCAACAGCCAATTGGGCGGACATACGTTTATCCGTAACCTGTTTAACGACATACTCCCTCTCTATCGGAGGAATTCTCACTTTCACGACCTCTCCGACCTTCACTTCCCGAGAAGCCTTCACGTGCACCTCCCCGATTGAAACGTGTCCCTTCCCACATGCCTCGGCTGCCTGAGAACGAGCTTTAAAAATTCGTACGGCCCAAAGCCATTTATCTATCCTTACCTTCTCGTCCATATCCGATAACTTTTGATCCAAACTCCGTTCAAACTCTCTAAAATCGAAAATCGTAACTCTCTCCAATCACAGAATCGCTCATTGTAAATTAGAAGAATTTCGTGATTCAATGATTAGGTTATTCAATTTCAATCCCTCTATCACCAATCATCTAATCATCCGATTTCAGAATTTACAATTATTAAACTGACTCATCGTTTTTACAAGCCCCACGAAAATGAAATTTTTAATGATCTCTCCGCAATGTTCCAGCATCCGGGGCATCTTCTCTTCCTGCTCCGGAGTCCAATGCCCCAACACGTAATCGACTTGTCCTCCGCGAGCAAAATCGTTGCCTATCCCGAAGCGCAAACGGGCATACGCCTGAGTACCCAATAATTCGTTAATACTTTTTAAACCGTTATGACCTCCATCGCTTCCCTGCCCCCTCAATCGAATCGTACCAAAGGGCAATGCCAGATCATCCACGATAACGAGCACATCCGACAACTCGATTCTCTCTTTCTGCAACCAATAAGCCACGGCTTTTCCGCTCAGGTTCATATAAGTATTCGGCTTCAGTAAAATCAAGGTTCTCCCCTTTACTTTTACCGTGGTTACGGCCCCGTAACGCTTATCTTCAAAAACAGCATTGGACGCCTTAGCAAAAGCGTCCAATACTTTAAATCCTATATTATGTCGTGTATTCTGGTACTCGGGACCTATGTTTCCCAATCCCACAATAAGATATTTCATCTTGTCTACTTACAACTTATTTAGCTTCAGATTGTGCGGCTCTTGCAGCTCTTGTTAACTTAACCTGAGCAACAACCACGCTCTTCGCATTCACGATTTCAATATGCGGGAAATCCAAATCTTTCACTTTAATGGATTTACCTACCCCCAACTTCTCTACATTCAAAACGAGCTCGTCAGGCATATCTTTCGGAAGAGATTTTACTTTCAACTTACGACTGACCAAAACCAATTTACCTCCGGCTTGCACACCCTCGGCAAAACCTTCCGTTCTCACCGGAACTTCAATCACAACCGGTTTATCATCCGCCGTTTGATAGAAGTCAATATGCAACACCCGATCGGTTACAGGATGGAATTGAATCTCTCTCATTACTGCATCGTAAGACTTTCCATCAAGCGTCAATTTTACAAGGTATACGTTAGGAGTATACAATAACTTTCTTAAATCACGTTCCGCAACGGCAAAATGTACGTTAGCCTCCCCACCGTAAAGCACGCATGGAACTTTTTCTTCGGCTCTCAAAGCTTTTGTCGCCTTTTTCCCTAAATCACTTCTTACGTCTCCTTTTAATTCAAATACTTGCATAATCTATATTCATATGTGCTACTCAAATGCGAATTAAAGCCTCGGGGTTATAGACCATATCCGTATTCCCATTGCACGATTTTAAAACCCCCGTTCTCAAAATTTTGCCGCAAAGTTAAAGAAATAATGACAAAATACAAATCCTTTTTCCTTATACCGTGAAAATATATAACGCATAATCATAACTCGGATTGCCTGACCTCGTTCAAAACGCATTTTATCGTACCGAGTCTGTATCCGCCATCATCAGGCGAAAGAATATCCTGAAAGAGCCGAATAGCTGAATCGTTTATATTTATACTACCAATCAACACGTTATAAACTCATTACAACTTCATAAATCCGAGATCACGTGAATATAGAATCATTGTAAAAATCCCAAAATAAAGAATAGAACAAATCTAAATTCAATGATTTTGGTCTTTTTATAAGCAAAAAATTTTTTGTTTCAATTATAGATTCTAATTTTGCGGCATTATTAACAAAAAAATTTATAGAAATGGCTTACGTAATATCTGATGATTGTATTTCTTGTGGAGCATGTGAATCAGAGTGCCCTGTTGGAGCAATCTCTATGGGTGATGATCACTATCAAATCAATGCTGACGAGTGTATCTCTTGTGGAGCATGTGCAGGAGTATGCCCTGTTGGAGCTCCGAAAGAAGCTTAATCATCATAAAAAAGATTCAAAAACCGTCTTTAAGGACGGTTTTTTTATGCCTCATGGATTACTTTATCCATTCTCACGTCCAATTCGTCTACCGGAACACGCTTCAGAAATTGGAAATTGAAGCATACCCCTATTTTTTTAGCCACGTGCGTCTCCTTCAGTATTCGATCGTAATATCCGCGGCCGCGGCCCAACCGATTCCCTTGTGCATCAAAGGCTACCCCGGGCACAACGATCAGATCGATAGAAGAGTAATCCGTATATAACTCGCCTTGTGGCTCCAATATTCCGAAACTTTCTCCGGGAGCAAGAGAATCCACCCCTTTAAACATTCGTAACTCCAAAATATCCCCTTTCACGCAAGGCAACAAAATAACCTTCTTATCCGCCCATTTACAAACAAAATCGTGCGTATACACCTCATCATCCATAGACCAATACAGCAAGACGACCTCGGCTTGTTCAAACGAGGGGTCTTTCTCCAACTGATCCCAAATGGAACGGGACATCTTCTTCTTCTCATCCAACGCGTAACGGCTCTTTATCTCCTTGATCTGTTTCCGGATCTCTTTTTTTTCTATCATCATAAACTTATACAAATTTCTATCGTTATTTCAGCCCAAAATTCGTAAATTTGCCTCAGGAAAACAAAATTCATCCGTCATAAACAAAAAAAAATTACCTGTGACAGGTATAACGGAAAAGACAGCTAAAAATCTTAATCCTCGTAACGGAAAAGATTGATTTTATAAACTTAAAACAGATCGTGCTGCCCGGCAGTACAATGAAGGAATTATGAAAATAGCAATACCCCAGATCGATTACCACATCGGTGATATACAGAAAAATCAGGAGCTTATAATAAAGGCTATCAAAAAAGCGAAGTCGATGAAAGCAGATCTTGTCGTATTCCCGGAACACGCCGTATGCGGGGCTTATCCTCAGGATCTGTTCGAAAAAGAGTATTTTGTAAACGCTTGCCGGATCAGTATCGAGAAAATCGCCGAGGCCTGCGATTCCATAGCCGCTTTAGTAGGATGTCCCAATCTCGATATAGAAGACGGTATTCTGTACAACGCTATCTTTTTCATGTACAATAAGGAAGTTCGGGGAGGAGCCAACAAAACCATCCTTAGCGATTACGACGTATTCGACGAGAGTCGCTATTTCATTGCGGGGGAAGAAAATACAGCCATCCGTTATAAAGATCAGCATATCCGGGTCATTTTTGACGAATACGAAGCAGAAAGTATCCAAAAGACGGATTCGCTCATCATCCACGTGGGTGCGACACCTTTCACGACCGAAAGTTGCGCCTACCGGAAAGAGGTTTTTGCTTCCATGGCCAAAAAGCAAAAGGCCCCCGTCATCTCTTTAAACCACGTCGGTGCGAACACTTCCCTTATCTTTGACGGCAACACGTTGGTATTTAACGCACAGGGTATCCTAACACACCGATTAAACGCTTTCGAAGAGGATTTTCTGCTGGTCGATACTTTTCAACTGGCCAAGAGTAAGCCTCTCCAAGAGAAATTACCGGAAAAAATACAATTGATTCACGATGCTTTAATCTTAGGAATAAAAGATTATTTCAAAAAAAATAATTTCACCAAAGCCATCTTAGGTCTTTCCGGCGGTATCGATTCCGCTGTCGTCGCCGCCTTGGCCGCAGAAGCTATCGGGAGTGAAAATGTAAAGGGAATATTAATGCCTTCCCATTACTCCACGGATCATTCCGTGAAAGACGCCATCGACTTGGCGAAAAATTTGCATATACCTCACGAAATTTTACCCATAAAAGAGATATACGACTCCTTTTTAAACACTTTAGAGCCCGTGTTCCGGGATTTACCCTTCAACGTGGCGGAAGAAAACCTTCAGGCACGTGTCAGAGGCTCCCTGGTCATGGCCATGTCGAATAAATTCGGAAACATCTTATTGAACACATCCAACAAAAGCGAAGCGGCAGTAGGCTACGGAACTTTATACGGAGATCTATGCGGATCTTTATCCGTTCTGGGAGACGTATACAAGACGGAGGTATTCCAATTAGCCCGGTTCATCAATCGGGAACGGGAAATTATTCCGGAAAACACCCTACTAAAACCGCCTTCGGCAGAACTCCGCCCCGGGCAAAAAGACCAGGACTCTCTCCCCGACTATCCCGTATTGGATGCCGTATTAAAGTTATACATAGAAGAGAACCTGTCCGAACAGGAGATCATTGCTCAAGGATTTGCCCCGGAGATCGTAGAAAAAACAATCACGATGGTAAACCGGAACGATTACAAAAGGGCACAATGTCCCCCCATTTTAAAAGTCAGCAAAAAAGCTTTCGGAAACGGACGCCGTATGCCTCTCACTGCCAAACTAACGTAAATAACCGACCTAACCTATGAGAACAATCAAAGACAAGGAATTACACGAGAAATATTGCAATATTTGTATCGATAGCCCTAATTCTCTCTTTGCCGACTTGGATGAAAGCAGCAAGAGCATTATCCGGCAAACCAGTATCTGTAAAAGTTATAAAAAAGGAGATCTGATATACGAGGAAGGAAATAAGCCTTTCGGTCTGATTTGTTTGATCACCGGAAAAGCCAAAATCATCAAAAAAGGTGTATCGGGGAGGGATCAGATCGTACGTATGGCCAAGCCCGTCGGTTTCATCGGCTACCGCGCTTTTTTTGCCGAAGAAAACCATATAGCCTCCGCCGAGGCCATAGAAGATTCCATCGTGTGTATCATGAAAACCGAATTGATTTTCGGCATCGTCCGAAGTAACTCCGATGTAGCCATGAACGTGATCCGCGCTTTAGCCACCGACCTCGGTTTTTCCAACCGCCGGACCGTTACCCTGACGCAAAAACATATCCGGGGACGGTTGGCCGAATCCCTACTGGTATTGAAAGAGACTTACGGATGCGAAGATGACGGTCAAACGTTAAAAGTTTGCCTTTCCCGGGAAGATATCGCCAATCTCTCCAACATGACTACTTCCAACGCTATTCGCACATTATCGAATTTTGCCTCGGAAGGTATCGTGGAGCTGAACGGCAAACAAATAAAGATCACCGATATGGAAGCCTTGGAAAAAGTCAGTAATTTAGGATGAGTATTTTCACCTGAATTATACCGATGCACATAAGTTGAAATCACTCTTTCGACGGACAAACTTCGCTCATTCTATCCTCATCCATTTTTACGGCCGGGAAAATATGAAGTAAAATTTAAATCAAAGCTGTTTAATGCAACGGGAAACGACTTCGTAACAGAACCCCCGACCGAGGGCATAACGGAAAAGCTTGGCTTTACGTTTGCGGGGATCGTCCTCTTTCAAGCTTCGGGCCTTTTGTTTCAGCAAAGAGATACACGCTTCATCATAAGCCTCGTCGGGTAAACCGTTCAAAGCCCCGGCAACGATATGTTCCGCTATCTGCTTTTGCCGAAGCATACGTTCTATCTTCTGTTTTCCCCAACGGTTAAACCGAAACTTATCCATCGCGTAAGCCCGGGCATAACGTTCGTCATCTACAAAATGATTTTTTACCAAAAAAGCCATAACTTCCGCGATATCCGTTCCCGTCAACTCCCAACGTTGCAACTTCACGATAACATCGAAACTACAATACTCTTTCTTGCTGCATTGAGCTGCAATTATATGCAAAGCCTTTTTCACATCCATTGTCCTCGTTATAAACCGATTCTGTTATATTCTGAATTTAAGTTACCCTTTTTTAGCCCAAAGGATTCTATCTTTACCGTGTATATCCTGTTCTATCTTTATCCCCTCGTATGCCATTCCCGACAATAAATTTACCATTTCATTTCCCAATGCTTCATTTATCTCGAAAAAGAGAGCCCCTCCCGATTTCAAATGAGACATAGCAAAATCGGCAATCGTACGGTAAAACACCAAAGGATCTTCATCCGATACAAAAAGAGCCCGTTCCGGCTCATAATTCAATACGCGATTATGCATAAATTGCCGTTCCGAAAAACGGACATAGGGCGGATTGCTCACGATCACATCATAAACAGGCCATTTCTCTTCTCTCCAACGCAAAATATCCCGTACATAAAAATCCACTGTTACCCCGTTTATCCGAGCATTCTCTTTTGCCTGCCGGACAGCCTCCAAAGAGATATCGACACCTTCCGCTTCCAATCCCTCCATCTGCTTCGCCAAAGCGATCGCAATACACCCGCTTCCCGTCCCGATATCCAAAAGCCGGGCTGGCATACAAATCCCGGAATTGACCACCCGCATAACCACTTCCTCTGTTTCCGGACGGGGAATTAACGTATTTTCATTTAATTTAAAACACAACCCCATAAACTCTGTTTCACCCAAAATATATTGAATCGGTCGGTCCGTTTTCAGCTCTTCCAGTATTTGTAAAAATTTATTGATAAAGCTTTTATCTAATTGTTCGTGTTTTCTCAGATGGATTTCTATATTTGTATAATGCAAAGCATATTGAAAAATAAGAGAACAAAGAGAACGGATTTCCCTTTCGTCATAAGTATCTTTTAATACATGCAATGCGTACTGTTGTAAATCGAAGATCGTATTCATAAGACAAAGATAACAAAATTGAACGGGAGAAAATTTGAAAATCATAAAATATACAGAAAGAGAAAGTGATTCGTAAAACAAAAAAATAGAAAAGACAAGGAGTAGCAGCATGGCGTGGACGACGATCGTATTTTATATTATCATTACTTTATATGTCATTACCGTTATTGGCGTAATGTATACCATCATTATGGAAAACAGGAGTCCCGTCAGGACTTTGGCATGGATGCTCGTCCTCAGTCTGATTCCGGGTATCGGACTGCTGTTCTACATCTATTTCGGTATGAATTACCGTAGGATTAAAATGTTCTCCATGAAAGGGCTGGGAGACTTCAAGTGGCTCCAATACATGAGTGAAGATCAAAAACAACGTATAAAAAAGACCGAACTGTTGAAAAGGGAAGACATGGAAACCGTAAAACGGCTCATGACACTTTTGCTGAACAACAGCAAGGCTTTGCTTTCTCGTAATAATACGGTAGATATATTAAATAACGGGGAAGAAACCTTTAAAGCCATCTTCTTGGCTATTTCCAAAGCCAAAAAATACATCCATTTGGAGTACTATATCATTGAAAAAGGAGAATTAGGCGAACGGCTAAAAAACATTTTGATCAAAAAAGCGACGGAAGGAGTGGAAGTGAGAGTCATATACGATGACGTCGGTTCCTGGAAACTGCCTAAAAGTTACATCCGTGAAATGCAGGCCGCCGGCATTCAGATCTACCCTTTCCTCCCTGTAAGGTTTCCCCTGTTTACGAATAAGGTAAACTATCGAAACCATAGAAAGATTGTTGTCGTGGACGGGGAGGTCGGCTTTTTAGGAGGGCTTAATTTTGCCGACCGGTATTTACACGGTCTGCCCGGCATCGGAATATGGCGCGACACGCACCTGAAGGTCCGAGGTGAAGCCGTGACTTCACTCCAGGTCGTATTTCTTATTGACTGGTATTTTGTCCGGCAAGAACTTCTACTCAACAAAGAGGCCTATCTTCCTAACAAAGGAGCAGAAGGAAGTGTCATCATGCAAGCGGTCTCCTCCGGCCCCGATAGTGACTGGACGTCTATTCAACAAGCCTATTTCACGTTGATAAATATGGCGAAGAAATACGTGTTTATCTCTACGCCTTACTTCATGCCGGGAGAAACGACCATCAATTCATTAAAAACAGCAGCGATGAGCGGTGTGGACGTACGTATCATGATTCCTTATAAATCAGACTCCCTGCTTACCTATTGGTGTACCCGTTCATACGTCGAAGAGTTATTAGAGGCAGGCGTACGGGTATTCAGGTATCGCAAAGGATTCAATCACAGTAAATTAATTATCATAGACGGACTCGTTTCGAGTGTAGGAACCGCCAACATGGATATTCGCAGCTTTGAGCAGAATTTCGAATTGAACATGATCATCTACGACCGGAACGTTAGCCGCAAGCTGGCTACGGATTTTATAAACGACTTGAAAGGTAGCGGCGAGATCAGCATACAACAATGGAAATTCAGACCCAAGAAAGACAAGATAAAAGAGTCTCTTGCCCGTCTGTTTGCCCCCCTCCTATGACAAGCGAAAAGGATAACGGCATATAATTATTTATAACGTTCCCGACGGAAAGATATCCGATTAATTTATACTTTTGCGAATTAAAGATATTAATTATGGCCGTATGATGTACTCAATCGAAGAAATCGCCCGTGTCATCCGCGGAGACCTGAAAAAAGGATGTCCCGTAACAATAAGTGAATACGGTATCGACAGTCGTTCTGTCATTTATGCCGACCAAACCCTTTTTTTCGCTCTAAAAGGACAAAATCACGATGCGCATGATTATATTCTTTCTTTGTATGAAAACGGGGTACGGGCTTTCGTTATCCATGAGTACAGGTCCGAATTCGACCGATTGACCGAAGCCAATTTTATACGGGTAGACGATGTGTTATCCGCATTGCAACAATTAGCCGCCCACTACCGTCAACAATCGAAAGCCGAAATAATCGGAATTACGGGTAGTAATGGCAAAACCATTGTAAAAGAATGGCTTTCTCAACTTTTAATGGAAAATTACCGGGTTTATCGCAGCCCTCGAAGCTATAATTCACAAGTGGGCGTACCGCTCTCTTTGTTAGGTATAGAAGAGGAGACCGAGATCGCTGTGATCGAAGCAGGAATTTCTCAAAAAGGAGAGATGCAACGCTTGGAACAGATGATCCGCCCGGATATAGGCCTATTTACTCATATCGGGGAGGCCCATGATGAAAATTTCACCTCGACAGAGGAAAAACTAACCGAAAAAGCCAAGTTATTTACCTCCTGCAAAACTCTCGTCGGGCAAGCCGGAGAAGTACTGAAATTCATAAAAAAACAACTCCCGGACCGAGTACGGCTCTTTCTTTGGGGGGATAGCCCGGAAGCAATCGTAAAAACCGAAACATTGGATATCGACGCAAAGAGTCGTCAAGTAAGAATCACACACGGGAACATCTCGTTCTTACTCACGATACCGTTTCCGGACGCCGCTTCTTTCGAAAATACGATGAATGCCGTTTGCGTACTATTACTCAAAGGCATACAACCAAGCTCCATCACCCGGCTCGTAAAACATCTCTCCTCTATAGCCATGCGTATGGAGATAAAGGAGGGTATCAACAACTGCATCCTGATCAACGATTACTACAATTCCGATCCCGCCTCCTTTCAATTGGCTCTGAATAGTCTATCCATACAGGATCCCCACAAAGAGAGGGTGGTCATCCTATCCGACTTTATGGATATAAGCGAAGACAAACAGACGCTGTACAAGAGTATTGCCATGCTGTTACAGCAAGCAAAAATATCCTGTTTCATCGGCATCGGGAAAGAATTAAGAGAGTATCAGCACTACTTTACCGTTGACAACTCCCGATTTTATGAAAATACCGAGCAATTTTTAAAACAGGAGAACCGGAATAATTTTAAAAATCAAGTCATATTGATCAAAGGAGCCCGGCGCTTCCAATTCGAATTCATTGCCGGTTTCCTGCAAAAACAGTCGCACGGCACCATCCTGGAAGTCGACTTGGATGCGATGGTCCATAACCTGAACTATTTCCGCTCTCTCACGTCTGCCAAATTAGCGGTTATGGTAAAAGCGTTCTCATACGGCAGCGGGTCCAAAGAGATCGCTTCACTCCTTCAATATCACCGGGTAGATTACCTTATGGTTGCTTTCGCGGATGAAGGAATAGAATTACGGGCCGCGGGTATCACTCTCCCTATTGCCGTAATGAATCCGGAACGGGAAGCATTCGACAATATGATCACGTTCGGATTAGAACCGGAGATTTACGCTCTCGATATTTTGGAAGATTTTGAAAAAGCCCTGGGTAAACACGGAATAAAACATTTTCCGGTACACGTAAAACTCAACACGGGAATGAACCGTTCCGGATTTGACGAAAAAGATCTGCCGGAATTACTCCGTTTTTTCAACCGCCCCCGGACCGTATATATCCGTTCTCTATTCTCCCATTTAGCCGGAAGCGACGAAAGCATACACGATGAGTTTACCTTAAACCAAATTCATCTCTTCGAAAATATGACAACCACAATCCAGGCGCATTTCAATTATAAAATCTGGCGACATATTTTAAATTCTGCCGGCATCGAGCGTTTCCCGCAATATCATTTCGACATGGTCAGATTGGGAATAGGCTTACACGGAATCAGCTCCGATCATGCCCTCCTCAGGCCTGTCAGTACATTTAAAACGCATATCTCTTCCATTCGGGAAGTTCCAACGGGTCAATCGATCGGCTACGGACGTAAAAGCTATACCGACCGTCCTTCGCGAATTGCCGTTATCCCGGTGGGATATGCAGACGGACTGAATCGTCATCTGAGCAATCGGGTCGGCGAAGTATACGTGAAAGGGAAAAAAGCTCCGATCATCGGAAATATCTGCATGGATACATGCATGATAGATATTACCGATACGGACGCTCTCGTGGGCGAGGAAGTGGAAATATTCGGGAAACATATTCCCGTAACGGAAATAGCCGACAAACTCGGTACCATACCGTACGAGATTTTGACGGGAGTATCTTCTCGGGTGAAACGAGTATATTACAAAGAGTAAAACAATAATTTTTAATTTATGAAAAACAGAATGCGACTATTATTTCTATCTATCCTCCTGTTTTCGGCAGGAAATAGTTTTGCACAATTCGACACCTATTTCTATAACAAAACCCTCCGGCTGGATTACTCCCATTGCGGAGACAACAAACAGGATGAAATCTTCTTCGAGGGATTACGGGAAGAGCCCTATTGGGGCGGTTCCAAAACCAATTTAATCGATACTACCTTATACGGTAATTATTACCTGAACGTCTATGACCTTAAAACCAATAAATTAATCTACTCCAGGGGGTATTGCAGTCTTTTCGGAGAATGGAGAATGACAGACGAAGCCCTGACAACTCGCCGTAGTTGCCCGGAAGCCGTAACCATGCCCTTTCCGAAAGAGAATGTACGTATTGAGATTACAGCCCGGAATAAAAAAGGCGTTTTCGTGAAAAAATTCGAATACACGGTAGACGTGAACAGTTATTTCATTAGCAAAGACCGTCGCTTGGAATATCCCACTTATGACGTAATGTACACGGGTAACTCTGCCAAACGGGTGGATATCGTTTTGCTCCCGGAAGGTTATTCGGCAGACGAAATGGAGCAATTCAAAGCCGATTGTCACCAATTCGTAGAAGGGCTTTTCAGCTTTTCGCCTTACAAAGAGAATAAAAATAAATTCAACGTACGCGCCGTTCTGGCTCCCTCGAAGGAATCCGGAGTTGATATTCCGGGTGAGTACATATGGAAAAATACGATTCTGAACTCCTCTTTCTACACCTTCGATTCGGAACGTTATATCATGACCTACGATTTTAAAAGTGTAAAAGATTTAGCCGCAAACGTTCCGTACGACTACATTTACATCATCGTGAACACGCAAAAATACGGAGGAGGAGCCATCTATAACCATTACGGCGTGAGCATATCCGGTAATTTACACTCGGCCAAAGTATACGTACACGAATTCGGGCATCTTTTTGCCGGATTAGGAGACGAATACGTGGGCGGTGCCGAATACAACGATCTTTATCCTCCCAAAATAGAACCTTGGGAACCGAATTTGACGACGCTGACCGATTTCGGGAAAAAATGGAAAAACTTAATGGATAAAAATACCCCCATCCCCACACCCGTCGACCCTGAAAATCCGACCCGATTAGGGGTCTACGAGGGAGGCGGTTACGTTTCCAAAGGCGTTTACAGACCTTGGCCCGATTGCCTGATGAACTCTCTCAAGGGTGAAGCTTTCTGTCCAGCGTGTACAAGAGCCATCCAACAACAAATACGATTTTATTCCGAATGATACCGTCTAAAAGTCCGGACATAAAATCCGGACTTTTGTGATATAATGACAGGGAATTAAAGGATTTAGGGATTGAGAGATTGAGGGGTTAAAGGATTAGGTGATTGACGAATTCAGGATTAAAAGCGAATCACTAAATCGCAGAATTATTCCATTACAATGACATGATTTAAAATTGAATAACTGAATTTTCCAGGAGCCCTTTATTCGCTTTCATTAACCGGCTGAATGTGTAACGGATGCCAGAATACGAAACGGGCTCCCTCCCTGTAATCTTTATCGACCCAGATATCTCCTCCCATCATGGTAATCGTTATCTTGGATATAGCCAATCCCAAGCCTGTTCCTTGAGCATATTCATTCAATTTCTCAAAACGTTCGAACACCTTCTTTTGTTTATCCTCCGGAATTCCGCAACCCGTATCCGATACGGAAAAATAAATTCTGCCTTCCGCCGTTTCGATTCTGATTTCCAACGTAATGCTCCCCTCTTTGGTAAACTTATTGGCATTCGACATGAGATTGATCAATATTTGTTGCAAACGCTGGACATCCGTCATCAATTCGAAACTCTCCACGGGAGATTTAAAGACATACTCCACTCGAGGAGGCTTAGCATGCCCCGTAGTCGCCATTACACTACGACACAAGCCGATCACCTCACAATACTCGTAACTAAATTTCAATCGTCCTGTCTCCAAACGGGAAATATCCAAAATATCATTGATCAGGCGCAACAATAAATCCGAATTCTTTTGTATGATAGAAACATACTCTTTACGGACTTCCGCATCGTATTCGTCAGCCGTCAACACTTCGGAGAAACCGACAATAGCGTTTAACGGAGTACGGATCTCATGACTCATATTGGCCAAAAAAGCCGATTTCAAACGATCCGATTCTTCGGCTTTTTCCTTGGCCAAACGCAACTCCATCTCCACCTGCTTTTGTTTGGTCACGTCTTCGAGTCGGACAACCACGCCTAACAAGTTTTGTTCCGCATCAAAAACCGGATTAGCATACATATAGACATACGTATTGGAGGGATATTTGGCAATCACCTCGGTAGCCCTTCTCTCCTTCATAGCGGTCACAACCGGACAATAAGTACAAGGCTCATCCAACCCTCTCAATACTTCGTAACAAACTTTTCCCGTGGAAGACTGAATATTACACTCCGGAGTCTCAAAATCTACTCCGTTGTGCCACTTCACGGTAAAATCAGGATTGATAAACTTAATTCCCGCATTGACATTATTCAATATAAGGATATTATCCTTCTGGGCATCCTCTAACGCATCCTTCAATCGTTTGGTCCGAATATAAAAATAGAGAGAAATTAAAAAACCAAGCAATAAAATAATGAAGGTAACAGCGAAGCCGACTATCTGATACCTGTATTCTTCAAAGAAAGATATTTTCTTATTAAATAATCGAGCATGGTCAACCTGAGATTTATTCAAGAAATCATATTCCTGCAACTTCCTGTAATCGAAAACATACTGATTCGGAATAAACTGCATCTTCAGTGTCGTATCCCGTTTTTGACGTTCCCATGCCAAAGCCTGTTGAGCCAAATCTTTTCCGACCGTCCGGTACTCGGGCACGCACCCCCCCACGGCCCAATGGCCAATAGCGATAGAAGTAACGGAAAAAGCCGGAATCTTGGGATTAGCCATCATCATGGAATAGGTCGCATTCCTCATAAAATAGCCGTCATTCATGTCCACACGCCACGTTCCTAAAAGAATCACCGTATTTTCAGGCAGATTCTCAATTTTCTCATTCATGAGATAAACCGTATTCTCGCGGCCATCCAATAGAATCAGATCCAATTCGGGAAACTTTTGCATTTCCTCCCTCACGTACGCCTGCAAGGAAACTCCCCCGTAACTATTATCCGAAATAAAAGCGATATGTTTTGTCTCCGGAAAAAAATCCCGTATTAACCTTATATTCCCGACAATATCATAATCGTATACAAAACCGCTCATTTGTACACTTGTGTCCACATCTGCAAGCACATCTATACTCTCCGGTTTCCACGTACTTAAATCGACGACATTGGAATCCGGCAAGAAAATAGCATTCCGGCTGACCATACCACATACCAATGGGATATCTTTTGTAAGCTCGCTATCTAAAGAGAGATAAGAGGACCAAGCCTCCTGTCCTAAAATCACGATCAAAGAGGGACGATTTATTCCCGTATATTTCAAAAGAATTTCTTTCATGCGCGACTTCCAGGCAAGCACTTCCGAAAAACTTTTACAGTTCATGTTTTCTATGCTTACCTGAAACTTTCCGCCTTTAGTCGTGTATTCATCCAAAAATTCGGAAATATTGTTCGAGGTTTGCTGTGTCTCCGGATTGTAGGAACTGATAATCAATATCGGATGAGAAGAATCCTTCTCGCCCATAACCATCATGGGCAAGACAGATAACCCTATTATTAGTAAAATTTTTAACCTCAATCCTATTAATCGCCACATGCCGAATAGTGATAACATTCCAGCAAAGATAAATAATTCCGGAGAAAAACTAATAAAAAGAAATAAATTCATGCTAAAAAGAATATATCTTTGAGCAACATCTAAAATCATTTTTTCATGAATCGTATACTTACTTGCTTTCTGGTAGACAAGAGTGATAATATATTCTTACAAAACAAATTAGAATTTCAGTCCCAATTAGAAACTGAAAATATAATTCCATTACGGGAACCTATTCATCAAACGAATACCCTCAAAGAATTGGCTAAACAAATAAGAACTCCATTTTGCCTGTTTTATCTCAAGAATGCCCCTGTAAAGCTTGCTCCCTACGCCTTGGAACGTATGGTACAAGTAGCGGAAACGACAGGAGCGACAATGGTCTATTCCGATCATTATTCCCTAAAAAAAGGAGTATCTTTACCTCATCCTACCATAGAGTATCAAATCGGCAGTCTACGGAACGATTTTGATTTCGGTTCGTTAATCTTATTTAACACCGTAAAATTCAAACAAGCGGTCGAAAAGATTCGCACAACGTACCGGTACGCAGCCTTATATGATCTACGGCTACGTCTATCGCGGGAGGGAATGATTATCAGGATTCCTGAATTTTTATACACGGATACGGAAGAGGATCTCAGGTTATCCGGAGAAAAACAATTCGACTACGTGAATCCCCAAAACCGGGAAGTTCAAATCGAAATGGAACAGGCTTGTACGACACATCTAAAAGCGATAAATGCCTGGTTACCTCCCGAATTCGAGACGGTCGATTTGAATGAACAAAAATTCACGACCGAAGCATCCGTTATCATTCCTGTCCGAAACAGGGAAAAAACGATAGCGGACGCTATTCGTTCCGCCCTAAACCAAAAAACGACATTCGATTTCAATGTAATCGTCATTGATAACCATTCTACCGATTCAACGACAGAAATTATCCGCGATCTATCCCGCGGAGACAAACGAATCGTTCATTTGATTCCCGATCAACCACAAACAGGAATAGGCGGATGCTGGACCCACGCCATCATGCAAAACTGTTGCGGGAAATTTGCCGTTCAACTGGATAGCGACGATCTATATATCGACGATCAGGTCCTGCAACTCCTGATCGATACTTTTTACAAGCATCAATGTGCCATGCTCGTGGGAAGTTATCGGATGGTAGATTTTAATTTAAAGGAGATTCCGCCCGGAATAATCGACCATAAAGAGTGGAGCATGGAAAACGGACACAACAATGCATTAAGAATAAACGGATTAGGTGCACCGAGAGCCTTCTATACCCCTATCCTGAGGAAAATTAAAATTCCGAATGTCAGCTACGGCGAAGACTACGCCGTAGCCCTTGCTATCTGCCGCCGGTACCGTATCGGACGAATATATACTCCTGTATACCTATGCCGCCGTTGGGAAGGCAATTCGGACGCGGATTTAACGATAACGAAGGTAAACGAGCACAATACCTACAAAGACAAAATAAGAACCATCGAGTTATGGGGTCGAATCAGATATAATCTAAAAAGAAAGGAAAATGATTGACTTGGAATCTTTTTTTAAGCACCAGCTCTCCCACTGGGAAATGGCAAATAACAATTACAATCGGTTGAACGAAGTACTTTACCGCACGATAGAGTTCGACGATTTTTCAATAAAAATACAATGCAATCCCGACCGGATCGTATCGGCGACAGCACGCATCGATAGGCTATCGCTTCAATCCAGACCTTGTTTTTTGTGTAAAGAACATCTGCCTGCCTCGCAGGACAGCGTGAGCTACAACGAAAATTTCGACATACGGATCAACCCCTTTCCCATTTTCACCCCGCACTTTACCGTACCGGCCAAAAGACATATCCCGCAAGTACTGGAGAATTATTTCAGAGATATGCTCTCCATGGCCAAAGATTTTCCGGATTACACGGTTTTCTATAACGGCCCCCGAAGCGGAGCTTCCGCACCGGATCATTTGCATTTCCAACTGGTCCCCAGACATTCGATGCCCTTGGAAAACGACGTGATTAATTGTTCCAAAGAGACCATACTCCCGGCTTTCCTAACCTGTCAGGAGAAGATAAGTTCCATCGCTTCGCCTGTCACTTTCAAAATCGAAAGTATCACGCGTTACATCCGAAAGAATCTGATTCTACGGACGGCAGATGAGAAAATAATGCAGACAGCCTTCCAATATCTCCTGACAGAAATAGGCAAGGTAACCCCGAACAATCCCGAACCGATGCTTAACCTGTTTGTCTGGTACGAAAACGGAGAGTGGTACGTCGTCCTGTTTCCCCGGCAAAAACATCGCCCGCGGCAATTTTTCGCGGAAGGGAAAGAACATATTCTTTTTAGTCCCGGATGTGTCGATTTCGCCGGAGTGGTGATCTCCCCCCGGAAAGAAGATTTCGAACGGTTCGACGCTCCTTTGCTGTCGGATCTTTTCGGACAATTAACCTTGGACGATAACCAATGGAACAATTTAATCCGGTATATCGAACACCCTAACTTATAAACTATGAGACCACATATTGAAATCGGAATACTCTTTTCCCCCTCAATCCGTTTCCATTTACACGGAGAATTCATAGAAAAAAACTCCGGAAAAACATACCGGGGAGAATACACCGTATGCAAACGACAAGAAAAAATCATATTCCGACAAGAAAAAAAAGAGGAAGTCATTCTTTCCGGTTTCACCCTCATTCCCGCAGATTATACCTCTTCCCACTTCGAATTGCCGGATGTAATTATCGGCATTCACTTCCACTGGGAACGTAAGGAAAATCAAAAATTTAAGGGCTCTCTTAAAATCATCGACGAAAAAAAACATCTTACGGCAATCAACATCTTACCTTTGGAAGATTATTTGGTCAGCGTCATCTCATCGGAAATGAGCGCCACGTCCTCACTCGAATTGCTAAAAGCACATGCCGTTATCTCCCGGAGCTGGTTGTTGGCCCAAAAAGCCAAATCTTTCCGAAGGACGGCAAATCCTTCCCGCGTACAGACGGAAACGGAATACATCCGCTGGTACGATCGGGAAGACCACCTGCATTTCGATGTATGCGCCGATGATCATTGTCAGCGTTATCAAGGAATCAGCAAAGCTTACACACCTATTGTTTCTCAGGCCGTAGAGGCCACGCAAGGAGAAATTCTGACTTACGAGGGAGAAGTTTGCGACACCCGATTTTCCAAATGTTGCGGCGGAGTATCCGAACTTTTTGAAAACACCTGGGAGCCCGTTAATCACGCGTACCTGACTAAGGTCATAGACACTCCCGTACAAACTTCGACACCCGATTTACGTCAGGAAGAAGAAGCGAGAAAATGGATATTGTCTTCTCCCGACGTTTTTTGCAACACGAGAGACAAATCCATACTGTCCAACGTTTTAAACGATTACGATCAAGAGACCCGGAACTTCTTCCGATGGGAAGTCTATTACGAAACGACCGAACTTTCAGAATTGGTAAAATCAAAGCTCGGGATCGACTTCGGAAGAATCGTGGAGATACAGCCTATCGAAAGAGGCGTTTCCGGCAGACTCGTGAAGGTCAAGATCGTGGGAACATTGAAAAGTATGATCATTGGGAAAGAATTGGTTATCCGTAAAGCATTTTCCGCCAGCCATCTCTATAGTTCGGCCTTTGTTGTCGATTCCCGGAAAGATTCCCGGAACAATACGATCGGATTTACCTTCAAAGGAGCCGGCTGGGGGCACGGTGTCGGACTTTGCCAAATCGGTGCTGCCGTCATGAGCGAAAAGGGATACAACTACCGGGAAATTTTAGCACACTACTTTCCGGGAACCGACCTCGAAAAAATAGACCATGAATAAACAAACCCACCCTACACGGAAGTCTTCCTGGTCGTGGATACCCACGCTCTATTTTGCCCAGGGCCTTCCCTACGTAATTGTCATGACCTTAGCCGTTATCATGTATAAACGTCTCGGAATAGACAATACGGACATAGCTCTTTATACCAGTTGGTTTTATCTTCCCTGGGTGATTAAACCCCTGTGGAGTCCGCTGGTCGATATCATGAAAACCAAACGATGGTGGGTCGTTTCCATGCAATTAACGATCGGCGGCAGCTTAGCCTGCATTGCCCTGACCCTTCCCGGACCTAACGCCTTTCGCTACTCCCTTGCTTTTATGTGGTTATTGGCATTCAGCTCCGCCACACACGACATTGCCGCCGACGGGTTCTACATGTTAGGACTAAATACCCGACAACAGGCTTTTTTCGTAGGTATACGCAACACGTTCTACCGCCTGGCCATGCTCACCGGGCAAGGCCTTATCGTCATGTTCGCCGGATGGCTCGAAAAAACCTATTCGATTCAACTTCCGGAGGAGATCGCCGTATCGAAGGCTTGGTCGATTACTTTTTATCTACTTACCGGCATATTTCTTATCCTCTTTCTTTATCATCAATTCGTGTTGCCCAAACCCCAAGAGGATACTGCGGTTAAAAACGATGATTATCTGAAAGCCTTTTTCGACACATTTCTATCCTTTTTCCGGAAACCGGGTATCGTCACGGCCCTGCTGTTCATGCTCCTGTTTCGTTTAGCCGAATCCCAATTAGTGAAAATCGCCTCTCCTTTCTTATTAGACAAACCGGAAACAGGCGGATTAGGGATGAGTACATTGCAAGTAGGCACCCTATACGGCGTAGTCGGCCTGATAGCCCTTATAGCTGGAGGAATATCCGGAGGAGTCGTGATAGCACGCGACGGCCTCAAACATTGGATCATGTGGATGACGGCAGCCATGAATCTACCCAATTTAGTTTATCTCTATTTAGCTTATGCCCGCCCCGATAACGTATACCTTATATCTTCCTGTATCGCTATCGAACAACTCGGTTACGGTTTCGGGTTTACGGCTTTGACCTTTTTTATGATACTATTCAGTAAAGGAAAGGAACAAACGGCCCATTATGCCATTTGTACGGGTTTTATGGCCTTAGGCATGATGCTTCCCGGCATGATCTCCGGGTGGATTCAAAAAGAGGTAGGGTATCAGCATTTCTTTATCTGGATCATGCTCTGTACCATCCCCAGCTTCCTGGCCGCCCGGAAAATACATAAAAACTTATAATGGCAAATAGATTTTTGATCAACGATCGAACCCTATAAAATTCAGTGATTCAGTGATTCAGTGATTCGGTGATTAAATGATTCGATTTTAATCCTGCAATGGTCAATCTTTCTAATCCCCAATCACCTAATCTCTCAATCACCCAATCTCTCAATCACCCAATCTCTCAATCACCCAATCTCTCAATCACAGAATCCTCCTATCCTATAATCATACCGATAATCGTGGCCGACATCAAAGAAGCCAGGGTTCCCGCCAATAGAGCCCTTAAACCGAATTTAGCCAAAAGCGGCTTATTTTTGGGAGTTAATCCTCCGATTCCTCCGATTTGAATCCCGATAGAGGCAAAATTGGCAAACCCGCACAAAAAGTAAGTACACATGATTACGGACTTCATCTCGGCAAAAGCCCCTGCCGTCTTCAAACTCGCCAGATCCACATAAGCAATGAATTCGGTCATAATCACTTTTTGTCCCAACAAACTACCCGCGTGTACGATATCCGCGGGACATATACCGATCAACCACATCAATGGTGCAAACAAATACCCCAAGATCAATTGCAAGGACAATTCATGTTGCTTCCCATCCGTCAGCTCGGCAATCCAATCGTTCAATCCCACGATATGTCCAAATTTGGCAAACAAATAATTGGCAAAGGCGATGAAAGCAACAAACACAAGCAACATACCGGCAACATTCACGGCTAATTTCACTCCTTCGGAAGCACCATTGGAGATCGCATCCAAAACATTCTTGCCTACTTTATTCTTAGGTACCTCGATCGTATTTTGAATTTTCTGCGTCTGAGGAATCAATATCTTAGCGACAACGACAGCTCCCGGCGCAGCCATCACGGAAGCCGCCAACAAATGCTTGGCGAACAACAATCGCTGTACCGGATCCTCCCCACCCAAAAAACTGATATAAGCAGCAAGCACGCCGCCGGCAATCGTTGCCATCCCACCCGTCATCACCAAAAATATTTCTGAAGGAGACATATCATCCAAATAAGCCTTAACCATTAAAGGAGCTTCCGTTTGTCCTAAAAAAATATTTCCCGTAACAGACAAAGACTCCGGTCCGGTCAAGTTCATCAATTTAGTCATTGCCCAAGCCATTCCGTATACTACTTTCTGTATGATCCCGAGATAAAACAACAACGAAGTCAAAGCTGAAAAGAAAATGATCGTCGGCAGCACCTGAAAAGCAAAAATATACCCGCTCTTGGTCGTATCCATCAATCCTCCTAACAAAAACTCACTTCCGGCACGCGTAAAATCCAATATGGTAACGAATATTTTTCCCACGAAATCAAATACGGCCTGAACCGGAGGGAGATATAAAATACCTATGGCCAAAATCAACTGTATTGCCAAACCAATCGCCACAACTCTCCAGGAAACCCCTTTACGATCGCTACTGAACAACCAGGCGATCCCGAGTATACTCACCATACCTATAACTCCCCTCAAAATAGACATAAACGAAATATGACTTTCAATATTCACCGCACTATGTATTCCTCCTCCGGCCTGAGCGAAAAGATTCCCTGCCGCCAACATAAACAATCCCATCGTCAGTACCGTTATTTTTCCAATCTTACCCATATCTGTTATTATTGATGTTCATTATATTATAAAACGCACCTGCTTCATTAGCGGTAATCAGGGCGAATTTACTCTTTTTAGCGATAGAAAAGATTCTTTTTAACAAAAAAATCCATAGTTTTGCCCCAGATACGACCCTTATATCTTATATTATTGAAACACACGAATAAATCCATATCTATGAGAAAAATCATTTCATGGTTTTCCGGAATATTACTTCTGCTAAACCTTTTACAAGCTTGTTCATCCAAACCGGAAGAAGCCCGACTTACCATCTACTGTACCAGTGACGTCCACGGCAGTATTTTCAATTACGATTTAAAAAAAGGAAAAGAAACTTCTCATAGTCTCGCCAACGCTTCGACCCTCCTCAAAGAAGCCCGGGCCAAAGACTCATTAAGTGTACTCCTGTTAGACGGCGGCGATTTTCTTCAAGGCCAACCCTCGATCTACTACTATAATTTTATTGACACCATTACCCCACACATCCAGGCTCAAGTCATGAACTACTTGAAATACGATGCCGCCGCCGTGGGAAACCATGATATCGAAGCCGGTCACCCGGTTTATGACCGCATAAAGAAAGAATTTCGATTTCCTTGGCTATCTGCAAATCTAATCGACAGCCAAACAGGTAAGCCCTATTTTACACCCTATGTAATAGTGGAGCGACAAGGAATTAAAATTGCTATCTTGGGAATGACGACCCCTAATATTCCTCAATGGTTACCGGAGCATCTTTGGCAAGGAATCGAATTCGAAGACATGATCGAATCTTCGAAAAAATGGATCGACATCCTCCGAAAACAGGAAAAACCGGATATGGTCATAGGACTTTTCCATTCCGGGTACGACTACACCTATGGAGGAGCCAACGAAAAAACGCTTAAAAACGAAAACGCCAGTAAATTAGTTGCACAACAGGTAGACGGATTCGATATCGTTATTTTCGGCCATGATCATACGGAGAAGCAAGAAGAGCTGACGAACGATTTCGGCCATAAGGTTTTATTAATGGATCCAAAATCCCACGGTACTTATCTCGGTAAAATTGTCGTTTCCTTGAAACGGGAAGGCGACCGGTATCGAAAATCTTACCGAAGCGAACTGATCGATCTGGATAAGGTAACTACGGATAAGGATTACATTTCAACTTTTACTCCGGCAATAGATAAGGCCAAATCATACATCGACACGGAATTAGGTACGTTCAAAAGTCCGCTTTCGGGACGGGACGCCATGTTCGGCCCCTCGGCGTTCATCGATTTCATCAACGAAGCCCAATTAGCAGAAAGCGGAGCGGAAATCTCTTTTGCCTCCATCCTTTCGCGGGATGCCTACATCAAAGCCGGAATAATTACCATGAAAGACATGTTTAATCTTTACGCTTACGAGAACTCTCTCTATACGATGCGGCTTTCCGGCGAAGAAATACGCAAATACTTGGAATACGCCGCGGCTATGCAGTTCAATACCATGCAATCCCCAAAAGATCATCTGCTAAACTTTAAAAAAGACGCGGAAGGAGAGATTCTAACGAATAAAAAAGGATATCCGTTCTTACAAAACGACTTTTTCAATTTCTCTGCCGCGGCAGGTATAAAATATACCGTGGACGTAAGTAAAGAACCGGGTCACCGGGTCACCATCCTCTCCATGACCGACGGTACTCCTTTCTATCCGGAACATATGTACAAGGTAGCTGTAAACTCTTACCAGGGTAACGGAGGAGGAGGACATCTCACCCGCGGAGCAGGAATTCCCAAGGCCGAATTAACGAAACGCATCATCGACGTCCGAGAGAAAGACATCCGCTATTACATCGCGGAGTACATCAAACGCCAAAAAGTATTGGATCCTCAACCCAGAAACGAATGGAAGGTTATTCCGGAGAAATGGTATAAGAAAGGCAAAGCGCAGGATTATAAATTATTATACAACAAATAAACAAAAGGGTTGCTTCGATTAAAAAGCAACCCTTTTTACAACTAAAACCGATCTTTCAACCTCTATCTCTTTTTTGTTTCAAAAACAATATCCATCCTATTCGCATCGGTAAAAAAACGTTCTGCAAAATTCCGGATATGTTCAGGGGTCAAGTAATCAACGATTTCACTAAAATTCTTCGGATCGGTCACGTCTATCCCATACAAAGACATCATGGTTAAAACATTCAACCAATATGAATTATGCAGTTTAGACTGTTCGTGTTGGTTACGTATAATCATGGCGATCTGTACGATTTCGGCTTGAGTCGGCCCCTCTTTGATCATCCGATCGATCTCGTGGAAAAGAATCCTTTTCAACTCTTCCGCTCGATCCGGATCACAATCAAAACTGATACTCAGATTATAAACCGGATACGGTTCCCTCTGAGAAGAACCTTCCACGCTCACGTTATAGGTTCCCCCGGCTCCCTCACGAATACTTCGAGTACACCGTAATCTCAAGATATGCTGAAAAATACCGAAATAATAATTATCCCGGACGGTATAAGCCATCTCTTTGGAATAAACCTCCACGACAGCAGACTTATCAACTTCTCCCCGTCGTTCGATCACTTTCCGGGTAACTCCTTGAGGACACCTCACTCCGTTATCTTTCCAATGTTCGCGTCGGTAAACAGAACGAATCGATCCGATGTATTTCTCAACCAAAGGCCGGACTTTCCCCGCATCTACATCGCCCACGATGAAAAAGGTAAAATCACTGGCATCCTGTATTCGGTCCCGATACACCTTTTCGATATTAGCCAAGGTAACCTTATCCAAAAACTCCTGATTATACAATATGACCCGGGGATTATAATCGTTTAATATCATCTGCAAAGAGTCACTCATCGGCGAAGTTTGCAAAGAGGCTTTCGCCTGCTGCATCATCAATTCATGAGCTACCTTATCAAAACGAGGTTGCTCAAAAGTCAGATAAAACAACTGCATCAAAGTCTCCAAAGATTGAGGAGTGGACGAGCCCGATATGTTTTCAGCCACATTATTCAAATTGATCGCGATGCTCACGTTTTTTCCTATCAGGTAATTCATTAACTCCTTCCGACTCATCGCACCGATTCCGTAAGCCGGCATCAACTTACCCAACATCATGGCGGCAGGAAGCAAATCGGGTCCGAACAAAGAAGTCCCTCCTTTGCTGTAAGCCGTCATCACCACCTGATTTTTGTCACCGTCGGCTTTCCGAAACAGAATACGAGCTCCATTATTCAAAACCCACTCTTCGGCTCCCCAAGCGGGCAAATCGGTAGTTTTTACGATTTTACCCCCTTTTAGATTTCCCGTTATCAGCTCCTTATCCCCGGTAGGTCTCTCTTCTGCATAAGGTTCCATCTCCATTTTCTCCACTTTTTTCAATACATTCAAAGCATCTCCTTTAGTCAGGTGTATGGCATTTTTCGGACCGGCAATCGATACGACCATATTTTCACGCGTAATCCATTTTTTCGCCTTGTTTGAAACCTCTTCCACGGTAATCGTCGGAATAACGGATTCGGCAAACCGATAATAGTAATCGAATCCGGGAGCCGGTTCATTTTCCAAGAAATGAGCCTGAAACTCGGCAACCAACTGCGAGTTCTCGATTTTATCCAGATTCTCATACATCGTCTTAAAGCTCATCAGTAACAATTGCTTGGCCTTCTCCAACTCCCCTGTTGTAAATCCATAACGCTTCAATCGTTCGTTTTCCGCATATACCTTCTCCAATGCTCTTCCCTCCTGATTCAAATTAGCCGTCGTCGAAATAACATACGCCCGATAACCTCTTACCAAAGGAGCCATCTTACTATCCGCCGCCAAACAGGGTGAATTTTTCTGTTGGGTCAACTTACCGATGCGCGTCTGAAACATCAAACCATACAAAGCCTCGACTAAAGTTTCCCTCATATAATGATGATTTTTCCATTCCGGTTTAACAGCCTCGGAAAGAATATTCAATGACACGAAAGAGTAAGGCACATCCTTATCTACGGCCAACACATAGGACTCTTTACCGGACAATGGAACTTGGTAAAAAGGCCGGGGAGTCGGATTTTCTATCACCGGAATCTTGGAGAACAGATCGATAACCTTTTTCTCCATCCATTCTGCATCAAAATCCCCGACCACAATAATAGCCTGAAGATCCGTACGATACCATTCATGATAATAATCGGCCAAGGCTTGGCGTTTAAAATTTTTAATCACATCCGGATCCCCGATTGTATTCCGCTTCGCGTATTTAGAGCCTTTCAACAAGACCGGCATCGTCTTCTCTGACAAACGTTTTGCCATACCCGATGTGGTACGAGCTTCTTCCAGAACCACTTTCCGTTCCTTATCAATCGCCCGTTGGTCCAAAGAGATATAGCGAGACCAGTCATGCAGGATCAACAAGCAAGTATCCAATAGACTCTCCGTTTGCGTCGGTATATTACTTAAACGATATACCGTTTCGTTATATCCTGTAGCCGCATTCAGGTGCGAACTCACATCCACCCCATTTCTCTTCAATACCTCGGTGATGGCATCTCCGGGAAAATGCTCCGTTCCGTTAAAAGCCATATGTTCCAAAAAATGAGCCAAACCGTTTTGGTCGTCATTCTCCATCAGGGAGCCCACATTTTGTACAATGTAAAAATCAGCCCTTTGCCGCGGAGCTGTATTACGACAGACGTAATAGGTCAGTCCATTGCTCAACCTCCCGTAACGTACCGCCGGATTCAACGGTACCGTATCTTCCGGAGCGTACTGGGCAAAAAGGTTTCCCTGAACAAGCCCCAATAAAAACAGTAAAATCATCTTTCTCATAAATCAATCTTTAATATATAGCCCGGAAGATATTTGACTCCGGGCTAAGTATACAATTCATTTCACAATTAAAATAAATAGAGAATCCCGGACATGAGAATATCCTTTATTATAAATATTGACATCAACATAATAAGTACCTTTCTTTATTGAATTATCAAAAGGTATCTCGAAACTACTATCACCCCTTAATTTAACTTCCTCATAAAAAGAAGCAACATCCCCGTCTGTCGTATGTACCCTCTCTATTTTATAAAATATAGGTAAGGTTCCCAACACCCCTTGTATCTGGGGAGATACCCAAGGATATTTTTTCTCTACTCTATCCGGATACGACTCAGGATCAGGATCTTGAAAAACGACCATCGAATTAGGATCATAACTGGCATCGTCTACTTCCAAATAACCAATTTTCGTTTTTTCACACGCAATAAACGCAATAAACACAAATAAAATAAATATAAACTGTTTCATATGCCTAATATTTAAAATTTACCGAATGTGAACGAATATACTAATGAGTGTACTGCCCCATTATTAGGTTCTATATCGGCAGAAGCGATCTGCACGACAGAATATCCTGTATCAGAAGATTGTATATGTAACGTAACCGCCCCTGCATCAGGAGTATTATGATAAGGATGCAACTCTCTGTATACCCGTACGCTATTCCCCGCCAAGGCAGTAAATACATCCCCTCCGGTCTTGGCATCCCCTACGCCAAAACGAACTTTCATATGTTTCCCGGCTATCACGTATCTCAATATCATCTTTTTCCATACTTCCGGCTCCACATCCTTTATCTGTTCTATTTTATTATCTAACATGTAGCGTATGATAGAAAGCTTTGTCGGACCGAAAAAAGTAATTTCGGGATATTGCTGATCTTTCCCGTCAAACAAAGCAGTCAAACCTGCCCACTCTATAGCAACTACTGTTGAATCCCAATTCCGTGAATCACTTCTCATATAGTCCATAATGCTCCCGTCATGAATACCAGAAGCTTTTCCCGTATCAATAAAATTTTCCTTTGTACAAGCAACACTCAAGGAAATAGTCACTATTATTATAAATATTTTATCCATCATTACAGTATTTATTGTTGTTTGAACCAATAGCGATTTTGTCGCATTAATTTATTTGAATTAAATGCCCCATTATGTACGGGTAAATACAAAGCCCCGTCTTCAATGTCCTGATCCGTCAATTCGGAATACTCTTTTGTCATATCTGTTTTCCAATAACCCGTACGTACCATATCATACCAACGATGACGTTCAAGCAGTAGCTCTTTCTCTCTCTCCTTAAATATAGCTCTATAAATAGGTCCTTCCGACACAGAGTATCCGGAAACCCCCGCCCGTGCCCTCACTCGATCCAAATCAGGTTTCGCCAGATTATCTTTCCCCATTTTCGCATAGCATTCAGCCCGTAACAATAGTATATCAGCTAACCGCGTACGAATAATATTACCTGAAAAATTCTGGAACCAACTGGATGGATTTGACCATGTTTTATCTTCAATAATCTGACGCCTTCGTTGCATTAAAGCCCATCCCCTTGTTTCTACGGAATCAATCATCTCTTCCGGTTTATAAAAATAAGCCTCTCTTCGTTTATCTTCCTTAGGATACATCTCCAATACTCTTTCCGCTTTAATTTTCATCTGTTTCTTTGTCACATCACCGGGAACCGTGTAAGGACGTATCGGCCAGGTTTGATAATAATACTCCAAATTGATAGGGGTACTCATCATTAAAAAATCCGAATACACCACCTCAATTTCAAAAATAGATTCAGGGGCTCCACCTATCATTACTTTCGTGCATACCTCTTCCGGGTCTGCTGCCCATCCTATACCACCTTCCTCTATGACCCAAGTTGCCGCATCAACAGCCTTTTGTAACGTATCTTTATTATTCAATAAACTTCCCTCCCATGCATACATATGTGCTAACATCGCCCAAGCAGCTTCCTTTCCGGGAATTTGCTTCGTTGTTATTTTATTCCCTTTGCTGTCGGTAAGATTATCCCACATATCCAATAAGGTTGTCGCTTTCTTCATATCCGCAATAGCCATATCCAATACTTCTCTCCAGGGCCTACGGGGTAAAGGTTCCACCTTGTATGAGGTAGGAACATAGGGACAATCTCCCCAATCCCGAACAATCTCAAAATAACACAAAGCCTTGTAGAACAACGCTTGTCCGAGCCAATAGTTATACCGATCCGTTGACAATCCGGCTTTATCTATATTTTCTATCACCATCATTGCCTGACTAATAGAACTATAATAACTATACCATGAACATCTCGGTTCTGCGGCGTTTATGGTCGTCGCATCCAAAATTCTCAGAGCTTCAGGCAGGTACTCCGAACACTCATCCATAACTTCGCCGGAAACCGCACGAGGAGTAGAATACTGGTAATTGCTCCTATAAGACCTATAAGCTTCCAACATAATCATTTCAATATCCCGTTCTGTTTTGAAATAATTGTAATAAGTCATTGAATTTTCCGGTTCAACATCCATTAATCCGTTACAAGCGCTTTGCAACATCATCATAACGATATGCAATAATATAATCGTGAACTTTCTCATTCTTTTTTCAATTAAAAGTTAACAGATAAACCTAAAGTAAATTTTCTATTTAAGGGGTATTTCCGGATATCATCAAATCCTGTCATTAAATCCACGGTTTCGGGGTCCACTCCGGTGTAATTCGTCCACATAAATAAATTTTCACCGCTAAAATAAGCTCTCACTTTTTTTAGTCCCATCCGATCCGTCAGCTTCTTTGGTAATGTATATCCCAACACGAAGCTTTTCAAACGAAGATAGTTCACATCTTCCACGAACTTATCGCTATAATACCCCGTGTTATTTTTTCCATTATCGTAGGCTAAACGCGGAAAATCAGCTTTATCTCCCGGTTTTTCCCAAAAAGTATATTTACGGATGTCTTCCAGTATAGGGCCGTTCAAGGTAGAAGCATTCACAAGTATAGCTTGAGATTTTCCAGCATTGATAACCGTACGTCCCAACGAATAGGTAAAATTGAGCGAAACATCAAAACCTTTCCACAATAGTTCCGTCATAATTCCTCCCTGCGCTATCGGTAAAGGGCTCCCCATATAAATCGCATCCGTGGCAGGATCTATCACACCATCGCCATTTGCATCGTAATAATGCATATCCCCAACCGTGTAAAACTGTCTCTCTCCATCCCATTTACCAGGTGCCAAGTATTGTTTCATGCCGTTAGCATTATATTTATACGGTATTTGTTCATGGGAATCGATGATCCCCAATGATTTCAATCTCCGAATGATATTTAAGGGTTCCCCAATAATATAAGTTCCCAAATCCCTATTATTATGACTCCGTTCAAATCTATTCCAATTCCGAGCTATATTGAAATTTAGTCGCCATCGGAGATGGTCCCTCCTGAATATATCATATCTTAAAGACAACTCGATTCCTCTATTCGAAATCGCTCCCGCATTTTGATATTGTGTAGTCATGGGGGAATAATTACCCGGTAACGGAACGGCATACATCATATCGTCCGTATATCGATTGTAATAATCAAATACGACATTCAAACGATAATTCAAAAAGTCCAAATCAACACCGATATTATATTGTCCGGTCGTCTCCCATGATAGATCCGGGTTTAACAAACCGTTCGCCGATTCGGGTACGACCGGAGCCTGTCCCATGAATGGCCACATTCCAGATGTTAAAGAACCATAAGCCAGATAACGAGTAGTAAATTGCGTACCCGTTTCTCCCCAACTTCCGCGAATCTTTCCGAAATCCAACCAACCTAAATTATCCATGAAAAACTCATCCGAGAATATCCAAGCAACACTTATAGAAGGAAATGTTCCCCAGGGCACTCCTTTCCCAAATTTGGAACTACCATCTCGTCTGAGAGATGCCCCCAAAATATACCTTTTCTTATAACTATAACTCAACCTTCCGAGAAAACTTACCATCACATCTTTTTCGTAATTTGAATTATACCCCTGTGTAGCTACAGGATACGTTCCGCTATTATCAATGCCCATCCATGAAAAAGGAACATAATGTACCTGATTGTTTGGACCTCCCCGAGCAAGCCCTCCGACATAATGTTCTTCATTCAACTGAGTGGATACACCTGCCAGTAATTCCAACTTATGTTCTGTAAACTCTTTGTTGAATACCAAAAGGTTCTCTGTCAATAACGTCCTGTTTTCCAAAAATTTACCTTGCGTCTGGGTCTTGTTGTCCGAAGTCAGCTCCATCGGGGTAAATTTATTCTGCTTGCTTAAAGAATAGCCGATGGAATTAGTTGAGGAAAGACGAAGCCAATTTGTAATGTTATAAGCCATTGCTACACTCAAGCGCCCGAATAAATCCTCATTCTTTTCTTTAATACCTCTCTGATTTTTCAACACCTCATCCTCCACGATTGAGCTTGAAGGAAGAAAAGGAGAAGTTTGAAAAGGAATTTTGGGAACATTAATTAAATTGTCTCCGCTCCCCATGACGACATTACTACTTTCGTCCTGATTTCGTTTTCGTCTGGCATAGGCCAAGGAAAAATGCACGTTGATATTAAACCGATCGATAGGCCGAAATCCTAAATTAGTCATAAAATTAAAACGAGTAAAACCACTATTTTTCAATATACCGGTTTCATCATAAAATCCAGCTCCCACGCTACTATTAAACCGCTCAGCACCATACAAAGATTGAACATTTGCAGTTACGACCTTTCCTGTCTGAAAAAAACGCTTGAACCAATTAGTTGCATTATTGTAAAACGGGTTCAAACTATCTTGTAGATCAGGTATATACTTTGCTTCTCTTTCGGATCCATTTCCCCAAAAATAGTCATATACACCCTTATATTTTTTGTAAACTTCCACATAACTATTAGGATATACAGCTTCCTTACCGAGCATATAAGCTTGTTGATAATTTTGTAATGCTTCTAACTTATATCTCCTTGCTTCTCTACCGGCAAACACGGTTGGATATTCCGGTATATAGGACCATGAATAGGATACATTCGCACGAACCGTTCTTTCCCCCACCTTTCCCTTTTTCGTGGTAACTAAAATTACACCATTAGCTGCCCGAGACCCATATAAAGAAGTAGCAGCAGCATCTTTTAATACTTCGATAGACTCTATCGATTCTGGATCAATTTCGGTCAAGGCATTCGTTCCCGTTAAAGAAGAGGTCATATTCGTAATAGGCACGCCGTCTATTACCCACAAGGGAGAACTAAAATCACGTTGTTCGGCACTCAATGCATTATACCCTCGCAGTATAGTTGCAGTACCGCCACTACCAGGAGAGCCGCTCATGTTTTGTATATCCAAGCCAGCCACCCGACCTTGCAATAAAGTAGAAAGGTTAGCCGTTGGGACACTAAGGATATCCTCCCCTTTTATAGAGGTCATAGCACCCGTCATTTCACGCTTCGTGGTTGTTCCGTAAGCGATTACCCTTACTTCATCCAAATCGGAGGCTTCATCCTCTAATAAAATATCAATCGTTTTAGACCCCTTAATCAACACTTCCTTCGTCTTCATCCCGATAAACGAATAGAAAAGATAGAGATTCTTCTGTTCCGTCAACGTGATGGCATATTCTCCTTTATCATTCGTGGAGACCCCCAAGGTGGTACCCTTCACGTACACCGAAGCTCCGGGAAGCGGAATTTTTTTCGAATCCGTTACTTTTCCTTTAATCGTCCATTTCACGGGAGCTTTAACGGTATCGGTAGCCACTGCCGTCTTTTTAGTAATCAAAATCGTCTTTTTGTCTATGGAATACACCAAAGGACTCCCTTTTAACAGGATATCCAACACTTCGGAGACCTCCATCTCTTTCACGCTCAATGTCAGATTTTTAACCGAAACGACTTCCATTTCGTTGTACATAAACCCCAACCGGGTCTGCTTTTCAATCATGCCGATAACGACTTTCAAATTCGCATTGCTGACCTGAATGGAAACCTTTTGTGCCAAAGACGTCTGATTGGCATAAAGAGAGAAGGTCGTCATCAGTAAAATAACCAATAGATTTTGCATAAATAATAACCATTTTTTCACACGCCATCCCCCGGGAGAAGGGTGCACTTCTTCGTTTTTTTTCATAACTTTGTCTTTGAATGAATAATAATTTATTATTGTTTATGATAATCGGGAGCGGGGCCAATCACTCCCGGTTATTTCTTATTTACCTTTACCACTTTGTCCTCAAGCTGAAAATCGACTCCTGCTATTTTCGCTACCATATCCAAAATCTCACGCAGATTTTCAAACCGCTTTACTTTTCCGGTAACCCGGAGCTTTTTCAAAACATCTTCCGAACATTCAAAAGAAACATCATACCAACGCCCGAACATCTCTAATACCTGTTCCAACGGTTCGTCGTTAAAATAAAACCATCCTTCATGCCAAGCCAAATAATAGTCGGTATCCACCTCCCGCAACTCATGTTCTCCGTCACGCCCGATCACGATCTGTTCCGAAGGGTTCAGGACGACCCCCATTCCTTCCGGTTGCTTCACCAGCACCTTCCCCTCCACCAAGGTGGTTTCGTACCGGATATCCGTCAGATAAGCTTTTATATTGAAACGGGTTCCCAACACCTTCACCTCAAATCTTTCATCGACCTGCACGATAAAAGGAGATGTACTATCCGGAGCCACCTCAAAATAGGCCTCACCGGATAAACTGACCCGGCGCATATCTTTCCCGAAGGAAACCGGATAACGTAATTCGGAGTCGGAGTTTAGCCATACCTTTGTACCGTCACTCAAAATCAACATATACTCATGCCCCCTGCCCACGCGAAGCCGATTATAGATTAGCTGTTGTTTGACAGGACGTGTTTGTACCTGGTAGTTTAAGACCGAATCTTTCACGATCTCCTTACCGTTCCGTTCGTTGATGCGCTGAGGTGTTTCCCGCAATTCACACAAGGTACCGTCGCTCAATTCCAGAACGGCACCCCGAGTAGCCGGACGAACATCTATCACCTGACTTTTAGCTATATAGGGGTGTGGGTCTTTTTTACCGGCCCAATATAACACGCTCCCTCCTATCATAAAAGGAAGTGAGATCACGGCAACACGCCAATAAATATTTTTTAAGAAATGCTTTCGGCGGGAGGAGATCACGCGTTGCCACTCCTGTTCCACCTGAAGACCGTCTATAAATAACTTGCGTTTCTCAAACGCTTCTCCATCGGACATCTCTCTCAACAACTGTTGCCCGGAGGGAAAGTTCTCTAACCATTCGTCTAACTCTTTCCTCTCCTTCCCCTCTTCCATACCCAACAGCCGATAAAAGATCAGTTTTATCTTATCGTGCAAATTTTGACTCATTGAATTCTATTAACCGTACTGACACGCTTAATAGACACATTCATTCCGAAAAGTAGTGAATCAAAATTCTTTTTTTTTGCAAAAAAAGAAAATAACAAAGGAAATATTTATCCTTCAGCAATACACGTATAACCTTATAAGCATTCGCTTTCAACGTGTTAACCGTATTTACAGAAACATTCAATCTTTCCGCTATCTCCTGATTCTTTAATCCCTGAAGTTTCAATAAAAGTATTTTTTGACTTCGATCCGGAAGCGTATAAATAGCCTTTTCCAATAAACGGTACAACTCCTCTCTGGCTACCTCCTTTTCAAAAAAAAGATCACTCCCCTTTACCTCTAACAGGCTTCGTTCCGAATACAAATGATGAATACATTGTCTGCGCAACACGTTTAGACAACGATTCTTCACCACCATATAAAGGTAATTTTTCACGCTATCCACAGCCATCAACTCTTCCGGCTTCTCCCATATCCGGCAAAACACATCGTGTACCACGTCTTTGGCTGCCTCCCGATCCTCCAAATAACGTTCGGCAAACACACACATAGAGGCAAAATAGCTATAAAAAAGATTTTTGAATCTTTCCTCATCCATAGAGATTTCATGCAAATGAGTTTGCTTTCCTGTCATTTTTGTTGTATTTTATGGGAACATACAATTAAAACTCAAATATAAATCATATTTAATTCATTTTTGGACGCAATGAGAAATATTTTTCATCCCGTTTACAAATAGACCATTTTAGACCAATAATCCACGGGGAGAGGTACGATATGATCAGGTGATTAAAGGATTCTAAGATTTAGAAATTGGAGGATTATGTGATTGACGCTTGCAGATTACAGATTAAAAAATTACGTCCAATTTAAAATCTACAATTTAAAATTGACAATAGAAAAAATGACGATTGTAGGATTAAAATCGAATCACCTAATCATGGAATCACTAAATCTCAGCATTTTTCTAATTTATAATCAAGTAATGAAAGAGGGCAAGACAGGCATTTGATCACTGAATCTTTAATTATTCACAAATAAAAAAATCCGGTTCATTCATGAACCGGATTTTCCTATCCAAAAACTTTTATCTACTGGAGTTCTTTATAACTGTCTTCGATGTATTCGAATTTACCCTTCGCTATTCCTTTGTACTTCACCTCCCAATTAGCGCGCGGAGAATAGCTCTTGAAACGAATCGTGTATTCGATCGGCGTTCCGTCGACTACCGGCTCTGCTTCGGGATATTTTCCTTCTAAGACGGCCGGGAAACCTTCCGTAATCAAACGCTGCTTCTGGATTTCCAATACTTCTTCATCGGATTTGCCCGCTAACTCGTTAACACCAGCCAACTCGTCATATTTTACCAATAAAGACACGCCCATATTGATATTCACGTTATAGGTCGTAGAACCGAAATAGAACTCTCCGGTATCCGGATATTTCTCGTCCAAATAAGCATGTTTGTTTTTATCAACCCAATCCAACATATACTGATAATCCGATTTCCCCATTTCGAATGTAATGTGAGGATTAGCAAACCACTTCTCTCCATTATGCATGAATTGTTCTGCTTTCTGAGAAACCGGATTGTATTTCATCCAGGCTCCTGCGGTAAAAGTATACTCGTCCGTATAGATGGAGTAACTGCTTCCTCCGTCATTTTTATAAATAAACGTCACCACATCCTTGTCCTGGGCGTACGGGAATTTTAACGTCAACAATTGAGGCAAATAATTGTCCGCATCGCTATTGAAACAATCGGTCTTACCCATCTGGCTGAAATCGTCGGCCGTCACGATATAAACATCTTTTTTCGTGTAGGGACTCCAGTTTCCATACCTCTCGCTATACGAGAATACGGCAACCACTTCCTTGGTCAACACGGGATCCACACTCCCTACGATCTCAAACTCGGGAGTCTTTCCGGCTAAAGTACATTTATAAGCGACACTTTTCGGAGCGCTATTGTTTCCATAAGTGGCATATCTGACATTGTAAATCACATCCTTTACAGCCTTATTCCCCAATTTAGCCAACAAAATCTTTATACCGGATCTAACCTGTTGAAGGATAAATGCATCCGTTATGGTCACACCGTGCTTTTCCTGGTACTTCTCCCAATCTTTTTTGCTCAGATTAAAATTCGGACGATCTGCATCCACACCGAAATAAAACTCTTTGTTTCCATCCACGAACTCTTCTTTGTTGCTCTTCACCCAATCCAGAATACTCTTATAATCATACTTATTCATTTCGAAGTTCACCACATTGGCCGTTTTTCCGTCAACCGCATCGGAGGTCTCGTTATAAGTCACGATCAGCAATTCTCCGTCTTCTCCATCGGCATCGATAGCCTTTGTCATATTATCCCGGTTCGCGGGCATTCCCCCCGTAAAACAAAGATACTGAGCCACGTTTCCTCCTACTTTTTTATAATCGGCTACCCCCAACGTCTTTTTATTTATTCTGGTTGCCGCCGTATAAAAATTATAGGTAACCATAGCTGTTGAATTTTTATTCAATGCCGGATATTTCGATGTTAAAAAATCAGGAATATAATTTTTAGCCGGAACAGAAGAAGAAAAATTCTTATTATCCGCGATAGTTTTCACCTTTGCAGAGTCTGCAGCGTTTTCGCAACGTTTATAAGCTAAAGAGGCGATCGTGGCATAGTCCGCATCCGCAAGCGTGTAAACAATATCGGCATGAACAGGCTCTTTATTGGCATCCAAATCATCATACACATCCGACATGGGATTACAGGATGCCAACCCCAACAATGCCAATGTTATCAAACTATATATTTTACGCATATCTTTCAATTTTAATCATTAGAAATTCAATCTCAATCCCAGTGTCCAAGTTCTACCGAATCCGTAATATACCAAAGAAGAAGCGGCATTATGATAAGCTCCGTCCTTAGCATCGGCAATGTATTTTGCATTAAATACGTTATTGATATTCGTGTACAGGGTAAAACGCACGCCCTTATAATCCAAGCCGTAACGTAAATTGGCATCTACCGTGACGTAATTCGGCATTCTCCACGAATCGATTCCCTCTTCCCTCGCCGCAACACGGTTTTCAATCGTGTAATCGGAATAGTTTTTACCGAAGAAATTCATATCGGCTCCGATCTTAAAACGAGGGAACGGTTCGTAACTTGCTCCTAAAGCAGCAGTCATCTGAGCCGAATTGCCCACATGCACGTCTTTCACGTATAATTTCTCATTCTCGCTAATAACTTCGTTGCTTGCATCCAAAACCACCATCGTCGGGTTATCGGTTAAAACCCAGTTACCCCACGAAAACATTCCCTTTAGGTTAAAATTATAAACGGGTTTGTATTCGGCTTCAAATTCGACACCATGGTGACAGGCGTTCAGGCCGCGTATATTAGCCACGTTTCCGTTACCGACACTCTTGGTCAAACCGCGATCATTCCAGCGGGTATAGTAATAATTTATCTTGGCTGTCAAAGTGGGCATTTCTAAACCGTATCCTCCCTCAATAGTGTATACGGTCTCGTATTTCACGTTCGGTGTAATTACGTTCGTGTTATTCTTGAAAACCACATTAAAATAAGGAGCCCGCTTAAAGTAACCGCCATTCAAATAAACATTGTGAAAAGCACCGAATTTATAATTAGCTCCGGCTTTCAGTCCCCAAGGCAAAAAGTTTTGCCAACTTGTTTTACGCATCGGGTCACCTTTTTTATAGGCACCGTTATCTATACGGCGATAGGCCTCGTCCGTCAACGAAAAAGAGAGGAATCCCGAAAAATTATCTTTCACGTACTCTCCCTGCGCGAAAATACCGCCCCAAAGGACCTCTCCGGTATTATCAAAAGCGATCTTATCTCCTTTTTTCAAAGCCACGTTAGGATCCTGGTAAGCCAATAAATCAGACTTATTGTTATAATAAGCACCCCCCATCAAATCCGTAATTTTTATAAAGTGATACCCCTTATAGTAGCGAACGTCCAAACCTCCCGTTAATTTGATATTATCGGTTAACTGATTGGTATAGGTACTCAGCGCACCGTACCAATCATGAGAGTTTATCGCATTTGCCAAAACTAACAAGGAACCGGTCGTGGAAGCCTGATTTTCTCTCATCACGGCATCGTAATCCAACAAACCGTCCGGGGTAAGTTTCGTCTCTTCGTAAGGCTTTCCGTCCGTATAGTTGTACTGTAACCAATTCTTATTAACACCATAGCTACGTCTTCCGCCTCCGTTAGAGAAAGACAAATAAACCACCGTAGATAAAGAAGAACGCTCGTCAATCGTCCAGTAATGATTCAAGGACATCTGAGGCTTATGATACTCGTTATAGGCATAAGGACCGTTGAATATTTCACCGTTCAAGATACCGTAACTGGAATTCCATCTCGTCCCGTTTTGGTTATCGCGATATTCCTGAATCGTATGCATTTGTCCGCGTTGATTGTGCCATTGCGGAGCACCGAAAGCAGTAAAAGAAAGACGATGATTATCATTGATTCGCTTGGACACATTCACAAAATAAGCCCATGCCTCGTAATTAGTCGCATCTACATACCCATGAGTACTTGCTGTTCTGGATCCGGCTAAACTTACAGCCCATCCGTTCTCCATCAATCCGGTCGAAACATTTACAGCGGCTTTCGAGTAACCGTCATTTCCTATTCCGTAATATAAACCACCGCCTTTAATAGCATCCGTACTCTTCGTAATCATATTCATGGTTCCTCCCACGGAATTAACAGCCAATTTAGAAGCCCCCAAGCCGCGCTGTACCTGAATAAATTGAGTCACATCAGAAAGACTGGCCCAATTCGACCAGTACACCCTTCCGTTCTCCATATCATTGATAGGAATACCGTTAATCAAAATACCTATGTTATTGGAATCAAAACCCCGCATATTAATACGAGAATCTCCGTATCCACCGCCTTGTTTCGTCGCGTAGATAGAAGGGGTAGATTTCATAATTTCGGGAAACTCCTGACTTCCCAATTTTTCTTCAATCATTAAGGGAGTGATATTCGAAATAGCCACCGGGGTCTCACGATCTTTCGTCACAATAGAAGCTGTTACCTTCACCTCATCCAAACCTACCGTCACAGGAGTAAGTTTTATAGTTCCCATATCCAACTCTTTGTCTTTCAAATCTATCTCTTTCTTCAACTCCTCATACCCCACGTATCTGAATAAAATGACCATTTTCCCTTCCTTTTTTGTCTTAATCACGAATTTCCCATCAATATCGGCAGCAGCCCCGATGGAAGTCCCATCTATCGTTGCAGTTGCTCCAATCAATGCCTCGTTCGTCTTAGCATCAATAATTTTCCCTTTGATAACGCCGTCCGCCAACGTAGCCAACGACATACAAAGCATCGGAATAAACAACATCAGGCATTTTAATAACACTTTTCTCATAATCTAACTTTTTTAATTCGTAAGCAAAATAGCACCCTTAATGTTAATCAATTATTAATTTCTTGTAGGATAAAAATTACATTTCACACTTCTTTTTATTTTTTATTAAGAGAGCTACAAAGGTAGTATTTCGATTCAATATATCTATTTTTTAGACGAGTTTAACATTTTATAAAAAGAGAGAGAGTTCTTTTTATTAGATGTTAATTTTTCCTATGAAAAAGGTGTCGTCCCGGCTATATTACAGGAACAACACCTCTTAAAAATATTTTTAAAATATGCTATTTTATTGCAGTTGTCAGCGAATTTCAGACCCGGGTTTTAACTCTTTTTCCGGAGCTACAAAAGAAAGAGTTCCGTCTGCATTCTCCGCCATTAAAATCATTCCTTGAGATTCTATCCCTTTCAAAGGTTTCGGCTCTAAGTTCACCAATATACTGACCTGACGTCCGACGACTTCTTCCGGGGTATAATATTCCGCAATACCGGACACAACCGTACGTTGATCTATCCCGGTATCCACGGTTAACTTCATCAATTTTTTAGTTTTAGCCACTTTCTCGGCGGCTGTGATTTTCCCCACGCGAATATCCATCTTTGAAAAATCTTCAAAACTGATATTGGCTTTTGCCGGAGCTGCTTTTACTGCAGCCAGTTCATTCGCTTTTTTCGTCGCCAACAGTTTATCGATTTGAGCTTGTATCTGGGCATCTTCAATTTTCTCGAATAACAACCCTGCTTCACCCAAACGATGTCCTGCCGGAATAACCTGGTCGCCCATAGCCTCCCAGGCTATCGGTTCTATATTCAAGAAACCTCGCAATTTCTCCGAAGAGAACGGCATAAAAGGCTCCATCAAGGTGGAAAGATCGGCTGAAACCTGAAGACATATATTCAAAATAGTCTTCACTCTCCCCTCGTCCGTTTTAATCACCTTCCAAGGTTCTGTATCCGCCAAGTATTTGTTCCCCAAACGAGCCAGATTCATAGCCTCTTTCAAAGCTTCCCGGAAATGAAAAGTATCCAGGTTCTTTTCCACCTGTTCGACAATCCGAGGAATCTCGTCCAATACTTCCCGATCGTAATCCGTCAGTTCTTCCCGTTCCGGTACCCGGTTATCGAAATACTTTTGTGTCAATACCAAGGTACGATTGATAAAGTTACCGTATATCGCTACCAATTCGCTATTGTTCCGGGTCTGGAAATCCTTCCAAGTAAAATCGTTATCTTTCGTTTCCGGGGCATTGGCCGTTAAAACGTAACGCAATACATCCTGTTTCCCCTCGAAATCACGTAAATACTCGTGTAACCATACCGCCCAATTCCGAGAAGTCGAAATCTTATCGCCTTCCAAATTCAAAAATTCGTTTGCCGGAACGTTATCCGGAACGATATAAGACCCTTCGGCCTTTAACATGGCCGGAAAGATTATACAATGAAACACGATGTTATCTTTTCCTATAAAATGAATCATCCGGGTCTCCGGGTCTTTCCAATATTTTTCCCATTCCGGCGTCAAATCTTTCGTGGCCGAAATATACCCGATCGGAGCATCAAACCACACGTAAAGGACCTTGCCTTCGGCTCCCTCGATCGGGACAGGTACACCCCAGTCCAAATCCCGAGTGACGGCACGCGGCTGCAAGCCGTTATCCAACCATGATTTACACTGTCCGTACACGTTCGGCTTCCACTCCTTGTGTTCTTCCAATATCCATTTCTTCAACCAATCCTCATACTCATTCAAAGGCAAATACCAATGTTTGGTCTCTTTCAGTTCCGGTTTGTTTCCGGTAATCGCCGAAACCGGATCAATCAGGTCAGTGGCATTCAAACTCGTACCGCACGCCTCGCATTGATCTCCGTATGCCCGCTCGTTTCCACAATGCGGACAGGTTCCGATAATATAACGATCGGCCAAAAATTGCCCTGCCTTCTCATCGTAGAATTGCATGGAGGTCTTCTCGATAAATTTACCCTCATCATACAATTTTTTAAAAAAAGCAGACGAAAGTTCGTGATGGGTTTTGGAACTCGTCCTTGAATAGATATCGAAAGATATCCCCAATTCGGCAAACGATTCCTTTATTATCTTATGATAACGATCTACAATATCCTGCGGCGTCACTCCTTCTTTCTGGGCTTTAATCGTGATAGGCACCCCGTGTTCGTCCGAACCTCCGATAAAAGCGACCTCCTCTCCTTTTTTTCTCAAATACCTCACATAAATATCTGCCGGCACGTATACCCCTGCCAAATGTCCGATATGCACCGGACCATTCGCGTAAGGTAACGCAGTGGTAACTAAATTTCTCTTGAATTTGCTCATATCTAAATTTGAGTTTGTAAAGTTAAACGCTCCTAACGTCCATAAAGCCACTCGTATTCAAAGTTCTATAACCTCGTAAACTTCATGATCTTTAAGAATTCGCAAAGGTAGAAAAATATTACCTAATCTGTGATTGTAATTTGCAAATTTTAGATCGCAGACTACAAATTGATTTACGATTCAATTCCGATTTTTATAATTTAAATCGTCCATCTGCAATCGCAAAGGGGATAACTCTTCCGGGACTCGCCGTGCTCGGACAATCCGTCGTCCGGTCGCTCCTAAAAGCAAACACGACGCTCGCCGTCCACTATGTATGCCCCTTCGTTTTTATCCCCGCTTCTTCAGTCCTCGATCGTCAAGAATCCAAAATCACCTAATCTCTTTAATCTTTGAATCTACAATTTACAATCGTCCATCTGCAATCGCAAAGGGGATAACTCTTCCGGGACTCGCCATGCTCGAACAATCCGTCGTCCGGTCGCTTCTAAAAGCAAACACGACGCTCGCCGTCCACTATGTATGCCCCTTCGTTTTTATCCCCGCTTCTTCAGTCCTCGATCGTCAAGAATCCGAAATCACCTAATCTCTTTAATCTTTGAATCTACAATTTACAATCGTCAATCTACAATTACAAAGGGGATACCTCTTCCGGGACTCGCCATGCTCGGACAATCCGTCGTCCGGTCGCTCCTAAAAGCAAACACGACGCTCGCCGTCCACTATGTATGCCCCTTCGTTTTTATCCCCGCTTCTTCAGTCCTCGATCGTCAAGAATCCGAAATCACCTAATCTCTTTAATCTTTGAATCTACAATTTACAATCGTCCATCTGCAATCGCAAAGGGGATAACTCTTCCGGGACTCGCCATGCTCGGACAATCCGTCGTCCGGTCGCTCCTAAAAGCAAACACGACGCTCGCCGTCCACTATGTATGCCCCTTCGTTTTTATCCCCGCTTCTTCAGTCCTCGATCGTTAAGAATCCGAAATCACCTAATCTCTTTAATCTTTGAATCTACAATTTACAATCGTCAATCTACAATTGTCAATTTACAATTAAAAATCTTATCTTCGTACAAAAATAAACACGTTCAATTATGTTACGACCTATATATTTACAACCGGGAGATAAAGTCGCTTTGATTTCCCCGGCGGGAGTTCCGAAAACAGACAACATTGACTATGCCGTAAACTTATTGCGTTCCTGGGAACTTATTCCGGTTTTAAGCAAGCACATCTACGCCCGAAACGGCCAACTCGCCGGAACGGATCAAGAACGATTAGAAGACTTACAGGTTATGCTCGATGACGACGAGATACGGGCTATCTGGTGTACGACAGGAGGATACGGAACTCTTCGTCTCGTCGAAGAAGCCGATTACTCCACCTTCCAGGGAAATCCCAAATGGATAATCGGGATGGACGACATCACCATTCTTCATGCAAAACTTCATTTTTTAGGAATCGAGAGTCTACACGCCTTTATGCCGGAAGATTACTCGATGACTTCACCGGAGGCGATGACTCAACTGAGAAATTTCCTGTTCGGAATCATTTCTTCATATTCCATCCCAGCTCACCCGTTAAATCGAACCGGATTCGCTGAAACGGAAATGGTCGGAGGCATGTTGAACTGGGTACACAGCTTACATGATACCAGTATAGATCATAATACGAGGGGAACCATTCTTTTCATAGAAGAGAAAGCAGATAATATATACGACATCGACCGCAGCATCCAATGTCTGAAATATGCCGGGCAATTACAACACCTTCAGGGATTAATCGTGGGAGAATTCGCGGAAAACGAAAATCCCGGATTCACAGAAGAGGTTTATCACCTTATTCGAAAGGCAGTGGAAGAGTACAGCTATCCGGTTTGTTTCGGATTTCCCGCAGGACACATTCGGAATAATTTTCCGGTTATATTAGGAGCCGATACCGTACTTTCCGTAACTCCTGAAAATTGCGAGATTCGTTTTACTTAATCATGAAATTAATTTTAGTAATATTGTTCAATCTAATGAATACACCTATCTATCCGGCAAATCTTAAAATTTTAAACGATGCCATCGATAACCGAATTTCAAATAACGATCGTCCTTTGATCGGTATCTCTTCCAACTTCAAGGAAGACAACTCTTGCATTGATAATACCTACGTACACTCCATCCTGCAAGCAGGGGGAATCCCCCTGTTGATTCCCATGCATACGGACATCGATTCCCTGAAGGATATTGTTTCCCGGTTGGACGGACTTATACTAACAGGCGGCGGAGATATAAATCCGCTATATGCCAGCGAGGAACCGATTCCGGCTCTGCAGGAGATGGATGCCGCCAGGGACCAATACGATTTTACACTCGTAAAATTAGCTGCGGACCGAAGAATTCCGGTGTTCGGCATATGCCGCGGACACCAAATCATTAATATCGCCTTGGGGGGCACCAATTACCAGGATATCTATTCCCAGTGCCCCGGAAAACTCCTCAAGCACAGCCAAAGCTTGAACAGGGAGTACGGATCTCATTCCGTAAACATTGAAGAAGGAAGCGTACTCGCCGACATATTCCGCCAAAAAAGCATAATCGTCAACTCCTTTCACCACCAAGCGATAAAAGAGGTGGCTCCCGGATTCAAGGTAACGGCAACCTCCCCGGACGGAATCATCGAGGCCATGGAAGGCATGCCGGAATATCCGATATTCAGCGTACAATGGCATCCGGAAAAAATGGCCCCTCTTCCCAACGAACAAATGCTCGGATTATTCCGCCATTTCATGAAAGAAGCCGACCTGTTCAAGCGGGCAAAAGCGGTACACAAAAGAAGTTTTATCATCGATTCCCATTGCGACACCCCGATGAAATTTACGGATGACTTCGATTTGGGAAAACGTACCTCTTTTACAAAGATCGATCTTCCCAAGATGCAAGAAGGAATGGTTGACGCCGTATTTATGGTCGCTTATCTAAAACAGGAGGATCGGAGCGAAACAGCCTCCCGGGCTGCCACCCAAAAGGCAATCGACATTCTTTACAAAATTGCGGAACAGGTGGAGCGGAACGCCGACCGGATCGGCTTAGCCTATACGTCGGACGATCTGATCCAATTAAAGAATGCAGGCAAGAAAGCCATTTTCTTGGGGATCGAAAACGGTTATGCAATCGGAAAGGAGATACGCAACTTAACCCTTTTCAAACAGATGGGAATATCCTATATTACTTTATGTCATAACGGAAGCAACGATATTTGCGATTCTGCCAAAGGCGAGGAGGAACACAACGGATTAAGCGAATTCGGGAAAGAGGTTGTCCGGGAAATGAACCGTTTGGGAATTATGATCGACATTTCCCACGCCAGCGAGAAAACGGTTTACGACGTACTGGAAACAAGTAAAGTTCCCGTCATCGCCTCCCACTCTTCTGCCAAAGCCCTTTGTGATCATCCCCGTAATTTGACGGACGATCAGATCAAAGCGATTGCGGCAAAAGGGGGTGTCGTACAAGTATGTTTATACAATTGGTTTATCGGTAAGCAACCGAATCCGAATATTTCAGACGCCATCGACCATATCAATCACATCGTTCGCCTCGTGGGAATAGACCACGTGGGTATCGGTACGGATTTCGACGGCGACGACACGGAAAAGCTAAAGGGCTGCAAGGCTTCCAACGAATTGATTTCCTTAACGGTAGAATTACTCCGCCAGGGATATACACCTGAAGAGTTGGACAAACTATGGGGAGACAACCTATTGCGGGTTCTGAACCAGGCGCAACAATATCAAGAGTAAAAACACCCGTAAAAAACAGCAGAAAAAAGTGACACTATCCCATATACAAGAAAAATTAGACCAGACCCTTCCCGGCGAAAAAGCACACATTCGCATGGCCCCCTATCCCAAATTTATCGAAGGGGTCGACGGAATACACACGGTTCCCCCGATTAAAAGTGCCGTTATGATATTGTTGGTACCCTATCGGGACGAGTGGGCTATTCCGTTTATCAAACGCGGAGAAGCCGGAAAATACCACGGAGGACAAATGGCCCTCCCCGGGGGAAAAAGCGAACGGGAAGATATCAATAGCCGAAGTACGGCCCTCCGGGAGTGTCAGGAAGAGATCGGCGTACCTCCCGAAGAAGTGACGATCATGGGAAGGTTAAGCGATGTTTATATCCCTTTGAGTAACTTTAATATTACGCCGTTTGTTGGAACCACACCGAAAATACCTAATTTTGTGCTCTCGAAAAATGAAGTGGAAGAAGTGGTTCTCGTCCCGTTAAGCGAGCTATTCGACGACAGGAATAAAACTTCCCTCTCTTTTTTCCGTCACGATTATGAAATCGTCGCTCCCGGTTACAGGGTCAGGGAACATTTCATATGGGGAGCGACAGCCATGATGATCGCCGAATTGGAATATTTGCTAAAAGAGGATGTAAAACCGTTTAGATAAGAATGAAGAATAAGATCTGTTGTTGGATAATATTACTGGGATGCACAGGATGCCATTTAGACCTCTCTTCCTATAAAAGCTACCGCACCTTATCAAAAGAGAGATGGATACGGGATAGTGTCATCGCATTTAAAGCACAGGATCTGGTTCCCGGAGAATACCAACTGAAAATCGGACTGCGGCACACGACAGACTATATGTACGCCAATTTAAGGTGTTTCCTGTCCATCCACCGCAACAATCAACCGATCAAAATAGACACGATCAACCTCATTCTGGCCGATGATAACGGAGATTGGTTAGGAGACGGGATGAAAGGTTTGAAAACAATTATTCAGCCTGTCGGGAAAATTGCCCCGCCGGACTCATGCTGCAGCTATACCTTCTACTTGTGGCACAGCATGCGAAATAAGGAGTTAAAAGGAATAAAAAATATAGGCATCGAGTTAGAGGCTTTCGGCAATACAAAAGAGTAATTTTTCAAATAAGAATACATGGGAAAAAACAAATTAGCCAAATTCGCTGAAATGGAGACGCTGGAAAACGTTTTCCAGCCTACTCACGAAGAGGTTTTTCGTACCGAATACGTGCTTAGAGGAAAATGGAACGAAACGGTATTCGGAAACGACCACCCGATCGTGTTGGAAGTGGGTTGCGGGAAAGGAGAATACACGGTAGGCCTGGCCCGGTTGTATCCCGAAAAAAATTTTATCGGATTGGATATAAAAGGAGCCCGGATGTGGACCGGTGCCAAAGCGGCTCAGGAACAACAACTGAAAAATGCGGCATTTCTCCGCACGCACGCCGAAGTACTGGAATCTATTTTCGCAACGGACGAAATCTCGGAAATCTGGATTACCTTTCCCGATCCGCAAATGGCTAAAGCGAGAAAACGACTGACCGGTACCCGCTTTTTAGCACTATACCAAAAAATATTGAAACCCGACGGAATCATCCATTTAAAAACAGATAGTCCTTTTCTATACCGTTACACGGATGAGGCAATCCGGGTAAATCACCTGCCTTATTTCGTCAACACGGATGATCTGTATCATTCCGGATATAACGATAAGATACTGAATATAAGAACTTTTTACGAACAACAATGGCTTGCACGCGGCAAAACGATAAAATACCTGCAATTCACATTAGAACATGCGACGGAATGGATTGAACCCGATATCGAACTGGAAAAAGACGATTACCACAGCGAAGCCCGGTTTATGAATAAAAAAGTCAACCCGTAACAGAAGGAATGTTCACTTCCTTTCACTAATCAACATCATATGGGAAAAAGAGTTTTAATGGCCATGAGCGGAGGAATAGACAGTACCGTCGGAGCCATGCTGCTGCAAGAACAAGGATACGAGTTGGTCGGAGTAACCTACCGGGTTTACGATCAGATTGCACAAGGATGCCTGGAAAAAGAGAAAGGGTGTTGTAGTGTCAACGCTCTTTTTGAAGCCAAAAACATGGCCCGTCAATTAGGATTCGAACATCATATTTTGGATATCCGAAAAGAGTTCGACGCCTTAGTCATCCGGAATTTCATCGACGAGTACCTGCATGGCCGTACTCCCAACCCCTGTGTTCTTTGCAACTCCACCATAAAATGGGGGAAACTGATGGATATGGCCGATTCCCTCTGTTGTGACTATATCGCCACCGGACATTACGCCCGCATCGGTCAGGAGAACGGACGTTATTTTCTCCGGAAAGGCATAGACGAAAGCAAAGACCAGACCTATTTTCTATGGTCGCTCACGCAGGAAAACTTAGCCCGGACAATTTTTCCGTTAGGAGAACTGACCAAACCCGAGGTGCGTCGGATTGCCCTGGAACGGGGATACGAACAACTCTCCCGAAAAAGCGAAAGCCAGGAGATCTGTTTTATTCCGAACAACGATTACCGCACCTTTCTAAACGAAAAGGTAGAAAATTTTACGGAAAAATACGGCCCGGGGCTTTTCGTCGATACCTCAGGTAAAAAATTAGGAGAACACAAAGGATTCCCGAACTACACCATCGGCCAACGAAAAGGATTGGGTATCGCTTTGGGACACCCCATGTTTGTCGTTTCCATCGACGTTGAAAAAAACGAAGTCGTTTTAGGAACCAAAGAAGAACTTCAAGGAAAAGAGTTTTATATAAAAGAGGCGAACTTAATGAAATATCCCTCGCTTCCCCCGGGCTTCGAGGTCACGGCCAAGATTCGTTACCGCAACCAGGGAGCCCTCGCCTCCGTCTATCCTGAAGGAAAAAAATTCCGGGTGGTTTTCCGCGAAGGCATGGATTCCATCACCCCCGGACAAAGCGCCGTCTTTTACGAAGGAACAGATGTCGTCGGGGGAGGAATCATTCGATTATAGACTAACGGATTCTATGATTTAATGATTCTGCGATTTAGTGATTCGATTTTAATCCCGAAATCGTCAATCACCTAATCTCTCAATCCCTTCATTGTAAATTTTAAATTGTAGATTGTAAATTAACGATTGCAGATTAAAAAAACAATACCCAATTTACAATCTACAATCGTCAATCTTTTCAATCACCGAATCATTAAAGAGTCGTCAATTATTTTCGTGAATATATCCCGTATGGAACCGCCCATAGCACGGACCATCTTGGGAATGAAGCTATTGGAGGTCATACCCGGAGTGGTGTTTACCTCTAACATAAAAATCTCGTTATCCCGCACGATATAATCGACACGAATAATTCCCCTGCAACGCAGGATGTCGTAGACAGCGGAAGATAAGCTTTTTATCCGGTCCGTCAACTCGTCGGGTATCGGAGCGGGAATGATCTCATCGGCCATTTTGGGGTCGTATTTCGCCTCAAAATCGAAAAATTCCTTTTTAGAAATGACCTCTGCAATAGGCATCACCAACTCCATGTCCCTACCCTTCACCACGCCACAGGTAAACTCCGTGCCGTCGATAAAACTTTCGATCAACACCTCATGGCAATGCTCAAAAGCCTTTTTTAAAGCAGCTTTCATCTCTCCGGTCTCTTTTACTTTCGATATACCGAAACTGGAACCGTCGGCATTGGGTTTTACAAAACAGGGAAGACCGACTTCCTCAATAATCTCTTCTACCTCATACTCCATTTTCTGGGTCAACAATACCGAATTAGCCACGTTTACCCCAAAACTTTTCAAATAGGTGTTACAGGTATGCTTGTCGAAAGTCAACGCGGAACAAAGCGTATCGCATCCCCCGTAAGGAACCCCCATCATATCCAAGTACCCTTGCAACATGCCGTTTTCACCGGGATTTCCGTGTATCGTTATATAAGCAAAATCAAAAATTACTTTTTCTCCGTCCTTCGTGAAAGAGAAATCATTCTTATCCACGGGATAATTCTTCTCCCCGATCACCACATGCCAATCCCGCCCTTTCAACAACATCAAATATTTATTATATCGGGTTTCATCGATCATTTCATATACATAACTTCCCGACTTTATCGAGACCACGTACTCGGAGGAATTGCCTCCCGCTATTACCACAACATTTTTCATCCGTCAATAAATTTGTAAACTCACGGACAAAAGTATAAAAAAGAGTTAGACTTTTAGCAAAAGGTTTATACTTTTGCAACTCTAAAAAACGACTATGGCTCAGACAAACGATCTTACTCGGGGAAGTATCAGCAAAGGCATATGGAGCATGGCCATTCCTTTGATTACCGCCTCATTCGTACAGATGGCTTACAGCATGACCGATATGATCTGGCTGGGACACCTGGGTAGTGAGAGTGTCGCCGCCGTCGGGGTTGCCGGATTCTTTACCTGGCTTTGCAATGCGCTCTCTTTTATCAGTAAGATCGGAGCCGAAGTCACCATCGCCCAATCTTTGGGAGCAAAGCAAAGAACCCGGGCCAGAATTTATGCCAACCAAGCCGCTCAATTATCTTCCATTATCGCTTTACTCTACGCCTGCTTTATCTGGTTTGCTGCCGATCTGCTGGTGGGTGTATTCCACCTGGAGTCCGACATCTCCTCCCTATCGGTCACCTACATGCGCATCATCGTCCCCGGTATCTTTTTTACCTTCAACAACAATACCTATAGCGGGCTGTACAACGGGCAGGGAAACAGCAAAACACCGTTGAAGATCGTGGCTACGGGTTTGTTATGCAATATCGTCCTCGATCCGCTTCTGATCTACGGGTACGGATTTATTCCGGCCATGGGTACCGCCGGAGCTGCTATCGCTACCGTATTTTCCCAGCTCGTTGTCTTCTCTATCTTTATCAGGAACCTCTACTTAAAGGAATCTTCCATCGGAAAACTCTATTTTATTACCCGGTTAAGAATCCGTTTTACCAAACGAATTGCCCTATTAGGATTACCGGTCTGTATGCAGAGCGGACTTTTCGCCATGTTCTCGCTCACGTTAGCCACCGTGGCCGCCCAATGGGGACATATCGGGGTCGCCGTACAAAGCGTGGGAGCCCAGATCGAAGCCGTTACCTGGATGACCGCTGCCGGATTCTCCACGGCACTTGCCGCTTTTGTCGGACAAAACTACGGGGCACGCGACTACATCCGGATCAAACAAGGGTATCATTATACCCTTAAATTAGCCGTCAGTATCGCTTTCTTCGCCGGAGCCGCCTTTTTATTCGGCAGCAGAAGTATTTTCAGCGTATTTATCAACGATCCCGCCACCTTAGATGCCGGAAGCGACTACCTGAAGATTTTGGCCATCTCGCAAATATTCTCCGCGATCGAGACCGTCACGGCCGGAGCATTCAACGGATGCGGCCGCACTACTCCTCCGGCTATCGTGGGTATTCTCCTCACGGGAGCCCGGATTCCCATGGCCTATTACCTCATCACCCTCCCCGCTTTGGGACTGAACGGTATCTGGTGGAGTATCTCTTTTTCCAGCGTGCTGAAAGGCGTCGTATTAGCCGTCTGGTATCACTCATTCCAAAAGAATTTACCCCGTATCCGCTTCCATTCCATCGGTATCCTCGGACGCATGCAAGCCGTTGCCACCCGTCTCTGGCAACAATTCAATTGAAATCCTCCCTTGACAGCATTTCCAGAATAACGACCGACTTCTTTCAATTTAACGAAAAGAGAAAAATAGATTCTAAAACAGACGAATAAAACGACTAATTCATACGGTTTCCATCCCTATACTTTTTTTTCAAAACCCCTGTCCCGAGTAAGAAATAATATATCCGACCAAGATATCTCTATTATTACAGAAAAAATTCTGTAATTTTTCGGTATAAAGATTGTTGATGTAAAAAATAAGGTATACATTTGGGTCGGCATTAAAGCTGACACTAAATAAAACAGGATAGTATAACAATAAAAAAATTGCAAAAATGAAAGTTACAGTTGTAGGAGCAGGAAATGTTGGTGCTACTTGCGCCAATTGCATCGCCGAAAAAGACATCGTCGGCGAAGTGGTTCTTTTGGACATCAAAGAAGGTGTTTCAGAAGGAAAATCTTTGGATATGTGGCAAACCGCTCCGATTAATCTTTATGACACCCGTATCAAGGGAGTTACCAACGATTACGAAGCAACCAACAATTCGGATGTAGTAGTCATCACTTCCGGTCTTCCCCGCAAACCGGGTATGAGCCGCGACGACTTGATCTCAACCAACGCCGGTATCGTAAAATCAGTAACCGAAAATATCATCAAGCACTCACCGAAAGCCATCATTATCATCGTTTCCAACCCGTTGGACGTGATGTGTTATTGCGCTTACCTGACTGCCAAAATCGACTCTTCCAGGGTATTCGGTATGGCCGGTATTCTGGACACGGCCCGTTACAGGGCTTTCTTAGCCGAAGCGTTGAATGTTTCTCCGAAAGACATTCAGGCCTTGTTGATGGGTGGTCACGGCGACACCATGGTTCCGCTTCCCCGTTACACGACTGTCGGCGGTATCCCCGTTACCGAATTGATTGAAAAAGAGAAGTTGGATGCCATCATCGAAAGAACAAAAGTGGGCGGTGGCGAACTGGTAAAACTGATGGGAACTTCCGCCTGGTATGCCCCGGGTGCCGCTGCAGCTCAAATGGTCGAAGCCATCATCCGCAACCAAAGACGGGTATTCCCTGTTTGTGCCATGCTGAACGGCGAATACGGCATGAAAAACATCTATTTGGGTGTTCCGGTCATCTTGGGTAAAAACGGTATTGAAAAAATTATCGAAGTTTCCTTGAACAAAGAAGAAAAAGCTTTGTTGGAACAATCGGCTAAAGCCGTGAGATCCGTAATGGATGTTTTGGACAACATGAAAATCTTTAACTAACAATAATACTTCACGATCATTCTGTTAGAACCGTTCCGGGGTACCGGAACGGTTTTTTGTTTACGCAAAACCCATTATTGATCTATAATGATATAATATTTCATACGAATATTGTTTGATATAATATTTTATCTATTATCTTTACACTTAATTTACACCAACAATGATATTATCATCACCAATGATAAAAATTCATATATCATGAAGAAAATCAATTCAATCAAACTGTTTACATTATTATTTACAATTGGATTATTCCATTGCTGTACAATAAAAGAAGAAGGAATTGCCAACGCGACACCCTCTCCATCAGAAATGAAAATAACAAATGGGATATTAATTTTACCTAATCATAAAGTATTAACTTCAATTCTTAATGATAAGATAGAAATATCCACAAATAATTTTGTAACTAAATTTACTTCTCAACAAAATCTATTGGACGAAATTATTGCAGCCGAACGTAAACAAATGGATTATTTAGATCAACTAAGCGGAAAAGCATTGGAACAAGCTCCGAAACATAGTGACACTTATAACGAAGCACTAAAAAAAGGGGTCATAAGAAAAGTATTCTATACCGATGGATCATCTTCCTACGATCTTAACCTTGCTGCTCCATATTATGCAAAAGTAGTCAATAATGAAGGCTTCTTTGCCGTCAATGACACCATATTCCAAGTCACAGCAAATCAATTCAAAATATGGTTTCAAGGTGATATCCAAAACACCAAACTCCTATCTGAATGCAAAATCTCTGATCCTAAAAAAAATATTCTCGTATATGATTATACTTCAAAACCACAAGCTCGTACAATATCTTTCCCTGCATCTCCACCCAATATTACATCTGGACTATCAATCATAAAAGACAATAAACGATATTCTTTTGTTTATTATGACAAAATGGCCTTAGCTCTTCCAGACAACTATATTAGAGAACTGTACATGCGTGCCATTGGACAAGAAAAAATTAACGGAACAAATTCTTATAATTTTAAATCGTTTGCTTTCAAAATAGGCATAAAGTTAACAACTGAGACAAATGGTGTTAGAAGTAATGAAATCATTCTATACTCGTTCAATACAGGGTCAAATGTATGGTTTACCATCTACCCGTCTTATAATTTATTTTTAGACGGAAAGAATCCCGTAACAACAAATGAACCGTATACATATGTTTTAACCGCCTATCCATATTTAGAGTTAACTGATCCGGTAGCTTTTAGCATGCTTGGTTTCACAAGATCTTCCATTTCGGACGTTTTTTTCAGAAATATTGAACGTGGAACCACTTCAACTTATGAAGTTAAAGACTTTACAGAAATACCTAATTAATCATGCCTCAATATTTTTTTTACATGTTTTTCTTCCTCTTTCTTATCGCATGCGATAAAGAAGAGATAAAACCGTCCGTTCCCCAGGGAAACTGGGAAAAAGGAAGAGCGCCCTCGATAGAAGCAAGGAACGAACCTGTTATCTTCACCGTAAACGAGGAGATTTGCCTGGGATTAGGACATTATAATGCCCTTTGGCCACAACACTTCAATCAATTCGTAAATTTCGATCTGAAGTCGGGCTGGAACCCCAACAAACACCTTCCGCCTTTTCCCGGTAAAGGCAGAGGAGAAGCTGTTGCCTTTACCATCGGGCATAAAGCCTACGTGGGTTTAGGCTATACTTTTTACTCGACAGACGATCCTTCGGCAGGATATTTTACGGATTTTTGGGTATACGACAGTCAGGAAAAGACCTGGACACGGTTGCCCTATGATTTTCCGGGAGTTCCCCGCCAACAGGCAGTCGCCTTTAGCCTGAACGGGAAGGGGTACGTGGGGAGCGGACTGTCGGCAGAGCGTAAAATCTTGGGAGATTTTTACGAATTCGATCCCCCAACGGGCTGGAAACGTATTGCCGATATCGACGAAAGACGTTACGGAGCCACCGCATTCGTTGCCAACGGAACGGCATACGTCTGCCTCGGAAAAACAGAGAACGGTTATATCCGTCATGTAACTAAATTCATTCCGGAAACCAAAACCTGGAAAGGCATTTTCACGACGGTTGCCACGGAAGAAGGCCCGATATGCATAAACGCCGCCTCTTTCGTCATCCGGCAAAACGGCACCGACTATCCCTATATCGCGGGAGGGGCAAAAACCGATACTCCGACCGAATACAAACCGTTATCCGACTGCTGGGGCTTAGATCCCAAAATAGAAACTTGGGTAAAGGTCGCCTCATTTCCGCATCCTGTCAGTAAAGGAATAGGGTTTACCAAAGAAGGAATAGGATTTATTCTATCCTTGGAGGAAGACTCCATGCAAACTTGGGAATTTGTCACCCACTAAATTAAATCCGACAATTCCATCTTCGATTTCCGGGTACTCCTCCGTTTTCGTGTCCGGAAATCTATTTCAAAGCCGATACCACGACCAATCATAACGTTAAGGAAGTGAAAAAAGAACCGTATCAAACCGCAAAAGATAAAACACCACAAACTATTTCAAGGATACCTTACCGAAATCATTGCCGCTCTTTTCTTCCCGTACATCATCCGGGAAAATACGAAATACGACAGAATAAACTCGGATATTACTTTATCAGTACAAGACAAAGCGAAGTAGATTCATTACCGTAAGGCAGATAACGGTCATAACGATACGAATTTCACCCTATTTTTTACAACCGTTCTAATTACTATTATTTTACGAATCCGGGAAAGTCAATTATCCTCTTTTATCTTCATAACTATTTCTTTTTGAAATTAACATCTTGATTTTTCGGATTTCGCCGAAAATGTTTATGTTTGCGTTAATGAAAAGATATGAAGTAAAAGTACCGATAGAGGTGGTAGAATTGGAAGAGAACAGCTTTCATATCATCACCGTGTTGCAGATCGGCAGTTTAGAGGGAGATTTTATTATTGATACAGGTGCTTCCGTCTCGGTTATAGACAAATACACCCCTTTCAATTACGAACCGGTAGAAGATGCTTCGGAAATAAATTCCGGAGGAGTAAACGGAGAAATCAACGAGGTTCAGTTGGTAAACATTGCCGCATTGCAAATCGGCGATCATACCCTTGAAAATGTTCATATGGCCCTGATAGACCTGCAATACGTGAATTCTTTATACGAAAAACACCTCCAACGAAGAGTTGCCGGGCTATTAGGTTGCGATTTTTGTGTGAAATACAATGCGGTCATCGATTATGAAAATAAGGTATTAACATTAAAAGTATCTGTCTAAGTGTGCCGATATTTAAAAAAAATGTTATACTTTTGCGCACTAAATAACAGTTAAAAGAATTATTGGAGCTTAAGTAATTATAAAATTATTAAACAAATGCAGAATAAAGGAGCGATCACATTACTCGCTGTTGCCTTGGCATTGGTGAGTCTTTATCAGTTGTTTTTTACTTATAAAACAAACCAGGTAGAGAAGGCGGCAAGAGTATTTGCACAGGGAGACCCGGGCAAAGAAAAAGCCTATTTGGATTCCATTGCGAATCAACCTGTTTACAATTTTCTGGGAATAGCCAAATTCACTTACAAAGAGTGTAAAGAGCTGGAATTAAATTTAGGTTTGGACTTAAAAGGCGGTATGAACGTGACCATGGAAGTCGATGTGGCTGACGTGGTAAGAAGTTTAGCCAACCATAGTGCGGATCCCGCGTTTAATCAGGCTATCAACGAAGCTATTAAGATGAGGGTTTCCAGCCCGAAAGATTTCGTAACTCTTTTCGGTGAGGCTTTCGAAAAAATTGCCCCGGGAGCACAACTGGCTTCTCCGGCTATATTCGGTACGCACGAAATGAAAGAAAAAATCAAAATCGGAGCCACGAATAAAGAGGTGCTGGACATCATCAGAAAAGAAGCGGACGGAGCGATAGATAACACATTCAACATCTTACGTACCCGTATCGACCGTTTCGGCGTAGCTCAACCGAATATTCGGAAAGCCGATATATCCGGAAGAATCGTTATCGAGTTACCGGGTATTAAAGATCCGCAACGGGTAAGGGAGTTATTGCAGGGAACCGCTGCCCTTGAATTTTATGAAACCTATGACAATCCTGAATATTACCAATATTTAGTAGCAGCCAACGACAAATTGCGGGAAGTATTAGAAGCTCAAGGAGCATTGACCGAAAGCGCAACGGCTACCCCGGAAAAAACAGAGGCGGATCAAGCGAAAAGCGAAGACAAGGAATCAGCCATTTTAAGTGCCTTGAAAGAGGGACAAGACTCTTTGGCCAACACGTCAGAAAGCGAATTTTTTAAAAACAATCCTTTGTTCGCCGTTCTTCAACCCAACATCACCCAACAAGGTCCCGGCAACGGATCTACGGTAGGTTATGCCTTAGTAAAAGATACCTCCAAAGTGAACAAATACCTGGCAATGCCGCAGGTAAGAGCCATGTTACCTCGTAATTCCCGACTTTTGTGGGAAATGAAAAGTGTAAACGGAGCGGTCGCCTTGCACGCTATAAAAATCACCACCCGTAACGGAAAAGCCCCGTTGGAAGGTGATGCTATCGTCGATGCCCGCAAAGATTTCGACCAATCGGGAGCTCCCGTTGTCTCCATGAACATGAACGGAGAAGGAACCAAAACCTGGGCCAGACTGACAAAAGAAAACATCGGACATTGTATTGCTATTGTTTTGGACGGTTTAGTAGCTTCCTCTCCTAATGTAAACGACGAAATCAAAGGCGGTAGCTCTCAAATTTCAGGTCGTTTCGACGTAAAAGAAGCGGAAGACTTGGCCAACATTCTAAAATCCGGTAAATTACCCGCTCCTGCCCGGATCATAGCCGATGAAGTAGTCGGACCGTCTTTGGGACAGGAAGCCATCCAATCCGGTATGTGGTCATTCATCATCGCCTTCACACTGGTATTGGCTTACATGTTATTCTTCTACAGCAAGAACGCAGGTTTGGCCGCCGATATCGCTCTATTCGCCAATCTATTCTTCTTGTTCGGTATCTTGGCTTCTATCGGGGCCGTATTAACGTTACCGGGTATTGCCGGTATCGTATTGACGATGGGTATGGCGGTAGATGCCAACGTATTGATATATGAACGCATACAGGAAGAGCTACGTTCGGGCAAGGGATTGAAGTTAGCCATCAAAGAGGGTTACAACAACGCCTACTCTGCCATTATTGACGGTAACCTTACCACTTTGTTGACCGGTTTTATCCTTTATTATTTCGGAGAAGGTCCTATTAAAGGTTTCGCCACGACATTGATCATCGGTATTCTCTCTTCTCTGTTCACAGCTATCTTTATCACCCGTCTGATACTCGAAAGGGCCGCATCAAAGAGCGATAACGTAACCTTCACCACAAGCGCTACGGCCAATTGGTTGAGAGACACGAAATTCCCTTTCCTGAGCAAACGGAAGATCAGCTATACATTATCCGGAATCGTTATCTTAATCTGCTTCATATCTCTGTTCACGAGGGGATTGGACAAGGGTATCGACTTCGTGGGAGGTAGAACTTATACCGTCAGCTTCAATGAAAGCGTACGGGTCGATGATGTCGCTTCCAGCTTAGAGAAAGTATACGGAAGTGCTCCGGAGGTAAAAACATTCGGTACGGCCAATCAGGTAAAGATTACGACCAAATACAAAATCGACGAGAACGGTGCGGATGTAGATGCGGAAGTAGATTCACTTCTATACGTGGGGTTACAGGAATACATACCCGCCGGAACAGACTACCCGACTTTCCGCGATGTCAATTTACAGATGTCACAGAAGATCGGACCGGCCGTTGCCGAAGACATGACAAGAGCCGCTATCTGGTCCGTTCTATTCGCACTGGTCGGAATATTCCTTTACATTATGATCCGGTTCTCTAAATGGCAATATGGTGCAGGAGCTGTCGTCGGCTTGGCACACAATACCATTATCGTTATCGGTATGTTCTCCCTGTTTGCCGGTATTCTTCCCTTCTCGTTGGAGGTAGACCAGGCATTTATTGCGGCAATTCTAACGGTAGTAGGTTATTCCATCAACGACACGGTAGTCGTGTTCGACCGTATCCGCGAATACCGGAAACTATACCCGAAACGGGACGATGAAATCGTGGTTAACGATGCATTGAATTCGACTTTACGTCGTACATTCAGTACCTCATTATCTACCATCGTCGTATTGTTAGCGATTTTCATCTTCGGCGGTGCATCTATTAAAGGATTCATATTCGCCTTGTTAATCGGTATCATTGTCGGAACTTACTCTTCTTTGTTTATCGCCACTCCCATCTCTTTCGATTTGAGCCGGAAGTTCGATAAAAAAGAGATAAAAGGAAAAGAATAAGTACTTATAAACGAAATACAAAAGGTACTGTCCCATGAAAAAGGACAGTACCTTTCCTTTTTAAAAACATCCGGTAATTTTGCCCTTAATTTCTCTTGCGAGGGGAAAAAACTTACAATCTGAAACCAAATCAAGGGAAATCATATTAAAATTACAAGATAATTGGTTTTATTACAAAAAGAATTATACTTTTGTAGCGTGGATGGCATCTATTCGATAATCAAAGTTTTACAATTATGGCAAAGCGTCAAATCAGAATTTGTTTAGGTAGTTCTTGCTTTTCCAGAGGAAACAACACGAACCTGGGAATCATAAAAAAATACCTGAGCGAGAATCATTTGGAGGCAGAAATCGATTTCTGCGGTCATCTCTGTGAAGAACTATGCAGTAAAGGACCGATTATCAGAATAGACGATAAAGTGTATGAAGAGGTTAATCTCTCCCGTTTATATAAAATCTTACAAGAGGAGTTCCCATGCAACTAAGACCTATTTACACCGTACCGGACAACTGTCAGGATTGTTATAAATGTATCCGGGAATGTCCCGTAAAGGCAATCCGCATCGAAGACAATAAAGCTTCTATCATCGAAGACCGTTGTATTTATTGCGGGCATTGTACACAAGTATGCCCGACCGGAGCGAAAAAAGTACGGGACGGACTTACCCGGGCAAAGCTGACATTGGAGAAGTATCCCAAGGTCATTCTGTCCTTGGCCCCGTCATACGTGAGTGAATTTGAAGGTATCGCCGCCAATGTCCTTATTGCCGCCATCAAGCGTTTGGGGTTTACGGCCGTTTCAGAAACCGCTTTGGGAGCTGAAATTGTTTCCGACCGGACGGAAAAATTCTTGGAACAGGCCGAAAACGGTGTTTATATCTCTTCTGCCTGTCCCGTGGTTGTCGAGTACATTCGCAAATACTCTTCCGAGCATGTGCGGAATATCACCCCCATCGTTTCCCCGATGCTGGCCCACGCTAAAATTTTAAAAAAGATATACGGAGAAGATATAAAAATCGTCTTCGCGGGACCCTGTATCTGTAAAAAATTAGAAGCCGACTACTTCAACAACTTAGTGGATGTTGTAATCACATTCAAAGATTTGAAAGAATGGTTGGAGAAAGCGGAAATCAACTTAAAAGATAAGGCTTTAGAGCAATCCGAAGAAAAATTCGTTCCTTACCGTTCCGGTCTCGGAGCCTATTATCCGATTGAAGGAGGTATGTTACAAGGAATGCATAAACCGAAAAAGCCCGTCCACAACATGGCCTTTTCCGATTTATCCACGATAAAAGACGTCCTCAAACATTTGGATTCTCAGCGTAAGGAAGACTCTATCTTTTTGGAATTGTTGGCTTGTAAAGGCGGCTGTATCAACGGACCGGCCAAATTGAGCCATGTGTCTCCCGCTTTAAAACGGTATGAAATCATACATAAAGCCGACTTAGGTAATCCGAAAGAAGACTTCAAAGACATCGACTTACAAATTCTGTTCTGTAAAGACCCTCATATTGTAGAGCACCAATACACGGAAGAAGAGATTAAACAGGCTATGGCCGTCGTGGGGAAGAACGGGCCGGAAGACGAGCTGAATTGCAGCGGTTGCGGTTACGATTCATGCCGGGATTTTGCCATCGCCATGTTGGAAGGACGGGCCGAAGAGAACATGTGTGTCTCCTACATGCGAAAAATCGCCCATGATAAGGCGACAGTGCTTTTACAAAAAATCCCAGCCGGAGTCCTGCTCGTCAACGCGGAGCTGAAAGTGATGGACATGAATCAAAGGTGTGCTACGCTGATGGGGGAAGATATCGCTTCCATTTATGAAGTGGACCCCGGTTTATACGGAGTGGATTTAAAAAATATATGTTCTTTCGAGGATCTGTTCAGAGCTGTTCTCACCACGGGCAAAGAGATCACGGAACGTCAGATCCGGGAGGACGACAAAACCTGGATCTTGTCCATTTACAACATACAGCCTCATCGGTTGGTATTCGGTCTATTGCAAGACTTGAGAGAGCCTGGCGTACAAAAGGAGTGGATGCTGGAAAAGACGCAGGAAGTGATAAAAAAACACATGGAGACCGTGCAGCAAGTGGCCTGCCTGTTAGGAGAAAATGCAGCATTCACGGATGCCACCTTGAGGACAGTCATGGAAGCCTATAAAAAGCAAGATGATCTGACAACCCTTTAAAAAACACTATCCCTTGAGAAACAACGGTAATTTCATAGAGGTCGAGTTCTTTCAAAAGAATAAAGCAGGCAACGTAGTCTGCGGAGATTGTTTTATGTCTCAAAAATTGAAAGGGGAAGGAAGGGTTATCAGCGTATTATCGGACGGATTGGGTAGCGGCATTAAGGCATGTGTTCTTTCGACCATGACAGCCACTATGGCCATGCGTTTTACGGCTATGAACGAAAGTATCCTCAAAACATCTACCTCTATCATGAATACCCTCCCCCGGGATATGGTCCGAAAGATCAGTTACTCCACCTTTTGTATCTGCGACATCGATTGCTTTGGGTATGTCAAAATCATCGAATACGAATCTCCCTCCTTCTATCTATACCGGAAAGGAGTATTTGTAAAGGTCCCCAAACAAAAGATCCCCGTTGAACGAGAAGATCTGGACAATACCTATCTTTGGATTTCGGAATTCAATTTAGAGAAAGAAGACCGGATTATATTCTTCAGCGACGGAGTCAGCCAGTCGGGAATGGGAACCAACAGGATGCCTTTCGGATGGGAAGACGGGGCAAAAGAGTATATTGCCAAATTGGTAGAACAAAAAAACGATATTTCAGCCAAAGAATTGGCTCACAAGATTGTCATTCAAGCCGAAAAAAACGACGGTTACAAATTAAAAGATGACACGAGTTGCTGTGTCATCTACATGAGAAAGCCCCGCAATCTCCTAATTTGTACAGGTCCTCCCTACGACGAAAAGAATGATAAGTACCTGGCCAGCAGAGTACGTGAATTTCAAGGAAAGAAGATCCTTTGCGGGGGGACGACAGCCACCATTGTTTCCAGGGAACTCGGGGCAAAGATGGAAATCGACATGAACATCGTGGACAAGAACCTCCCTCCTATTTCCAGGATGGAAGGAGTGGATTTGGTAACCGAAGGAATATTGACGCTGAGCAAGGTGGAACGCATACTCACCGCGAATGAAAATGAACATCCCAAAGAGTACGGCCCGGCTGAAATGTTAGTAAAATATTTATTGGATAGTGATAAAATCACACTTTTAGTAGGAACAAGAATCAACACGGCACACCAAGACCCCAATCTGCCGGTTGAATTGGAAATCAGAAGAAATGTAGTAAAAAAAATAAAATATTTATTAGAAACAAAATATTTAAAAGACGTGGAGATTATGTATATTTAGCGTGTAAAATCTCTAAATAATCTACAAGGGCTATGAAAAAAATCGATTTGAAAATATGCATGGGTACCATGTGTTACGTAATGGGAGGAGCCGAGTTAAAAGATGCTATCGATTCTCTTCCCCAACACATCAAAGAACATTTAAACATTAGCTATTCTCCATGTCTCGGTTGCTGCACGGAAAGGCAGGAACCGCCGTTTATCGAATTAAACGGGCAAATAATAGCAGGTGTTAGTAAAGTTAATTTGATACAAATAGTTAAAGAAGAAGTAAGAGATGTTGTATGATAATTTTGCAATGCTCACGAAACGTGAGCTGCTGATTAGAATCGTAAAGCTATTAAAAGAAAAAAATTTAGTTGACGGGGTTAAATATATCCCGGTGGAAATGAGACCCAGGAACAAAAAGCCGATCAAATGTTGCGTGCATAAAGACCGGTACATTTTGAAACACAAAGTGATCTCCATTCTCGGTTTCGAAATTACAGACGAAGAGATCGACCTCATTCCATTGAGTGATTTTGCCCAAAAAGCGTTAGACAATAAAAACACGAAAGAGAACATACTCTCGGTAGTACACGAGGCATGCAGTGCTTGTATGCAATCGCAATATTTTGTGACCAACATGTGTCGCGGTTGCGAGGGACGTCCCTGTCTGATGAACTGTCCGAAAGCCGCCATCTCTTTCAAGGGAGGTAAGGCAACCATTACCCAGGAGGATTGCGTGAGTTGCGGACTTTGTTCCAAAGTCTGTCCTTACCACGCTATTGTCTACACTCCGGTTCCCTGCGAGGACGTATGCCCGGTGAAAGCTATCACCAAAGGCCCGGACGGAGTGGAACACATCGATAAGGATAAATGTATTTATTGCGGAAAATGTATGCAGACTTGTCCTTACGGAGCAATTATGGAACGTTCCAAGGTTATCGATGTATACAAGAGCATTTCCAACCCGGAGAAAAAGATCATTGCCATTCCCGCCCCGGCCATATACGGTCAATTCAACGCAAGTCCGGGACAAATACTGAATGCCATCAAACAAATCGGTTTCGATGAGGTTGTTGAAGTTGCGTTAGGAGCAGAAGATACTTCAAACAACGAATCGGCAGAATTTTTGGAACGGATGCACGAGGGTAAGCCTTTCATGACGACCTCTTGCTGTCCGGCCTACGTGGGATGGGTAAACAAACATGCCCCGATGCTGAAACCCTTCGTTTCCGATACCCGCAGTCCTATGGTTTACGCGGCACGCCGGGTAAAGGCTCAATATCCGGATGCTGAAGTGGTATTTATCGGACCGTGTCTGGCCAAACGTTACGAGGCCGAATCCGTACCCGAAGTCGACTACGTGATGAGCTTCGAAGAGCTGGGAGCTTTTATGGTAGCCTACGATATCAACGTGGAAAGTTGTGAAGAATTGCCGCTTAACCCGGAAGTGACTAAATTCAGCCGGGGATACGCACAAGCCGGAGGTGTTCGGGATGCCATCGTAAATGCCGTGGGGAACGGTTACACCACCCTATCTATAGAAGGACTGGACAAAAAGAACCAGACCAGCTTAAAGATGATGGCGAAAAAGCCGGAAGCTCAATTCGTCGAAGTAATGGCTTGCGACGGAGGATGTGTTAACGGACCTTGTTCTTTAGCTCCGCTAACTTTGGCCAAACGTCAGATCAAAAAAGCATTAGAAAAATAAATCCGAATAAAATAATGAAAAGAGCCGTCATTTGATGGCTCTTTTTTAGTATATCAATAGGCCGAAGCCTATTCAAATTGCAAACCAGAAGGATTCCATGATTATCGCTTAAACGGTTGAATGATTCAATTTCAATCACCCCATCATTGAATCACAGAATCACCCAATCACTTAATCCTCCTAATCTACAATTTACAATCGTCAATCTACAATTAAATCATTTATTTTTCTTGAATAACTTTCCCAGAACCTTTCCCATATCTTCCAGATTTTCGAAAGGTTCGGCATGAGGAATACTCTTGAATACTCCCACCTCCTGTTCTCCAACTCCCATTTGCATAGGATAAACCAAAATACAATTATTCTGAAAGAAATATTTATTAAGATAAGTCGGAACCTGTGTCATATTCTTAGCATAAGAAGGATAATTCTTACGGCTCATGACAATCATCAATGCATCGTTATCCCTTATATCCCGGGATATAATCAAAAAATCATCCCAATTATCAAATTCGTTGAAAATAGCATCTATCGGATGTTTCGCATGGGTCTCCTTCAAAACGGAAAGAACGGAAGAAGAAGCGTAAAACACCATTTTATTTCCCGTGTTTTTTCCGATATTCCATATCCTGACCAGCCAATAAGGGAAACCGATCTCCCGTTCCGCATGAAAAGGTATAACAACAATACAACGTTTCAAGGTTGAGAAGGGTTGGGAAGGACGATAGACAAAAGTCGTCGTCGCACATTTACTCAACACCCGATCCGTCAGATTACCTAAAAAAGTATCTGAGATCTGTCCCTCCTTACGGAGTCCTAATACAATATCCGTAATTTTATGTTCCTTCACGGCATTTTTAATACCGTTGGCCACATCATAATCATACCGCAATAAGGTTGTCAACAAATTATCGGTCGCCGCGGCGGTTTTCGTGGCTTTTTCCAATAATAGATTCGATCGCTTTTCAGCCGAGGAATCCGCATTATCCGATTGAATAATACTCAAAGCCGTCAAAGAGGCTTTTCCTTTTTTCGATTTTACGGTAACTCCCAGATTGATCAACTCCTCCACGTTCTCGATATTACTCAAAGGAATCAAAATACGATCTTCCGTATCATCACTATCCACAATCTCCTCTTCCGCCAAATCCGCCAAAGCCACTTCCTGTGCGCCTTTTTGGGTAGCGAAGGAAGCAATGATACAAGTTACCAATATCATTACAATCGTACCGTTTAACACGCTTTCGTTCAATAAACGAATCGGATCCCCGTTCGCATCCGTCCCTATGATAACCTGATAGCCTACTAATACCGCAGCTAACGTTGCCGCTGCCTGGGCATTCGTTAACCCGAACATCAAGACAAACTCCGATTTGGTATAACGAAAACTTTTATAGGCAAGCCAAGCAGACACGTATTTCGCAAGTGTTGCCACCACAACCATAACGGCGGCAACCCAAACTGTCGTCCAATCTGCTACGAACACATGAAAATCGACCAACATTCCCACTCCGATCAAGAAAATAGGAATAAAAAAAGCATTCCCCACAAATTCAATTCGATTCATCAGGGCAGAAGTGTTAGGGATCAGATTATTCAACGCCAACCCGGCTAAAAATGCCCCGATAATTGCCTCCAATCCGGCAGCCTCTGCCAAAAACGAAGCAAGAAAAACCAATCCTAAAATAAAAATATATTGCCCGATCTTATCATCATAACGCTTAAAAAACCAACGTCCTACAATAGGAAAAATAAAAATTACGACAGCAGCAAAGAGTATAGTAGAAACACTTAACCGAATCCAGAATTCATGAGAAAGAACTCCGTTGGACATTCCGACGATAACAGCCAGTACCAGCAATGCCAAAATACAAGTAACGATAGTCGCTCCGATCGTCACGTTTACAGCCCGGTTTTTCGTCACCCCGTATTTACTCACGATCGGGTAAGTAATCAACGTATGGGAGGCAAACATACTGGCTAACAAAATCGAGGTCGGATAGGAAAAATCCAACAAATAGACGCCGGCAGCCGTACCCATTAACATGGGAATCAAAAAAGTATATAAACCGAAAGTCAAGCCACGGACGCTGTTTTTCTTAAAATCAGCCATATCGATCTCCAATCCGGCCATAAACATGATATATAACAACCCCACCGTTCCGAAAAGAATAATACTGCTGTCCCTATCCATGATATGAAGTCCGTTGGGACCGATCAAAGCCCCGGCAAGAATCAAACCGATCAGATCAGGAATCTTTAACCGATGCAACAAAATAGGAGCCAGCAAAATAATAAACAAAATGACAGAAAAAATCAGCACCGGATTATTCAACGGCAAAGTAATCCCCAACAATATCTGAATCAGCATAATTATTATATTAATTAAATGGAATTCCGTTTTTCTCAACAAAATTACTAATTTCTACTGAAAAATTAGAACATCACCGGACAAAAAGGGAAATCAACTGAAGAAATTGACACCCAAATAAGGAGAGGAGCCAATTGTAATCGACAGTTCGGAAGAGGAGCGGATGAAGGGATTGAGAGATATAATGATTAAGAGATTGACGATTGTAGATTATAGATTAAAAATTACGTCCAATTTAAAATTTACAATAGAAAAATTGACGGTTAAAGGATTAAATTCGAATCACAGAATCACTAAATCACAGAATCACTAAATCACAGAATCACTAAATCATAAAAGATCTATAATTAATTAAAGCCATTTTTTTCGTTTGAAAAAAAGAAGCATGACAATAGTGACAGCAATCATGATACCCCAAAGGATGAAATAGGCGTAACGGTGATGTAGTTCCGGCATGTATTCGAAATTCATTCCGTAGATTCCGGCAATAAAGGTAAGAGGGATAAAGATGGCCGAAAATATGGTCAATATTTTCATGACGTCGTTTACCCTGTTGCTGATGCTTGTTTGATAAAGGTTTAGCTGGTCGGAAGTCATGGTATAGTATATTTCGATGGCTTCTTGTACTTGTACGACCAGATCGTCCAGATCGTGAAGGTAGGAGTAAGTGCGTTTGTCTATCAAAGGAGAATCGCAGCCGGTAAAACGGTTCATCAGTTCTTTTACGGGACGTACGTTTTTTCGTATGTAGGAGAGTTCGGTTCTGAAATGATAGATCTCTTCCACGTTTTCGATTTCCGAAGAGAAGATTCTTTTTTCCTGCTCTTCAATAGCGACTCCAAGTCTTTCGATATTGATGATATAATTGTCTACCAAGGTATCCAACAAAGCGTAACAGAGATAGTCCGGACCGAAATTTCGTATCTTACTTTGAGAATCATACAACCGTTTTTTTACGGCTTTGAAGTAATCGGTTTCCGTCTCTTGTATGGTGAGTAGGTAATGGTCTCCCACGATCATGGAAATTTGTTCCATATGTACGGCCTGGTCTTCCGTTCCGATATAGAACGATTTGATGATAACATAGAGATGATCTGTTTCTTCGCTGAAACGAGGACGTTGGTCCGTGTTCAGGATATCCTCCAGAATCAAAGGAGAGATCGTAAATACTTTTCCCAAGTCGGCGATCAACTGGGTGTTGTGCAGGCCGCTGATTCCGATCCAGGTCATGTGATCGTTGGATATGCTCTCTTTGATTTTCTCTATATTTTCAGGAAAATACTCTTTTAATCCTTCGGGAGTGTATTGTAATACCTGAATGGAATTTCGATCCATTTTCTGTTTTCCGATAAAAATCAGAGAGCCCGGGGCTGCCCCTTGCGCCTTTTTACGATCTTTGAGGAAACGTGCCATTTTGTTAGAGTTAAGAAGTTAATTACACAAAGATACGTAAAAAACGTTAGATAGGGTTACGTGGAAGAGGGAGTCATAGCGGTAATTCAGAAGAAATGGGAACGTGACAAACAAGAAGGTAACTCAAGATTACCTTCCTGAAAGCGGCAGTTATTTATTCCTCGGGTCCCATGCCGGATGCGCCGGATCCTCAGCTATCATCGCTTCGTCGAAAGAGATTCCGAGAGCTTTGGCTACGCCGCGACCATACCTTTCGTCAGCATAAGAGCAGTTACGTACGTGGCGTTGTTTAATGAACAGTTCCGCATCTCCCATTGCCCGAGCCGTATTTTCGAATAAAACCAGTTGTTGCTCCGGTGTCATCAACCTGAACAGCAATCCGGGCTGAGTGAAATAGTCGTCGTCGTATTCGCGTTCGTCGTAGTTAAATATGTCTCCTGTCAATTTCAGGGGCGGTTCCTTTTTGGTGGGATCGTCCTGCCACTCGCCGTAACTATTGGGTTCATAACCTTTCGCACCGCCATAATTGCCGTCCGTCCGCATCATGCCGTCGCGGTGGAAAGCATGGAAAGGACAACGCGGCTTATTCACAGGAATTTCGTTATAATTTACACCCAAACGATAACGTTGGGCATCTCCGTAAGAGAACAGACGTCCCTGTAGCATTTTGTCCGGAGAGAAACCGATACCCTCTACTATATTCATCGGATTGAACGCCGATTGCTCTACTTCGGCGTAATAATTTTCCGGATTGCGGTTTAGCTCCAGAATGCCCACGTCATGTAAAGGAAAATCTTTGTGATACCACACCTTTGTCAGGTCAAACGGATTGATCGCATAGGTATTTGCTTCTTCTTCGGTCATCAGCTGTACCTGCATTTTCCAGCGCGGGAAACGACCCTGTTCGATAGCCTCGAACAGATCTCTCTGATGCGATTCCCTGTCTTTAGCTACGATAGCCTCTGCTTCCGCATCGGTCAAGTTTTTTATACCCTGTAATGTTTGCAGGTGAAATTTTACCCATGTTCGTTTGTTATTTTTGTCGTAAAAACTATAGGTATGACTGCTGAAACCATGCATGTGACGGTAGGAGGCGGGAATACCTCGGTCACTCATGGTGATCGTTACCTGATGTAACGCTTCGGGTAATAGGGTCCAGAAATCCCAATTATTGTTGACACTGCGCATGTTGGTGCGCGGGTCCCGTTTAATGGCGTGGTTCAGGTCGGGAAATTTTAACGGATCGCGCATAAAAAAGACGGGCGTATTGTTTCCGACCAAATCCCAGTTGCCTTCGTCCGTGTAAAATTTCATGGCAAATCCCCGGAGATCTCGTTCTGCATCGGCCGCACCCCGTTCGCCGGCTACGGTTGAGAACCGGACGAAGCAATCTGTTTTTTTACCTATTTCGGCAAAGATCGAGGCTCGGGTATACCGGGTAATATCGTGCGTAACGGTAAAAGTTCCGTACGCTCCGGAACCTTTTGCATGCATTCGCCGTTCGGGAATTACCTCGCGGTCGAAGTGTGCTAGTTTTTCAATGTACCATGGATCCTGTAACATAACCGGACCCCGCGGGCCGGCAGTTTGAATGTTTTGGTTATCCGCTATCGGACGACCGTTTTCTGACGTCAATCTTTTCTTTTCCATTTTTGCTTAATTTTAATTTAGTGATTATATGTCCTGGATAAAGGCTTTCTCTTTTTGCAAAGATCCGTCATGACGAAATTCTTGTATCACTTCGCGAACGTGTAGACGTTGAAGCGTTGCCTTTTGTTTTATAGCTTTTATTTTATCACTTGTCTCCATTTCTCAACAATCGTTTTCAAGTTAAAGGATACGGATTTCTATCCGTAACGGATTATCATTTGATTTAACCCGTGTCTTCAGAATTGGCATAGTGTATCCGGTCCGGATAACGAGACACTGGATTTTATTTATACTGTTCAAGGGATGTATTTGTTTTATATTGTAAGAACAAAGGGGGGCGAAAATGTTTAATCGAAACAAGAAACGATAGGAAAAATGACGTGAAAGCTGTCCTTGTTTAGATTGTTTTTATTTTATTTCTGCTGAAAAACATGTTTTTCAACAAGTTTATAATTGATTGTCAATATCATATCTCACGAGAAAAAAATCCTGATACAAACTTGTTTAGATATAAGTATTGGCTACCTTTACGCATGTTTTACAACATAAAATGTGGAGTTAAACGTGTATTTTTTTAATGTAATAAATAAATATAAGTAACTAAGTCATGGGTGAAAAGACAAAAGTTATCGAAAAGAGTAATATTGTCATTCGTTTCTCCGGAGATTCGGGAGACGGGATGCAATTAACTGGCCAGCAATTCTCAGATGCTGCCGCTTTATTTGGAAACGGTGTATCGACGTTTCCTGATTATCCAGCTGAAATTCGCGCTCCGCAAGGAACTGTTGGAGGAGTTTCCGGCTTTCAGGTACATATCGGAGATAATCCGGTAAAGACTCCCGGGGATTTTGCCGATGTGTTGGTTGCCATGAATCCGGCCGCCTTGAAAGCCAATTTACGCTGGGCTAAAAAAGGAGCCACGATCATCGTGAATTTGGATGCGTTTAACGAAAAGAACATCGAGAAGGCGGGTTACCAGATAAATCCGTTGGAAGATGCTCTTTTACAAGATTATAATGTTGTTCCGGTCAAGGTAACCACCCTGACCGAAGAGACGCTGAAAGATAGCGGCTTAGATCAGAAATCTATCGTGAAATGTAAAAACATGTTTGCGTTGGGTATGATCTATTGGATGTTCGACCGTTCCGTGGAACATACGGTTGCTTTTATTAACCAGAAGTTCGGTAAAAAACCGGAAATTGCCGCTGCCAATAAAAAAGTATTGGAAGCCGGATTCAATTATGCCGGAAACGTACATGCTTTGGCAACTCATTTTAACGTGGCTCCCGCCGAGATTGAAAAAGGCCGTTATCGGACAATTACCGGTAATAAGGCAACAGCTTGGGGACTTTTAGCTGCAGCAGAAAAAGCCGGACTTCCGTTGTTCTGTGGCTCTTATCCTATCACTCCGGCTACCGATATCCTTCAGGAGTTGGCATTAAGAAGGGATTTAGGCGCTAAAACATATCAGGCAGAGGATGAGATCGCCGGTATTTGTACGTCAATCGGAGCGAGTTACGTCGGGAATTTTGCCGTGACGACGACCTCCGGTCCCGGTTTGGCTTTAAAAAGTGAGGCTGCCGGTTTGGCCGTGATGGCTGAATTACCTTTGGTTATTGTTGATGTACAGCGAGGAGGTCCTTCTACGGGTCTGCCCACGAAGACGGAACAATCCGATTTATTGCAAGCTCTTTACGGAAGAAACGGGGAAAGTCCCATGCCTGTTGTAGCTGCCAGTACTCCTGGAAATTGTTTTGATTTTGCTTTCATGGCAGGTAAAATAGCTATTGAACATATGACTCCAGTCGTTCTGTTAACGGACGGTTATTTGGGAAATGGCGCTCAGCCATGGAGAATTCCAGACCTGAACACCTATCCTTCGATCACCCCGAGATTGGCCAAGGAAGGTGACGACTACAAGCCGTACGCGCGCGATCCGGAAACTTTGGCCAGGACATGGGCTGTTCCGGGAACAAAAGGATTGGAACACCGAATCGGCGGTTTGGAAAAAGTAAATATAACCGGAGAGATCAGTTACGTTCCGGAGAACCATCAGGTAATGACGGATTTACGTGCTGCCAAAGTAGCTAAAATTGCCGATTATATTCCTAATCAAGAGATTATTGGAAACCAAAACGGGGGAGAATTGTTGATTGTCGGTTGGGGTGGAACATACGGACACCTCTTGTCCACGGTCAACGAGTTAAGAAAAGAGGGTAAGGACGTCAGTTTGGCTCATTTCAATTACATCAATCCGCTTCCTAAAAACACGGAAGAGGTATTGTCCAAGTTTAAGAAAATATTGGTTTGTGAATTGAACTTGGGACAGTTCGCACAATATTTACGGGGTAAATATCCTCACTTTACCTATTACCAATACAATAAAGTAGCCGGATTACCCTTTACAGTGACAGAGTTAAAAGAAAAAGTATTTGAATTATTATCGAAATAATCATGGCACAATATACAGCAAAAGATTTTAAGAGTAATCAGGAAATCCGGTGGTGTCCGGGTTGTGGTGACCACGGAATTATTAATGCCGTGCAAAAGGCGATGGCAGAATTGGGATATCCGAAAGAATCGTGGGCTGTCATATCCGGTATCGGTTGTTCTTCCCGTTTTCCCTATTATATGAATACGTTCGGGTTCCATACGATTCATGGACGTGCAGCTGCTATTGCTTCAGGTGCAAAAAGTGCTAATCCGAACGTTAATATCCTGCAAGTCTCCGGTGACGGTGATGCGTTGGCTATCGGAGGTAATCACTTTATCCATTCTATTCGTAGAAATATCGATATTACCACGTTGGTTTTTAACAATGAAATTTACGGATTGACCAAAGGTCAGTATTCTCCGACCACCAAATTGGGAACAAAAACCAAGACCTCTCCTTATGGAACGATCGAAACCCCGTTTAATCCGGGAGAGTTGGTTATTGGTGCACAAGGCAAGTTCTTTGCCCGTTCGTTGGATATGAATATCAATTTGACGGCAGAGGTAATCGAAGCCGGAGTTCGGCATAAGGGTACTTCTGTTATCGAGGTACTGCAAAACTGCGTGATTTTTGCTGATGGAGCTCATGCTGCTATCACCGATAAGGAGAACAAAGAAGATCGTCAGTTGATTTTAAGACATGGCGAGCCGATGATCTTCGGTAAAAACCGGGACAAGGGACTTATGTTGACTAACACCGGATTGAAGGTGGTCGAGATCGGTAAGAACGGGATCACAGAGGCTGATATTCTGGTTCATGATGCCCATTCCTTGAATCCTTCTATTCATTGGATGCTGGTACATATGAAGGCTCCTGAATATCCTGTCGCTTTAGGTGTTATCCGGGATGTGGAAGGAGATACGTATAACGATGCCTTGGAGGCTCAGATTGAAGAGGTAAAAGCCAAATCCAATATTCGTTCGGTTACCGATTTACTGAATAGCGGCGATACTTGGGAAGTAAAATAATCGAAATAAAACCGTTTTAAAAAGCGCTGCCGATTTTTTCAGCAGCGCTTTTTAGTTGAATTATTGAATTCGGATCTTGTTCTCTTTTAATCTCCGTGATTTAATTCGAATCTCCTAATTGTAAATTGAACGCATTTTCTTAAATCTACAATCGTCAATCTTTTTAATCCCTTAATCATTATATCTCTCAATCACCTAATCCTTTAATCTCTCAATCTACAATCTTCAATTATTAATCGCTTCTATTTCAAAAAGTTTATCAAAATCAAGCTCAAAAACAGCAAAAGCTTTTTCCGCGGGAGAGAACGACTCCGGAATATGCTTTTTCATGTAATCCCGGTTCGATTCTTTGAGTTTTATCCTCCATCCTTTCCCGGATTCATCCCTCAAATAAAAACACATATCGTTTTTATCTCCCGTTCGGAAACGGCGTGTTCCCGGCGTGCAACCCGTGACAAACATAAATCCATCAACCAAACAATTCTCCATCCCGGCCGTCAATGTATAACGAACTGTATCCTGCTGCCTATCATATAACTGCTGCATGATTCTCGCGGCCCCCATAACCCCGAGGGCTAATCCGGGACAGATATGTCCATGTAATTGGGCCGATTGCAAAAGCAATTCCTTTAAATTATTACTCATAATGTTACGAACGATATCAATGCGGGGAGAATCAACCCGTATGGTTTTATGTATATTTTCCTGATCATAGACAGAAGTATCACAAGATTTGATGTCAACCACGGGAGAACCGTTTAAAGCATCTATTCCTTCTATATACAGCCTATTCCCTTCACGTTTCATAAGTTTTACTGTCGTTATTCCCAGATGGTTCGGACGATTAGGCGAACGACTGGCAAATACTCCCTTTGTTTCTCCCGTCCGGATTTTACCCGTTAGATGAATATCATGATTCTGATGAAAGTAAAAAACGATATCTAAGTAACGGCAAGTTTCAATTTTATCTAACCCATCCCCGTATTCCGGAAGAATCTCGATGACGGAAGCCTCCTGTTTTATTTGCTCAGGAACCTGATCCGTCGTGCATTTATTGGACACGTAACCAATCGGTTGTAACACAATCATAAGTATAAACATTAATAAATTCGACATAATTAACTATTTTGCGGTATAATACAAATACAATCTTTATGATGGAGTACTTCAACCTGAATATCATACAGATTCTCAATGTTCTTCGGCGTATACACGGATTTTGGACCAAAAGCGAACACAGTCCCCCGTTTCAACATCAACGCTTTATTACAAAAACGAGCGGCCATATTCACATCGTGAATGGTAATGACAACTGTTATTCCTTCTGCCGAGAGTTGTTGCAAAAGATTCATCACTTTCATCTGGTGATTAATATCCAGATTGGCGATCGGTTCATCCAGCAACAAAATGGAAGGCTGTTGTGCCAAGGCTCTGGCAATGAATACACGTTGTTGCTGTCCGCCGCTCAACGTATCCATATTTCTCATCGCTATCGGTTCCAGTTCCAAACGGGAAAGCAGACCGGCAACGATCTCCAGATCACCGGAAGAGGGTCTTCCCTTGATATAAGGTTTCCTACCCAACAATACGGTATCAAAAACATTTATTCCCATGGTGATCTCTTCGGACTGAGGAATATAGGCCATCAGTCGGGACAATTCACGAGAAGAGATCCGAGCTAAAGACCGCCCTCCTATCTCTATCTTGCCCTCATCCACTTTTAATATTCCATTCAGGCATTTCAGCAAAGTACTCTTGCCCGAACCGTTCTGACCTATAATAGCAATCATATCTCCCGAATCCACGTCGAAAGTCACATTCCTCAAAGCCCGTACGCCATTATAATGAAACGATATATTCTTTGTTTCTATTCGCATGACGTTCTCCTCCGGATTAATAGAAATAAAAACAAAGGAACCCCCAGAAATGAAGTCAATATCCCGACCGGTAAAATAACAGGAGAAATGATCGTACGGGCGACCGTGTCACACAACAATAGAAATACACCTCCGAATACGGCAGAACCGGTGATCAGAAACTCCTCGTTATTGCCTATGCACTTTCTCACGATATGGGGGACGACAAGGCCCACGAAAGCAATAACACCGAAAAACGAAACAGCGACAGCCGTACATAGAGACGTGACCACTAATCCGACAATCCGGATTTTTTGGGGCTGCACCCCCATACTTCGGGCATAATCATCCCCTGATCTCAAAACTTTGTAATCCCATCGCTTTAAATAAAAGTAAAGAAGGGCAGGAATCAAAGCCGCTGTCATGAAAATCAGTTTATACCAATCCCCCCGTCCTAAATCTCCAAAACTCCAAAAAACGATAGAAGCCAGTTGAACATTATTCGCCAAATATTGCATCACGGCGATACCTGCTCCGAACAGAGAGTTGATAATGACCCCCGAAAGAATAATGGTCTCTACGGAAGCCCTTTTTATTTGGGCCAAAAGTAATATAATGGCTAAACCCAAAAGGCTTCCTAAAAAAGCCGAAAAAGTAATCGTGTAAGGATTGCTAATCAAAAACAGATCCGAAGAACGGGCAATTTCACTACCTGCCTCTAAAAAAACGATTCCGAAAGAGGCTCCAAAAGCTGCCGCATTCGATATTCCCAAAGTATAAGGGGATGCCAACGGATTCCTCAGTAAAATCTGCATGATCGCTCCCGACATAGAAAGTATAATCCCGGTAATCACAGCAGCCAAAATTCTCGGTAAACGGATATTAATCAAAATTTGCCGATTAAGCGAAGTCCCTTCCCCCCGTAGTAAAGCTACAATATCTTCCCAACCTATCCGATGAGCCCCGGCAATCATAGATATTCCCCCGATGAGAATCAGTAAAATAAACAGGAAAAAGATAAATTTCTTATTCCTGTTCCGGTATCCTTTATATTGCTTCAAAACATTTGGATTCATCGCTCTTTATCGAATATATTCTGATAATCTCCCCAATGTTTACGCAAAACGGTACCCACAGGTTTTCCCACGAAACGGGTTAAAATCTCATTTGCCTTGCCGGAAATGGAAATATCTTTAAACCGGTCGGGAAAAAGCACCTTTCCAGCATACCAGGCATTAATCAACATCACTTCAAAATTAGTATGGTTATTATTATAAGGCCACAACATATAGATCCGTTTCTCCTTATATGCCGTAAGCAGCTCATTCAATTCTTTCCGACGGTTAAAATCTTCCCGTACTAAAGGCCAACCCGATACATCCAGAAATATCACTTCAGGATCCCACTCCGCCAGTTGTTCCCAATCGATGTAGGTTCCGGTAATGGGAGAGGTATATGCCGAATCAATCCGGGAGGCGACATTATCAACTCCTAAGAATTCAAACGCGGCATAATAGGGATCCGTCGAGGTAATCCCCTTTTGTCCCTTGTAAGAAATAGCTCCCACGTATACGCGCTTAGATTTATCTGTCTCTTTTGTTCTTCTTCCGAGTTCTTCAATCTGCCGATCTACAAAACGTATCAACGAATCGACCTGGTTTTCCGTCCGGAGGACCTTACCGATCAACCGAAGAGAATGATAAAAAACATCCCGCCTTTTTCCTATATCCCCGTACTCGATGGTAAATACGGGTATTCCGGTACGTCTTTGTAAATCGTCGGCATCCCCGGCAGTAGTGGTAGACATAAAGATCACATCCGGTTGAACCCCCATTATTAATTCGGGGTCCCCGCCCATGGAGGGACCGATGATCGCTTTTTCTCTCAATTCCGGATGAGCGAAAAGATGAGTGAATTCATTGTCTCTGGTCTCCTGCTCTTCGACTCCACAAATAAAAGGCACTCCGCCCGCATAGGTCACCAAACGTATAGCGGAAGCCCTAATACAGACGATTTTCCGTACAGTATCCGGTACTTCAACTTCACGCTGCAAAGCATCCGTGAACGAACGGACCGCTTTTTTCCCGCTCTTTTTCGATACTCCTCCACAAGATATTAACAAACAAAAACAGAAAAAATACACAAATCTATTCATCTCATCAGGTTTACAGCAAGTTTAACATTAAAAAGCCTTCCGGCCGAGATATAATCCTTCGTATTCATATGGCGATTGTTGAAAATATTCATAACCTCTCCTCCCACGTAAATCCGACGGTCAAAAAACCATTTCGACAATTGCACGTCCCAAACGGCAAAACCGGGAATAGAAGACAGATTGTCCTCCGTCGTGTATTGCTTGGTTTTATAACGCCCCCGAATCGTTGCGTTTACGATCCGCCCGGTCCACATGACGGTACCCTTAACCTGATGTTCGGGAGCATACGTCAACACCTTGTCATTAAGCTCCGGTTTTTCATCAAATTGTTTTATCTTGGATTCATTATAGGAATAATTTACATTCATTCGCAATCCTATCGGCAGGGAATAATTCAAATCCATCTCCAATCCTTTCACGTGAACCTTGGATATATTCTGACGTTGATAAATATCTCTTTTCCCCCACATTTTTTCTCCGGTAGCGATATAGTATAAAAAATCTTTTCCCCGGGCATAGTAGAACGACGGAGAAAAAGAAAAATTTCCTAAAAAGCGGAATGTTCCCCCGATTTCGTAATTATCCAATTTTTCCGGTCCCAGGTCGGGATTGGCAATTTTCGGACCGACCCACATCCAACCGGAACGGCATAAATCATCGAGGATAGAAGCTCTGAATCCTTTCGAGTAAGAGACATAAGCAGAGAGGTTTTCCATCGGATTATAACGTAAAGCCAAACGAGGAGAAAAATTCTCCCAACGATTGTTTTTCAGATTACCGTTATACGTGTTAAAATCAGCCACGTTATCACCTATCGCTTCAAATCGTCCTTTGTGAAAATAAGCGTTATCGTAACGCAATGCTACCTGCAACCAGAATTTATTGTTAAAAAACTGAAGCTCTTCCTGCACGAAAGCCGAAAGAAAAGTCATGGTACCCCTATTCAGTACCTTATCCGTAGAAGTCACGTAATAATCTCCTCCATCGACACTTCCGTTTTTATATTCCGCACCTATGCTGAAATGATTGTTCTTGCCGGAAAAAGTCACATGCAGGATAGCTCCCCAATCATCCCGGTGCGATTTTACATCAAAGCGCCGGTAGGAATCTTTCGTGATCCGCTCATCCAGCTTAAAATAGTCTTGTCTCTGGAAATACAAAGCCACATTATAGGTGAACGATTTCTCCCCCCCGTAAAATCTCCCTTGAAACCGGTTATGATTAAAGTGGCGATACTCTCCGTCAGGAGCCTTTATTTTTTCCCCTTCCCCACGCTTATCTTTATACAAATCATAGGATACATCCACTTTAAACCATTCGGAAGGAGTATATAAAACCTTACCGTAAAAACCTCCTTCTTTCATAAAGCGAGCTACACTGTAATCAGGATCGGTCCGCAAACTGTCCGGAACGTTATTAAATCCGCTACTTCTATTGTAATACCCAGAGACAAAGAGTGAAAACCGATCATTGATCTTGCTCGATATTCCCAAACGATAAAGCCAGGTTGCCAATGAGCCGTAAGACACGGATGCATTCACTAAAAAAGGACGTTCCGCTTTTTTACTTATAATATTTATCACTCCTCCCATTGCATTATTCCCGTATAAAGAAGAGCCGGGGCCTTTGAACACCTCTATTCTCTCGATATTGTCCACTGGAAGACTATTCCAGTTCACGGACCCCTCGTCAGAAGTATTGATAGGAATTCCGTCAAACAATACCAAAGTCCGTCCCTGTTCATCCCCCGCCAATCCCCGGACACTGACATTCGTGTGCATCGTGCTCATACCGTTCGAACGAGTTGTGTTTACCCCGGAAAGCATAGAAAGAATGTCATCGACACTTAAGGCCGGACTATGCCTCAATACCAACGGCGTAATAACATCAATACGACCCGGACTCTGACTCAATGGACGTTCAGCCCGCGATCCGGTCACAATAACCTCTTGCAAATTCAATACGGTATCCACCTTTTCTTTTTGGGCAAACACGCTTACTACAAACAACAGAAACGGAACGAAAATAAATTTCTTCATGTCACATAATTTTGATTTGACTATCCCTACTCATACGGCATACAAATCCTAAATGTTCGAACAACGATCTCGTAAACCCGAATCATGTTTATAATTATTTCTGATGATATTTGAAACATGACTTTATCCCAAGCGTATATGAACAGTGGAGTTCATTGAGGTATAAACTTCATGAATCAGAGAGTTTTAATCAATTTTATTCACTAAAAGTAAAAGAGTATGCATTTAACGCCAAAAGAAATTGATAAGCTAATGCTATTATCACTTGGAGCTATTGCCGAACGGCGTAAAGAAAAAGGGCTTAAATTGAATTATCCGGAAGCTGTTGCCTACATCAGTTCAGCAGCTTTGGAGGGGGCAAGAGAAGGCAAAACATTAGAGGAAGTAATGACCGACTCCACTAAAGTTTTAACGAAAGACGATGTAATGGAGGGAGTTGCCGATATGATCTCTCTGATACAGGTAGAGGCGGTTTTTACCGACGGTAGCCGTCTGGTTAGTATTCATCAACCTATCAAGTAGAAAATCATGGAGGATAAAAAACAAAAGGGTGCTCCCGCACCTAAAGAGATTACACCGGGATTTACACCTAAACAGTATGTTCCCGTCGGAGGAGAAATCTTATCTACTGACCCCATCGTGTATAATGAAGGCAGATATACGGCAAAATTAATTGTTCGTAATACTGGAGACCGTCCTATTCAAGTGGGCTCTCATTTTCATTTTTTCGAGGTGAACCGTTATCTGGAATTCGACCGGGCCGCTGCATTCGGATGCCATTTGAATATTCCTGCCACGACTGCCATTCGTTTCGAACCGGGAGACGAAAAAGAGGTAGAAGTCGTTGCTTACTCCGGTAAACAATACGTGATAGGCTTTAACGGACTCGTGCAAGGATATACCGGAAGTGAAGATGCTCCTACTTATTACCCGAGGAGAATGCAGGCGACAGAAAATGTCAGAAGGTTAGGCTTCAAAGTTATAGATGAAACGACCGCCGAAGCAAATCTAAAAAAACAACCCAAAAAATAACGTAATATGGCACAGATAACGAGACAACAATATAATGATCTTTACGGCCCGACCGTAGGGGATAAAATCCGTTTAGGCGATACAGATCTCTACGTGGAAATCGAAAAAGACCTCTGCGTATACGGGGACGAAGTGATCTACGGGGGAGGAAAAACCTTGCGCGACGGCATGGGACTGGCAAATACCTTAACTTCCGAAGGAGGAACCCTTGATCTTGTCATCACCAATGTAACGATTATCGATCCGAAATTAGGAGTCATCAAAGCCGACGTCGGCATCAAAGACGGAAAAATCGCCGGAATCGGCAAAGCCGGGAATCCGAATATCATGCAAGGGGTAACCCCGGAATTGGTTACAGGAGCCGCCACGGACGCCATTTCGGGAGAGCACCTTATTTTGACAGCCGCTGCTATTGACGGGCACGTACACATGATCGCTCCGCAGCAAGCTTACCATTGTTTGAGCAATGGAGTTACGACCCTCGTCGGCGGTGGTGTCGGTCCGACAGACGGAACGAACGGGACAACCATAACTTCCGGTACCTGGAATATGAAAAGGATGCTACAGGCCATTGACGGGCTCCCCGTAAACTACGGGTTCCTCGGGAAAGGCAACTGTTCGGTACGTCGTCCATTAGTCGAACAGATGTTAGCTGGAGCATGCGGTTTCAAGATTCACGAAGATTGGGGAAGTACACCCGCCGCCATTCGGGAGACCATGGGAGTAGCTGACGAGTTCGACGTACAAGTCGCGATTCATACCGATACCTTAAACGAAAGCGGCTTCGTTGAAGACACGATCGCTGCTATCGACGGTAGAACTATCCATACCTATCACACGGAAGGAGCCGGAGGAGGACATGCTCCGGACTTGCTGAAAGTAGCTTCCTTAGCCAACGTGTTACCCTCTTCAACAAACCCGACACTACCGTTCGGTATCAACTCACAGGCCGAATTGTTCGATATGATCATGGTATGTCATAATCTGAACCCCAAGATTCCGTCTGACGTATCTTTTGCGGAAAGCCGTGTTCGTCCGGAAACACAAGCAGCCGAAAACGTGCTGCACGATTTGGGCGTAATCTCCATGATCTCTTCCGATTCGCAAGCAATGGGACGTGTAGGAGAAAATTTCATGAGAGCCTTCCAGATGGCAAGCTACATGAAACAGGTAAGAGGTAAACTCAGCGAAGATTCCGCAGAGAATGACAACTTCCGGGTATTACGTTATTTAGCCAAGCTGACCATCAATCCGGCTATCACATACGGATTCTCAGATATTTTAGGATCTATCGAGAAAGGAAAAATGGCCGACCTCGTACTGTGGGAGCCTCAATTCTTCGGTACCAAACCCAAATTAGTTCTCAAGGGAGGTATGATTAACTGGGCAATTATGGGAGATCCGAATGCCTCGTTACCGACTCCTCAACCGGTGTATTACCGACCGATGTACGGAAGTTTCGGTTCAGCTATGCCCAATAGCTGCATCTCATTCGTTTCACGAGCTTCCCACGATGCGGGTATCAAGGAAAAATACGGACTCCAAAGAATCGTATACCCCGTGCACGGTTGCCGGCAAATCGGCAAACCCCATATGGTACTCAACGGGAACATGCCTAAAATCGATATCAATCCGGAAACGTTCGAGGTACTTGTGGACGGTAAAAGTGCTTACATCCCAACCGCCAAGAAATTCCCGCTGGCACAATTATATTGGTTTAGTTAACATTTAAATTCATCGATAGGTTGCCTTTAAGTCTTCCGTCCGAAAACTCGTAAGGCAACCTTCTTTACTAATTATATTCGTATGCAAATATTCTCTGAAGTTATCGGAAACATGATATCCGACCCTACTTGGGCGGAAAAACTCAAAAATAGCGCAATAACCTACCTCGATTTGGACCAATGGACAGCTCAAAAAAGTCGTTTTATCGCTAAAAGCGACCATGCCGAATATGCAGTCGCCCTGAAACGTCACTCCCAAATTGAAAACGGGGATGTTCTGGAGTACAACCCGGAAAGCAATAGCGCTGTCGTAATTCGAATCGACCTCAAACCTGTCCTTGTCATAGAATTGAAAAAAATAGCACAGAAAAAACCGGAAGAAATCATACGTAAATGTATCGAAATAGGACACGCCATCGGTAACCAACACTGGCCGGCCATTGTCAAAAAAGATAAATTATACGTACCGTTAACGGTAGACAAAAAAGTAATGACCAGTGTTATGGATACCCATCATTTCGAAGACATCACCTATGAATTCCAACCGGGTAAAGAGGTGATTCCATTCCTCGCACCTCACGAAATTCGCCAACTTTTCGGAGGAAGTACACAAGAAATACCACATCATCATCACGAACACGGACAAACAGGTCATTCGCATGAAGTTTTACATTGAAAATTCAATACTATGATTGACGAAATTACCAGGTTGATGCGACTTCTCGAATTTTCGGACTCCGCATTTCCCGTCGGTACCTTCTCTTTTTCCAACGGACTGGAAACAGCTGCCTTTGAAAATATCGTATCAGATGCTTACAGTCTCGAACAATATACGCGCACGGCTGTCCAACAAACCATATATAGCGATGCCATCGCTGCACTCATCGCCTTTCGGGCAACCGCCGAAAACGACTACGCACTCGTAAAAGAGGCGGATCAACAGATCATGTGGTGCAAAATGAATGAAGAAGCTCGCTTAATGCTTACCCGAATGGGGAAAAAAATGGCGGAAATAAGTATTCAGATCGCCGAAACTCCTCTCATGAATCAATGGTTAAAAGACATATTTGATCAAAAGGTTCCCGGCACCTATCCGATTGCACAAGCCATCTTTTTCCAGCAAAACGGATTGCATGAAAAGGATCTCTTCGTCTCTATCGAGTACGGCATCATAAATATGATACTGAATGCGGCTTTACGATGTGTAAAAGTATCCCATTACGAAACACAATCCATTCTATACCGGCTTTGTTCCATGGCCGCTTCGGATTATGAGAATATAAAAGAGATGACTTTCGACGATATGAGAACATTTGCTCCGGAAATGGACATCATGGCTTCATTACATGAAAAAGGAAAAATGAGAATGTTTATGAATTAACGAATAAAAATAAACCCATATGAGTAACACATGCAGAATCGGTGTCGGTGGTCCCGTAGGATCTGGGAAAACGGCACTTATAGAGGCACTAACCCCCCATTTATTAAAATTAGGCTTACAAGTTTTAATCATTACCAACGACATCGTTACAACAGAAGATGCTAAACATGTCCGCAAAATGCTTAAAGGATATTTAGCGGAAGACCGTATAATCGGCGTTGAGACAGGAGCTTGCCCTCATACCGCCGTACGCGAGGACCCCTCCATGAATATTGCAGCCGTGGAGGAGATGGAAGCGAAATTTCCGGATAGCGATATCGTTTTGATCGAATCGGGAGGCGACAACCTGACTTTAACCTTTAGTCCGGCATTGGTAGACTTTTTCATTTACGTCATCGATGTGGCTGCCGGAGATAAAATTCCGCGAAAAGACGGGCCGGGAATAACCTATTCCGACATTTTAGTCATCAACAAAACCGATCTCGCCCCTTATGTCCACGCCGACTTGGAAGTAATGAGACGGGACTCCGAAATCATGCGCCCCGGAAAACCATTTGTTTTTACCAATTGCATGACGGGAGAAGGAATCAAAGAGTTAATCGGATTAATACGGAATATGGCTCTGTTCGACCGCGTTTCACAAAAAGAGGTGGAGGATATGAAAATATGAAAGAGTTTTCACAAAACCGGGAGCTACGCCCTTATCTGGCAGAACCCCGGGCAATGCATGTCGGAGCTCCGGGAAAATGCGGGCTTTTGGATCTCGTTTTTGAGCTGGACAAAAACGGAAAATCCATCATGCGTCATTGGGACAGACGCGCTCCTCTGATCGTACAGCAAGAACTCTATTTCGACGAAGGAATGCCGGAAATGCCTTGTGTATACATTCTTTCTTCAGGCGGCCCTAATATCGACGGAGACCGCTATGTAAACAAATTCAAGGTATGTAAAAACGCATACGCCCACCTATCTACCGGAGCGGCAACAAAAATTGCCGAAATGGTTTATAATTTTTCCGGTTTAAAACAATCTTTTGTGCTGGAAGAAAACGCATACCTGGAATACATCCCGGAACCGACTATTCCATGCAGAAATAGCCGCTACATTACAGATACGGATATTGTAATTGATGCTACCGCCACTCTATTTTATTCGGAGATATACACGGGCGGACGCAAGTATTACGGTGAGGGCGAATCATTTGAATACGATCTATTATCCGTCTGTACCCGGGCTCATCGACCGGACGGCACTCCTCTTTTTCGAGAAAAATTAGTTGCGACCCCGAAAGAAAACCCCCTTTGTCGTATCGGCATAATGCACGACTACGACGTATTTGCCAACGTTCTGGTATTAACTCCGGAAAAAGATGCCGAACAAATCTATAAAAACACCGGGGCTTTTTTGGATAAACATCGAAAACTTGCCGCAGGTATAACTCATTTGCCGGAGAAGTGCGGATTAATTTTAAAAGTATTAGGTAAAGAAACACAACCCGTAAAACGTTTCATCCGGGAATTTTGTTCCGTCGTCCGTATGCAGATAAAAAATAAACCCGTACCGGTCGAATTTGTATGGAGATAACTAAACTTCGAATATATTATGGAAACAGAAATTACTATGCCAAGAATTTTTTCTTTTGGTTTCATTAAAGTGGTACTAAAAGGAGCCGGACAAGTCATGTTCCAAGGCAACGCCTGGACGGGGCTGTTTTTTCTGGCCGGAATATTTTACGGATCTTATGCAACAGGGAATCCGGCCGTAGCCTGGGGGGCTATCGTAGGGACCGTCGTATCCACCCTCACCGGATATCTGTTGAAGTATCCCGCTGAAAAAGGATCGATCGGCCTGTGGGGATTTAACGGAATACTGGTAGGATGTGCTCTGCCTACATTTCTGGGAAACGTTCCTTTGATGTGGTTAGCCTTAATCATCTTTTCGTCCATGACCACCTGGGTCATGGTAGGCCTGAACCATCTATTGGTCCCATACAAGGTCAGTTCTTTCACGTTTCCCTTTGTCTTGATTACCTGGTTCGTTTTATTAGCGGCCCGAATCATGCACGGATTACCGGATTCTGGTTTAAGTGCACCCGAATTACCGGGTAATTTCTCTTCGACATTCGACACCGGCTTTTCCCATCTCGTAATTTATTGGTTGACAGGGATCAGTCAGGTATTTTTGATCAATTCATGGGTAACTGGTATACTCTTCTTAATCGGATTGGCGATCAGTAACAAATGGGCAGCTATCTGGGCGGCCATCGCCTCGGCTCTATCATTAGCGACAGCCATCCTATATCAATGCAACGGCGCCGATATCGCAAACGGATTATTCGGTTTCAGCCCCGTATTGACAGGTATCGCCTTAGGCATCACGTTTTATCAGGTCAATTGGCGAACTGTCATATGGAGTCTCGTCGGCATTTTCGCCACCGTGTTTATTCAAGCCGGTATGGATACCCTATTTACCCCTTTCGGATTACCCACGCTTACAGGTCCGTTCTGCGTGGCCACCTGGTTATTCCTCTGGCCTCATCTCAACCTGGATAAGAAAATACTACAAGCAGGATAACCTATTACACAATTTTCATACACTCTCTGTTGTCTCGATTGTTTCGGGGACGACAGAGAGGATGTTAACCCGATTGAAACTTAATGATAAACGATATGACAGGAAACAGGACACCAGATAAAATGGTAAATATGGATACGATGCCCCTGCGATGGGGACATATTCGTATACTTGTAATAGCATCGGCCGGACAATTTTTCGGAGGAGTATTAGCCGTTCTCATCGGAGTAATCGCTCCGCTCATAGCAATTACCCATCATCCGGAACTCTCCTCTTGGCTACAAGGTCTTGTTTTCTCATCAGGCTTAACAGGTATCACCGTAGGATCTCTATTTTTCGGTCATTTCAGCGACCGGTACGGCTACCTCTTTTTTTTCCGACTATGCCCGTTACTCATTTTATTTGCCTCTTTATGGATTTTTTTCTCTCAATCCATACTTGTTCTGACGATATGTTTACTGATCATCGGATTCGGAATCGGAGGAGGTTACGCTCTCGATCCTTCTTATGTATCGGAAACAATGCCCAAGAAATGGAAAAGACAAATGTTAGGAATATCCAAGGCTACCTCGGCTCTCGGTAACATAATAATGATTATCGTCGCTTACTTCGTACTGAAAAACACCGCCAATCCCGAAATTTGGAACAAACTTTTTCTATTCATCTCTATTTTTGCAGCAATTACTTTTCTTTCCCGCATTCATTTTGCCGAAAGCCCCGAATGGTTAGCTATTCACGGTAAAATTCAGGAAGCAGAAAAAAGTGTCCGTTTCTTTTTGGGGAACGATGTCTACATCGGAGAATTAGCGAACAAATCTAAAATAAGGCATCAGCCTCAAAGCTCATGGAAGGAACTTTTCGTCCGGGGAAATATCAAAAAAATTATTTTAAGCGGAATTCCCTGGGGATGCGAGGGAATGGGCGTATACGGAATCGGAATATTCACTCCGATCCTGTTGCTTTCCCTGGGATTCATTCCCCCGGAAACACTTCCCTTCGACCGGGTAACAGATGCACTGAAAATCACGCTATATATTAACTTTGCCGTTATTTCCGGCTTTATACTGGGTATCAGCTTTATCAACAAGATTAACCCGATCAGAGACCAGTCCTTAGGATTTTTTGTAAGTGCCATCGGATTATTCATTGTTCTCTTAGGCTATATATACCATTCATCCGCCTGGGTTATCCTTGTCGGGTTTATGCTTTTCGAAATAGCCTTAAATGCCGGGCCACACATGATGACCTTCATACTACCCAGCCGAATTTACGATCTTCAGACGAGAGCCAGCGGCGAAGGGGTAGCCTCTGCCCTGGGCAAACTCGGAGCCATCATTGCCACCTTTATTATACCCCTTCTCCTGAACTTAGGAGGAGGAAAATTAGTGTTGATGGTTGCCATCGGAACCCTGATATTGGGAGGAGTAATTACCGCAATTGTCGGTCCGATGGTTTTCAAACAACTTCCGAAATAAATATGGAAATATGTCTAACAATTAAAATTAGGAAAACTATGTTCAAAGCGATGATTATTGCAGGAATAGGAGGCTTTATCGGTACCTGCCTGCGTTTCTTAGTAGGGAAATTATGTCATTTTGTTACAACTTCACCTTTTCCGTGGGGTACGTTTGCAGTAAACATTATCGGCAGTTTCGTAATCGGTATTTTCTTCGGGTTAGCAGAAAAAAACCACCTGATTTCAACCAACATGAATGTCTTCTTAATCACAGGTTTCTGTGGGGGATTTACCACGTTCTCCTCCTTTGCCGACGATATGTTTTTACTGATCCAGAATAGACATTGGCTCTATTTCTCCCTTTATCTCGGCTTAAGTATTATTTTAGGTATTATTCTGGTTTGGCTGGGACGCAGTCTTATCAAGGCAGCATAACAAAAAAATTATTCAGAAAGTCGCGTACTTTCTGAATAACCCGTTGCACCCGTCACCGGATGTTATTTACAATCTTCCGGCCACCAAAACCGTTTAATTGTAAATTGGATCAAATTCAATTCCGATCTTGTCATCTCAAAATCATCAATCAAAAATCCGAAATCCCCAATCACAGAATCACAAAATCCTTTAATCAATAATTAAGCTTGTCCTTTCGGTTCCACATCCATGGGAAACATCGGCCCCATGGGCTCTCCTTCCGGAATATTTATACGGCCATACCCCTGCTCGAATTTCCGGATATTATCCTGAAGCGCCAACATCAAGCGTTTCGCGTGTTCAGGAGTAAGAATAATCCTACTTTTCACATCCGCTTTCGGCACTCCCGGCATAATCCGGATAAAATCCACGATAAACTCCGAACTCGAATGGGAAATAATCGCCAAATTAGCATAAGTTCCCTGAGCCACTTCATGACTTAATTCTATATCCAACTGATTTTTTTTCTCTTCCATAACTTTTCGTTTGCGTTTAAGTTCGAAAACAAAGATAATGATTAACAGAAATTACAATCTCAGAACTACTAAAAACTTATCGCAATCATCGCCTTGCCGAATCGAACAAAAAAAGACCACCGGAAAACCGATGGTCCTTTTTCTTTTATTTATTCTCTATTTTTTCGAAGTCCGCTTTCGAACCGACGATCAAACTTCTGAACTCCTTCATTCCGGTTCCTACCGGTATCAAGTGACCGCAAATCACGTTCTCTTTCAATCCCTCCAAAGGATCTACTTTTCCGTGAATAGCCGCCTCGTTCAATACCTTGGTCGTCTCCTGGAAAGAAGCAGCCGAAATGAAGCTGGCAGTCTGTAGAGCAGCTCTCGTGATTCCTTGAAGCACCTGTGCAGATGTTGCAGGTACGGCATCACGGGCCTCCACGACTTTCATATCACGACGTTTCAATTGGGAATTAATATCCCGAAGCATACGCACGGTAATAATCTGTCCCGCTTTCACCCGGTCAGAATCACCCGGATCCAGAACGACTTTCTTACCGTACATGGCGTCGTTCTCTTCCATAAATTCGGATTTATCCACGATTTGGCTCTCCAAGAATTTGGTATCACCGGCATCCTGAATCAATACCTTACGCATCATCTGATGAACAATGATCTCAAAATGCTTATCATTGATCTTCACTCCCTGCATCCGGTATACATCCTGCACCTCATTTACGATATATTCCTGTACCTTTATCGGTCCCTCGATATTCAATATATCGGTCGGAGTAATCGCTCCGTCGGATAACGGGGTTCCCGCGCGCACATAATCGTTTTCCTGAACCAATATCTGCTTAGACAAAGAAACCAAATATTTCTTCACCTCTCCGGCCTTAGAAGTAACGATGATCTCTCGATTACCGCGTTTGATCTTACCATAGGTCACCTCTCCGTCAATTTCCGACACAACCGCCGGATTCGACGGATTACGGGCTTCGAATAGCTCGGTAACACGCGGAAGACCTCCCGTGATATCACCGGCCTTACCGACAGCTCTCGGAATTTTGGCAATCGTGCTACCGGCTGTTACCTGTGCCCCCTCTTTCACCACGATGTGAGCACCTACCGGTAAGTTATAACTCTTCACGACATTATCTCCCGCCTCTTTAATACATAAAGCAGGAGCTTTCGTTTTATCCCGGAATTCAATGATGATCATCTCCCGGAATCCGGTAGTCTCATCCGACTCCTCCTTATAAGTCTCTCCTTCGATCAGATTTTCCAATCCTATCGTTCCGGAATATTCGGTGATAATCAATGCATTGAACGGGTCCCACTCACAAAGTAAATCACCCTTGTTCACTTCCTGACCGTCCTTTACGAACAGCTTCGCTCCGTAAGGAATTGCATGAGAAACCAATATAATATTGGTATTCTTATCGACAATGCGTAATTCTGTCAAACGTCCTACCACAACATCGCACACGGTACCGTTGTCCAAAGTATGTTCCACGGAACGTAACTCTTCAAACTCCACATAACCTTCGTATTTTGCCTTCAGAGAGTTCTCGCTGGAAATATTTCCGGCAGTACCTCCCACGTGGAACGTTCTCAAGGTCAACTGCGTACCAGGCTCTCCAATGGATTGTGCCGCGATAACTCCGACAGCTTCACCTTTCTCCACCATCCGGCTCGTGGCCAAATTACGTCCGTAACATTTGGCACAAACTCCTTTTTTCGCCTCACAAGTCAACACGGAACGAACCTCTACGCGTTCGATCGGTGATTTTTCGATAATATCGGCAATGACTTCCGTAATTTCCTCCCCGGAAGCAACGATCAACTCACCCGTATTCGGATGATAAATATCATGTACGGAAACACGTCCAAGGATTCGCTCGGACAAAGAAGCAACCACCTCTTCGTTATTCTTAATCGCCGAAATGGTAATACCGCGCAACGTACCGCAATCCTCTTCCGTAATCGTAATATCATTGGCCACATCGACCAAACGACGAGTCAAGTAACCGGCATCTGCCGTTTTCAACGCCGTATCGGCCAAACCTTTACGAGCACCGTGAGTTGAAATAAAGTACTCCAACACGGACAATCCCTCTTTAAAGTTAGCTAAAATCGGGTTTTCAATAATCTGTCCGCCGGTTGCGCCTGATTTCTGGGGTTTAGCCATCAATCCACGCATACCTCCCAACTGACGGATCTGTTCGCGAGAACCGCGGGCTCCCGAATCCAACATCATATAGATGGAATTGAATCCCTGATCATCGGAAGCCAACTGCTTCATCAAAGTAGCCGTCAAATTAGCATTCACGTGCGTCCAAATATCGATAATCTGATTGTAACGTTCGTTATTGGTAATGAATCCCATGTTATAGTTCGACATTACCTCGTCTACCTGATTGTAACCTTCTTCCAACAGAGATTGTTTCTCTTCCGGAATGATAACGTCTCCCAAATTAAAGGACAAACCACCCTCAAACGCTTTCCGATATCCCAAATCCTTAATATCGTCCAAGAACTTGGCCGTTACATCCACGCCGCAACGCTTGAACACGTCCCCGATGATGTCACGTAAAGCTTTTTTCGTAATCAACGTATTGATATACGGGTAGTTCTTCGGAGTATATTGATTCAATAATACCCGACCGACGGTCGTATCTATCGTGTGACGGATAGGGTTCCCTTCTTGATCCACGTCGTCGATCTTCACTTTGATCTCTGCATGTAAATCAACCGCCCTTTCGTTAAAGGCAATAATAACCTCCTCCGGAGAATAAAATTTCAATCCTTCTCCCCGGGCGCCTTTTCTGGGTTTAGTGATATAATACAACCCCAATACCATATCCTGAGAAGGAACCGTAATAGGGGCTCCGTTAGCAGGATTCAATATATTGTGGGAACACAACATCAGAATCTGAGCTTCCAAAATAGCTTCATTACCCAAAGGCAAATGAACTGCCATCTGGTCACCGTCGAAGTCGGCATTAAATCCGGTACAAGCCAAGGGATGCAAACGGATAGCTTTTCCTTCGATCAATTTCGGCTGGAATGCCTGAATACCTAAACGGTGCAGGGTCGGAGCACGGTTTAACAAAACCGGATGACCTTTCAACACGTTTTCCAGGATATCCCACACGATCGGATCACGGCGATCCACGATCTTTTTGGCACTCTTCACCGTCTTCACGATACCCCGTTCAATCAATTTCCGGATGATAAACGGCATATAAAGTTCTGCCGCCATATCCTTGGGAAGACCGCATTCGTGCATCTTCAAATCGGGTCCCACGACAATAACCGAACGAGCCGAATAATCGACACGCTTTCCTAACAAATTCTGACGGAAACGTCCTTGCTTACCCTTCAAACTGTCGGAAAGAGACTTCAACGGCCGGTTGTTTTCGATTTTCACCGCATTGGATTTACGGGAATTGTCGAACAACGAGTCAACAGCTTCCTGCAACATACGTTTTTCATTCCGCAAAATCACATCCGGAGCCTTAATCTCAATCAAACGTTTCAAACGATTGTTACGGATAATTACCCTCCGGTACAGATCGTTCAAATCGGACGTGGCAAAACGACCACCATCCAACGGAACCAACGGACGCAATTCGGGAGGGATCACGGAAACCACCTTCACGATCATCCATTCCGGTTTATTGATATCTTTACTTTCCCGGAAAGCCTCAACCACCTGAAGACGTTTTAAAGCTTCATTTTTCCGCTGTTGAGACGTCTCGGTATTGGCTTTATTTCTCAATTCGTAAGACAAATCATCCAAATCCAAACGTTCCAACAACATGGAGATAGCTTCAGCACCCATCTTGGCGATGAACTTATTGGGATCATCGTCATCCAAATACTGATTCTCGTTCGGAAGCTTATCTAAAATATCAAGGTACTCCTCCTCCGTAAGGAAATCCAGTGTTTTAATTCCGGACTCGGCCATAACTCCCGGGTTTACCACGACATATCTCTCGTAATAAATGACCGCATCCAATTTTTTGGAAGGCAATCCCAACAAATAACCGATTTTATTCGGTAGGGATTTGAAATACCAAATGTGTGCCACGGGAACAACCAATTGAATATGTCCCATCCGCTCACGACGAACCTTTTTCTCCGTCACCTCAACACCGCATCGGTCACACACAATCCCTTTATAGCGAATACGTTTGTATTTACCGCAATGACATTCGTAATCTTTCACCGGCCCGAAGATTCGTTCACAGAACAAACCATCCCGTTCAGGTTTATAGGTACGATAGTTTATGGTCTCCGGTTTTAACACCACACCACTGGAACGCTCCAGAATCTCTTCCGGAGAAGCCAAACCAATAGCAATCTTTGTAAAACTAGTTTTTGTTTTATTCTCTTTTCTGAATGCCATATTTATGAATTTTAGATTTCAGATTTTAGACCCCGGCAATGCAACCCGTCCCAAATCCGAAATCGTAAATCAAAAATTATATCAAGTTAACGCTCAATCCCAAACCTCTCAACTCATGTAACAATACATTGAAGGATTCCGGTATACCCGGTGTAGGTAACGGTTCTCCCTTCACGATGTGTTCATACGTCTTGGTTCTACCCATTACATCGTCCGACTTCACGGTCAGAATCTCCTGTAAGATATGAGAAGCCCCGAAAGCTTCCAATGCCCAAACCTCCATCTCTCCGAAACGTTGTCCTCCGAACTGAGCCTTACCTCCAAGAGGTTGCTGAGTAATCAAAGAATACGGTCCGATAGAACGGGCATGCATCTTGTCATCTACCATGTGACCCAACTTCAACATATAGATCACTCCCACGGTGGCAGGCTGGTCGAAACGCTCTCCGGTTCCCCCGTCATACAGGTAGGTAGTACCGTTTCTCGGCAATCCGGCCTTATCCGTATACCCGTTTATCTCCTCCAAGGTAGCCCCGTCAAAAATCGGAGTCGCAAATTTTACTCCCAATTTTTTCCCGGCCCAACCCAGTACGGTTTCGAATACCTGTCCCAGGTTCATACGGGAAGGTACACCTAACGGATTCAAACAAATATCCACCGGAGTTCCGTCTTCCAGGAAGGGCATATCCTCCACTCTTACTACGCGGGATACGATACCTTTGTTACCGTGACGTCCCGCCATCTTATCCCCGATCTGCAATTTACGTTTTTTAGCCACGTATACCTTTGCCATCTTGATAATTCCGGAAGGTAACTCGTCACCGACGGTAGCATTATATTTCTTACGTTTGATTTGACCTTCGATCTCTTTGTACTTGATGATGTAATTATGCAACAAGTCGCGGATCATATCGTTTTTCTGCTTATCGGTCGTCCATTTGTTCGGGTTGATCTGCAAGAAATCCATATTCTGGAGCATCTTGTAAGAGAATTTCACCCCTTTCGGAACAATATCCTCGTTCAGATAATTTTTCACGCCCTGAGAGGTCTTCCCGTTCACTAACTCGAACAGTTTGTCGATCAACAGAGAGGTCAAATCACCCACTTTACGTTGGAATTGTTCGTCAAATTCTGCCAACAGATTCTTTCCTGCAGCTTTGGATTTGCGATCCCCTACCGTGCGTTGGTACAACTTCTTGTCGATAATAACTCCGCTCAACGAAGGAGAAGCTTTCAACGAAGCATCTTTCACGTCTCCGGCCTTATCTCCGAAAATAGCCCGTAACAATTTCTCCTCCGGACTCGGATCCGATTCTCCTTTCGGGGTAATCTTACCGATCATGATATCGCCCGGTTTAATACGGGCTCCTATGCGGATAATACCGTTTTCATCCAGATCGCGGGTAGCTTCCTCGCTAACGTTCGGAATATCGGCGGTCAACTCTTCCAAACCGCGCTTGGTTTCCCGCACTTCCAACGAATACTCATCCACGTGCACGGAAGTAAACACGTCGTTGCGCACGATATTCTCCGAAATAACGATGGCATCCTCGTAGTTATAACCCTTCCACGGCATGAAAGCCACTTTCAAGTTACGTCCCAAAGCTAACTCTCCCTTCTCGGAAGAATAGCCCTCCGTCAATATCTGGCCTTCTTCCACCCGATCGCCTTTTCTCACGATAGGTTTCAAGGTCATGGTCGTACTCTGGTTCGTACGTTTATATTTAGGCAGATAATACTCTTTCGTATCATTGTCAAAGCTCACATAAGCCTCCTCCTCCGTACGATCGTATTTGATCACGATCTTACGACCGTCCACATAATCCACGACTCCCGGTCCTTCCGCAACGATCTGCGTTCTGGAATCCTTGATCAGGTTTGCCTCCAAACCGGTACCCACGATCGGAGACTCCGGACAAATTATAGGCACAGCCTGACGCATCATGTTGGATCCCATCAAAGCGCGGTTAGCATCATCATGTTCCAAGAAAGGAATCAAAGAAGCGGCAATAGAGGCAATTTGATTCGGCGCCACATCGATCAGATCCACGCTCTCTCCCTCTGCCATCGGAAAATCCGCATCTTGTCTGGCTTTTACCCGTTTATCCAGGAATAAACCTTCGTCGTTTATCGGAGAACTGGCTTGTGCTATAACCAATCCCTCTTCCTCCTCTGCCGAATAATACCTCACCCCCTCGTCGGACAAATCCACCACCCCGTCATTTACCTTCCGGTAAGGAGTCTCGATAAATCCGAGGTCATTGATTTTAGCATAAACGCAAAGAGAAGAGATCAAACCGATATTCGGACCTTCCGGGGTTTCGATGGGACACAAACGGCCATAATGCGTGTAGTGCACATCCCGAACCTCAAATCCGGCACGATCCCTGGACAAACCTCCGGGTCCCAAAGCAGACATACGTCTTTTGTGCGTGATCTCGGCCAACGGATTCGTTTGATCCATAAACTGAGATAAAGCATTGGTTCCGAAGAAAGAGTTGATCACGGAAGACAAAATCTTCGAATTGATCAAATCCACCGGAGTAAACACCTCGTTGTCCCGAACATTCATCCGTTCCCGGATCGTACGGGCCATACGGGCAAGTCCCACTCCGAACTGATTATATAATTGTTCGCCTACCGTACGAACGCGACGGTTACTCAAATGGTCGATATCATCCACATCCGTACGGGCGTTCAGCAAACGAATCAAATACTTGATAATCTCGATAATATCCTCTTTCGTTAAAACCCGAATATCCGGATCCGTGGAAAGATTCAACTTCTTGTTTAATTTGTAACGCCCCACGTCACCCAAATCGTAACGTTTATCCGAGAAGAAAAGCTTATCGATTACATCGCGGGCAGTTGCTTCGTCTGGTGGTTCCGAACTACGCAATTGCCTGTAAATATGCATAACGGCCTCTTTCTCCGAATTACAGGGGTCTTTCTGTAACGTATTATATATAATGGCATAATCCGCCAAATTTTGAATCTCCTTGTGAAGAAGGATCGTTTTCGCACCCGATTCAACGATCGCATCTATATGCTCAGGTTCCAATACAGTTTCCCGATCCACGATAATCTCGTTACGTTCGATGGAAACGACTTCTCCGGTATCTTCATCCACGAAATCTTCTACCCAAGATTTCAAAACACGAGCAGCTAAACGACGACCAATGACTTTCTTCAATCCCGTACGGGAAACATTCACTTCATCTGCCAACCCGAAAATTTCGAGAATATCTTTATCCGTTTCAAAACCGATGGCTCTCAACAGGGTTGTCACGGGCAATTTCTTTTTACGGTCGATGTACGCGTACATCACGTTATTGATATCCGTGGCAAATTCGATCCAGGACCCCTTAAACGGAATAATTCTGGCTGAATAAAGCTTCGTACCATTCGCGTGAATACTCTGTCCGAAGAATACACCGGGAGACCTGTGTAACTGAGAAACGACGACACGCTCTGCTCCATTGATCACGAAAGTACCTTTCGGAGTCATATAAGGAACATTCCCTAAATACACATCCTCAATAACCGTATCAAAATCTTCATGTTCCGGATCAGTACAGTATAACTTTAACTTCGCTTTCAGCGGAGCTCCGTACGTCAATCCCTGACTTAAACACTCGTCAATGGTATAGCGCGGCGGATCTATAAAGTAGTCCAAAAATTCTAAAACAAAGTTATTACGTGTATCTGTTATAGGAAAATTCTCCTTGAAAACCGTGTAAAGGCCTTCATTTTTTCTGTTCTCAGGCGTGGTACCTAATTGAAAAAAGTCTTTGAACGACTTTAATTGCACCTCCAAAAAATCAGGATAATCCAATTGATTTTTTATCGACGCAAAGCTTATTCTATTGTTTGAATTATATGAAGACATCTATTAATTTTTTTGAACCTAAACAATCATAACAACAAAATGGTTAAGAGTCCACATGAGACTCTTAACCCCCAAAACCTACCGGTTTTATTCTTTATTTAAGTTCAACTTCAGCTCCTGCTTCTTCAAGTTGAGTTTTTAAGCTGTTAGCTTCTTCTTTAGACACTTTCTCTTTCAATGGAGCCGGAGCTTTGTCAACTAATTCTTTAGCTTCTTTCAAACCAAGACCGGTCAACTCTTTTACCAACTTAACAACAGCCAATTTAGAGGCACCAGCTGATTTAAGAACTACATCGAATTCCGTTTGCTCAGCAGCAGCGGCACCGGCGCCACCAGCAGCAGGAGCAGCCACAGCCACAGCAGCAGCTGCAGGTTCAATTCCGTACTCTTCTTTTAAAATATCAGCTAATTCTTTTACGTCTTTTACGGTAAGGTTTACTAGCTCTTCTGCAAGTTTTTTCAAATCTGCCATTTCTATACTAATTTAAAATTGTTTGTTACTTAACTTAAAAAATTATTCTTTTTCAGACAGTGTCTTAACAACACCGGCGATCGTATTTTGTCCGGATTGCAAAGCAGAAATAACGTTCTGCATCGGAGACTGAAGCATCAGGATGATATCTCCAATCAACTCTTCCTTAGACTTAATATTGATCAACGCGTCTAATTGATTTTCGCCTACATAAGCGCATTCCTCAACAAAAGCGGCTTTAAATGCAGGTTTATCCTTATCTTTACGGAACTCTTTGATCAATTTGGCAGGCGCATTACCTGTCTCGCACAACATTACGGCACTACTTCCTTTCAAAGAAACGAAGATCTCCTCGTAATTGTTGTTTGCGTTCTCAAGAGCCTTTTTCAACAAGGTATTTTTAACCTGTATAAGCTTTATGTTAGCATCGAAACAAGCCCTACGCAACGCCTGAGTGGCGACTGCATCCAGACCCGCAATATCGGTTACATAAAGATGCTTATATTCGTTAACCTGCTCCGTCAAGCTGTCTATAATGACTTTTTTCTCTTCTTTTTTCATACTACTGAGGTCCTTTTTAAGGTTACAAAATTAATCAAGTAATGACTTTGGTTCTACTTGAATACCGGGACTCATCGTACTTGACAGATACACACTCTTAACATAGGTTCCTTTCGCGGCTGCCGGTTTCAATTTGTTGATCACGTTCAAGAATTCTCTCGCGTTTTCTAAAATCTTAACGGCATCAAATGATACCTTACCTATAGAGGCGTGAATAATACCAAATTTGTCAACCTTAAAGTCGATCTTACCTTGCTTTACTTCAGTAACAGCTTTTCCGATTTCCGGAGTTACCGTACCGCTTTTCGGGTTAGGCATCAATCCACGAGGACCCAATATTCTACCAAGAGCACCCACTTTACCCATTACGGAAGGCATCGTAATGATGATATCTATATCGGTCCAACCGCCTTTGATCTTCTCGATATAATCATCCAATCCCACGTAATCCGCACCGGCAGCCTTAGCTTCATCCTCCTTGTCAGGCGTACACAAAACCAACACTTTTACTTCTTTTCCGGTACCATGAGGTAAAGTACATACACCGCGAACCATTTGATTGGCTTTACGCGGATCCACTCCTAATCGAACGTCCAGGTCTACTGACGCATCAAACTTGGTAAAAGTAATCTCTTTTACAAGTTGTGCAGCCTCGTCGATAGAATACACTTTTCCACCTTCGATCTTTTCTAAAGCTAACTTCTTATTTTTTGTCAGTCTACTCATTACGTTTGAAGTATTACAAATTCATTAAAAAGGTCTTTCACCATCAACGGTGATACCCATACTTCTGGCAGTACCAGCTACCATACTCATCGCTTTTTCTACTTCAAAAGCATTCAAATCTTTCATCTTAGACTCTGCGATCTCTTTTACTTGAGCCCAAGTAATAGAAGCCACCTTTTTACGGTTAGGCTCAGCAGATCCGGATTTCAATTTGGCTACTTCCAAAAGCTGAACCGCAACAGGAGGTTGTTTCGTGATAAAATCAAATGACTTATCACCGTACACCTGAATAATCACCGGGATAATCTTTCCTGCCTGATCCTGAGTTCTTGCGTTGAATTGCTTGCAGAAGTCCATGATATTGACCCCTTTTGAACCTAACGCAGGACCTACTGGAGGAGAAGGATTTGCTGCTCCGGCTTTAATTTGTAGCTTGATAATTGCTTCAACTTCTTTTGCCATGATTTTTTTTAATCAATAATTGTTATTCTTTTTCTACCTGCATGAAACTTAGTTCAAGTGGCGTTTTCCGTCCGAAGATCTTAACAATTACTTTTAATCTCTTCTTATCCGAATTCACCTCCTCTATCACGCCGGTAAAACCGTTAAAAGGCCCGTCGGTCACTTTAACCGACTCGCCCACGAAATAAGGGACACTTATTTCTTCTGGTTGTTCCGCGAGTTCATCCACCGTACCTAAAATCCGGTTTACCTCCGCTTGACGCATCGGCACAGGATCTCCACCCTTGGTCTCCCCCAGGAAGCCAATCACGTTCGTAATATCACGAAGCATGTGGGGAATTTCACCAACGAGAGCAGCCTCTATCAATACATAACCCGGGTATAGATTCCGTTCACTACTGAATTTTTTCCCGTTACGTACTTGATAAACCTTCTCGGCCGGCACCAAAACCTGTGAAACATAGTCCTGAAGCCCTAAACTGGCAATTTCATTTTCGATGTACTCCTTTACCTTTTTCTCCTTGCCTCCAATTGTTCGAAGTACATACCATCTTTTTTTTATTTCAGCCATGTGTCAGACCTCCAAGATTTTTAATAAAACAAACTATATATACCTGTCATTATGTGTCTGAACGAGAAGTCCATCGCAAATATACAAAGAGCTATGATAACGGAAGCAATCATCACAATCGTTGCACTGCTCTGGAGTTCAGACCATGTGGGCCAGGATACTTTATTTACCAGTTCGTTGTAAACGTCTGATATATAACTCTTAATTCTCATCTGTTTCTTTCTTTTTAAATTGCACGGGAGGAGAGGTTCGAACTCCCGACCCTCGGTTTTGGAGACCGATGCTCTACCAACTGAGCCACTCCCGTATGTGGAGTTGACCGAAGTCAACTCCATTTATCTTGGATTCACGACCGAGCGATTCCAGAGCGAATCGACCAAATCATAAACCTGCAATCATCTTAGCCTAAGATTTCGGTAATCTGTCCGGCACCCACGGTTCTACCACCCTCACGGATAGCGAAACGCAAACCTAACGAACAAGCAACCGGGGTGATCAAATCAACCGTGATGGTCAAGTTATCACCAGGCATTACCATCTCGCGTCCTTCCGGTAAAGTGATCTCTCCGGTAACGTCCAATGTACGGATATAGAATTGCGGTCTGTATCTGTTGTGGAACGGAGTGTGACGACCACCTTCTTCTTTTTTCAGGATATAAACCTCGGCTTTGAATTTCGTATGCGGGGTTACTGATTTCGGTTTTGCCAAAACCATACCACGCTTGATTTCGTTTTTATCGACACCGCGAAGCAACAAACCTACGTTATCACCGGCCTCTCCGTCATCCAGAATCTTACGGAACATCTCAACTCCGGTACAAACGGTCTTTTTCCCGTCAGCACCCAAACCGATCATTTCCAACTCATCACCCACGTGAACGGTACCCGTCTCAATACGACCGGTAGCAACAGTACCACGACCGGTAATAGAGAATACGTCCTCAACAGGCATCAGGAACGGTTTGTCTACAGCACGTTCCGGAAGTTCAATCCAAGAATCCACTGCATCCATCAACTCCATTACTTTCTCTTCCCATTTCGGTTCTCCGTTTAAAGCACCGAGGGCAGAACCTAAAATAATAGGAGTATTGTCTCCATCGTATCCGTAGAAAGACAACAACTCTCTCATCTCCATCTCAACCAATTCCAACATTTCAGGGTCATCCACCATATCCACTTTGTTCAAGAAAACGACCATTCTCGGTACGTTTACCTGACGAGCCAAAAGGATGTGCTCACGTGTTTGGGGCATCGGACCGTCTGTAGCGGCACAAACCAGAATAGCACCGTCCATCTGAGCGGCACCGGTAACCATGTTCTTTACATAGTCGGCGTGTCCCGGACAGTCAACGTGCGCATAGTGGCGATTTGCAGTTTCATATTCTACGTGCGAAGTATTGATGGTAATACCTCTCTCTTTCTCTTCCGGAGCGTTATCGATAGAATCGAATGAACGCAATTCAGAAAGACCTTTTTTTGCCAAAACTGTCGTAATCGCAGCAGTCAAGGTTGTTTTACCGTGGTCAACGTGACCAATAGTACCAATATTTACGTGTGGTTTTGACCTGTCAAAATGTTCTTTAGCCATAACTCTAAAACAATTTTATTATTAAACAATTTATCACAAAAACTCTATAACATACCATAGAAAATCCTCTGAACGACTGAATGTTAACCAGTCCAAACGAGAAAAATCCATTTAATTTGGCTTGCAAATGTACAAATTAAAAATCATATCTCACAATAAATGAGATCATTTTTTTAATTTTCTCTCTTTTCCTTCGCCTTCGTCAACTGACGCTTCAACACGTCATACAACTCATCCACCGTCTCCTCAAAAGTTTTAGCATTCTTCTTTACGAAAACATCCTGTCCCTTCACGTCAACGTTCACCTCCATCAATTTGTTTTCAAGATTGTCATCCTTTTCCAATTTCAACGTCACCACAATCGCGATAATGCCGTCGTGATACCTTTCCAGTTTCGAGAATTTTTTATTGATCAACTCTTCCAAAACCGGATTTACTGAAAAACCTACAGGATTAATTCTAATTTCCATACCGTTTCCTCCTATAATTTATGCTCGTGGGTGAGCTTGTTTAAAAATCTTCAACATACTCTCTACCGAGTTGTGCGTGTAGACCTGGGTGGCAGCTAAACTCGAATGCCCTAAAAGCTCCCGGATCCCCTCTATGGACGCCCCGTTATTCAACAAATGAGTCGCAAAAGAGTGACGCAACACATGCGGACTTCTCTTGGACAAAGTGGTATCATTCGACAACTTTGCGGTAACCAGCCGATAAACAAATTTATCGTAAATAGGCAACCCCTTGTCAGTCACGAAAAAAAAACCGTGTTCCTGAATAACGACCTCCCGCCTCCTCTCCAAATAATGCGCCATCGCTTTCTCCAACTCGTTCACGACCGGAATCTCCCGTTGCTTGTTCCCTTTTCCCGTCACCCGAATACACCGCCGGGAAAAATCGACATCCGACACCTTCAACCCTACTATTTCCGAACGCCTCATCCCCGTGTCATAGGCCATCAACAAAATCAACCAATCGCGCAGGCAAGGAAAATCCTCCTTTTCCACATTCAACACCGCGGCCATCTCCTCCTCCTTCACGAAAACAGGCAACCGCTTAGCCGTTTTAGGACCGCTAATTCCCTCCGCCGGATTCACCTCCAACACTCCCTCTTTCAGTAAAAAACGAAAAAAAGCTTTTAAGCTGCTCAACTTTCGCTTCCCGGAAGTGCCCTTCAGTTTCTCCCCGGTCTCTACTTTCCGCATACTCCCGCTCATCTCCGCCATAAGCCATCCCCTCACTAACTTGGTAGTTATTTTTAAAATATCCTCCTCCGAATCGCTCAACTTACAATAATCAAAAAATTGACGCAAATCCATTTGGTATGCTTTTATCGTGCGAGGAGAATATCTTTTTACACGACCGAGATAATTCAAAAAAGCCTGAAGTTGCATCATTTTCAAAATTTTAAAGACGTAACTAAATTACGCTTTTTGTTTTTGAAAAACAACATTATGTAAGTCTTTTATTCTTCTGCTTGCTGTAAAGATTGACGGTAAGCAGCTTTCATGCGAGCCATCCGATTTCTCACTGAAGGTTTGGTAAAAGCCTGACGGTCTCTCAACTCTTTAATAACACCGGTTTTTTCGAACTTTCTTTTGAATTTTTTCAACGCTCTTTCAATATTCTCGCCTTCTTTTAATGGAACTATAATCATGATCTTTTATTTTTAAAAATGAATAATTTAATTACTAAAAAAATAACCGACGACACCATCGCGTGTCCTCTTTCCTATTGAATATTATATCATTTATTTATCTCGAAAATAATCGACCACCCCCTTTCAAGCGGATTGAAACGTAAATTTAACAATTCGAAAACTGCCGCAAAGGTAAATGAATTAATCGAGAATTACAACGCACGAAATAAAAATCTACTTTAAGAGCCTGTCTTTACCCATTTTACCGTATCCGTGTTATCCCCTCCCTGTTTTTTTTTCACGCGACACAATCAGGGATTCAACAGATCCTTGCAATAATAATCCAAAATACCGTTGATCATGTTCACGTAAGTACGAGCTTTACCGTTATCCGGGTTCAAACGCAACACCGCATTGAAATAGTTCAAAGCCCGAGTAAAATCAGCCTTGCCGTTATAAATAATTCCCAACTCCATCAATATCTCTTCCGGCCCCTCTTTTTCTCCGACCACCTGTTCTTCCAATAAGGCAACAGCCTCTTCCGTTTTCTTCTCTTTTGCCAGCTCCCTGGCTTTTGCTATTATCGTATGCATATCATATACTTTTTATAACTAATACTCCTATTTTACAATATGGGTTTCAAAGGTAGCAACATTTCCCACACCATCCGTCACCTTTAACACGAGCCTGTTTTTCCCCTTCGTAAAAGCAGGCTCGCTTAAACGCCCCTCCAGCATATTCTTTTTGGCATCATAAGAGAACAGACACCATTTCCCGTTCACCTCAACCCGGTAAGAAGCAATACCCGTCAATTCATCCTTTATTTTAAAACGCACGCTTTTCCCGGCAACCTTTCCCAAATAATCGATTTGAGGAGCTACCGTATCCCGGCTCACCGTATAACGTCCCAACACGCGGGGATAAGCCCAAAGCCCCGTTTCCGACCGCCAAGTTTTCATCGGCAATAACTTATTCCCTTTTCCTACCATACATAGCACGCTTTTCTCCGGAAATGGACCCGTCACCTGCAATTTTCCTTTCTTTAACAAAGGCCACTCCTCTCTTGCCAAACAAAACACCTCCATCGTTTCTGTGCTGTCTTTATGCCAAGAAACGAGTTGCGGTTTACCCGATATCGGATACTGTAACGCATCCGGTTCCAACTCCAGCACATAATTTTCACAAACCATCCGATGTCCTTTTCGGTTATCCCAAATCACGTTCTCCGAACTTTCAACCTCACGTTCCCTCTCTCTTCCGATCAACTCAAAGGAGAGCCGGGAAACATTACCGTTCATATCCCGCAACTCCAAACGGATTTGCCGGATAGTATCCGGATACAACGTAATAAACCCGCGAGCGAGCGAGGTAAAAACTCCCGGTAATTCATCCCGGTAATTTCCAAACGTCGTGTAGACGACCTTATTCTCCCTATAAAGTTGAAAATCCTTTACCTCATTCACCAAAACGTTTTGATCGAAAGAGGTGGTATCCATCTTCATTCGGGATATCAACCGCCCTCCGACCCACAACTTCAACTCGTACAATCCCAATTTATTCCATGATCCGTTCATGTAATCATCACCCTGTATGCCGATACCGACTTTTCCGGCAGGAAACCGTACCCTCCCGGCACTGTAATTCCTGTTTCCCGTATTCTTTACCGCAACGCGACTACGCCCCGACAACACCCCCTCCTCTGTAAACCCATAAAGATAAAGAGCCCGAAGAGTCGGTCCCATGGTATCCTCTATTCTCAGGAAGAGCAACGGATTCAACGGGCGTTCGTCCCGAGAACTTCTCACCTCGAAATGCAAATGAGGTCCCATGGAAGAACCGCTGTTTCCACTATAAGCAATAGTATCCCCCGCTTTGAAAACAATCGCTTCCGCTTCAAAATTTTCGTCGATAGCGAATGACTCTTTCGCGTATTGCATATCCCGAACGATCTCCTCCACCCGGGGGACAAAACGTTGCAGGTGCCCGTAAACCGTCGTGTATCCGTCAGCATGTTCGATATACAATGCATTTCCGTAACCCGTCGCTGAAACCTTAACCCGGGCCAACACCCCGTCTTTCACGCATATTACCGGCAATCCTTCCCGGCCCTCCGTTTTATAATCCAATCCGGAATGAAAATGCGAATCTCTCAATTCTCCGAAATTACCACTCAACAAGGGCTTGACGCGTAAAGGATTTAGCCACCCGGACGATTGTCCCCAAGCGACTGACGTTAAAAGGAGTAAAACTCCCGCAATCATGACCGTTCCTTTTTTCATAATATTATATCGGCTACTAAAAATGACAAAACCGTTGCAAAAATAACAACACTCTTGGTATTTAAAAGAAATTGTCCTATCTTTGTGGTGTAAAGTTTAGGTTATGACAGAAAAAGAAGAAAACATAATAAAAGAGCTAAACTTAAAAATTGAACAACTAATAAAACGATATATATCCTCGCTGGACAAAAACAAAAATCTGGAAGCGGAGATCCAAGCTCTCAGAAACCGGATTGAGCAGCTGAAAGGCGAGAACAGCAGATTAAACGAGAACATAAAAGCTTTGAAAGTGGCTAATGCTATTTCGACCGGAGATGGAAGCTCTGAGGCCAAAATAAGAATCAGCCAACTGGTGCGGGAGATTGACAAATGTATTGCTCTTTTGAATAACTAAATATGAATGATAAACTTACGATTAATGTGAACATTGCAGGACGGATTTGCACGTTGACGATAGAGAGAGAGGAAGAGGAGCAAATCAGAAAAGCGGCACAGTTGATTAATGGTAAGATTTCTCAATATAGGGAAAAATATTCAAATATTGACCCCATGGATTTTTTAGTCGCCACGGCCCTGCAATTTACAGCCAAAATGTTGGAAGCCGAGCAACGGAATGATGTCGAACCGATATTGAATGAAATAGAAAAAGCGAACAAAAGGTTAGACGAATTCGTAAAAGAGTGAAAAAGCGTTCTTTGAAAAGAAATAGATATACCCGCATTATTTCGTATTTAACTGGAAAACTCAACACTTAACCAATTAGAGCAAAGCTTAGTTGGCACAAGATAGGCCTCAACTCTTCGGAGTTCCTTCGGGACGGTGGACATCTGAATCCGACGGCAGCTCTACCCGTGTCTAACAGGGGTTTTTTAAAGAGAAATAGTGCGGGTTTTTTATTATGAAAATAGAAAACCAATCAATATATAATTAACATCAAATCTAATTATCGGAATATGATAACAACAATAGTTACGGGTGTTATTGCTTTGTTGGTCGGATTGGCGATCGGATATTTACTGATCAACATGACCCTTAAATACAGAAGCAAGAATATCATCAAAGAAGCAGAAGCGGAAGCGGAAGTGATCAAAAAGGATAAAATCCTTCAAGCCAAAGAAAAATTCTTACAAATAAAAGCGGAACACGAAAAGCAAGTCAACGCCAGAAACAGCAAAATTTTACTTGCCGAGAACAAACTCAAACAACGGGATGCCGAATTAGCTCGTAAGATAGAGGAGTGTCAACGGAAAATCAAAGAGGCCGAAACCCAACAGGAGACTCTCGAAGGACAAAAAGAGCTGTGGGAAAAGAAACATGCCGAGTTAGAAAAATTAAAGAAACAACAGATAGAGCAGCTTGAAGCCATATCCGGAATGTCTGCCGATCAGGCCAAGGAAAAATTAATCAACTCCCTGAAAGAGGAAGCTGAAACGGAAGCTATCTCTTACGTGAATGAAATCATGGAAGAGGCTAAAATGACAGCCAACATGGAGGCTAAAAAAGTAGTCATCAAAACCATTCAACGGGTCGCGACAGAAACGGCAACGGAAAATGCAGTTTCCATCTTCCACATCGACTCGGACGAAATAAAAGGACGAATCATCGGTCGCGAGGGTCGGAACATTCGGGCATTGGAAGCTGCGACGGGAGTAGAAATCATCGTAGACGATACTCCGGAAGCCATCGTATTATCCGGTTTCGATCCGGTACGCCGCGAAATCGCACGTCTCTCCCTACACCAATTGGTAACGGACGGACGCATTCACCCGGCACGCATCGAAGAGGTCGTTAACAAAGTAAAAAAACAGATCGAAGAGGAGATCATAGAAACCGGGAAACGTACCACCATAGACTTGGGTATTCACGGCTTGCATCCGGAATTGATCCGTTTGGTAGGTAAGATGAAATACCGTTCTTCTTACGGACAGAACTTATTGCAACATGCCCGTGAAACAGCCAATCTATGTGCGATCATGGCTGCAGAACTGGGACTCAACGTGAAGAAAGCCAAACGGGCCGGACTCTTGCACGATATCGGTAAGGTACCCGATGATGAACCGGAACTGCCGCATGCTATATTGGGAATGCGATTAGCGGAGAAATACAAGGAAAAACCGGATATTTGCAATGCTATCGGCGCTCACCACGAAGAGGTAGAGATGACAACCCTTATCGCGCCGATCGTACAAGCCTGCGATGCTATTTCAGGTGCACGTCCGGGAGCCAGAAGAGAGGTTGTGGAATCCTATATCAAACGCTTGAAAGAGATGGAAGATTTGGCTCTCTCCTACAACGGAGTTGTTAAGACCTATGCCATCCAGGCCGGACGCGAACTTCGGGTAGTCGTGGGTAGCGAAAAAATTTCAGACACGGAAGCAGAAAAGATCTCTTACGATATCGCCAAACGCATCCAGGACGAGATGACCTACCCCGGACAGGTAAAAGTAACCGTTATCCGGGAAACCCGGGCCATCAACTACGCGAAATAACCGATCTGTCCAAAACAGATCCAAGCATAAATCACTCTAAAACGAACCGGAAATTCCGGTTCGTTTTTTTATAACCGCAGATTAATCGTTTTTATTTTACTTTTTGCCGGAGCTTTATTGGTTTATACCATGAATATCACTATTTTTGGTAGCTCAAAATTAAGGTTATGAATGCTATTAAATCATCGGAACTCATCACGAACGAAGACGGAACGATTTTCCATCTTCACCTGCACGCTGAAGATTTAGCGGATAACGTGGTACTTGTCGGCGATCCTTCTCGGGTAGAGATGATCGCTTCCCGTTTTGACTCGATCGAACTGACACGCGGGAATCGGGAATTTCATACGATTACCGGGACCTACCGCCAAAAACGCTTCTCCGTTATTTCAACGGGAATCGGTACGGACAATATTGATATTGTAGTGAACGAATTGGACGCTTTAGCCAACATAGATCTGGAAACCAAACAAATCAAACCGGAGAAAAAAGCATTGAATATAGTACGGATCGGCACTTCCGGTTCCGTACAGGCAGATGTTCCCGTACACGCCTTCGTTATCTCGGAAATGAGCGTGGGTATTGACGGGGTTCTGCGTTTTTATCAGGATAACGAAAAAATATGCGACGCGGCATTCGAAGACGCATTCGTCAATCAATGCCAATGGGCCCCGCAAGCCGCCCGCCCGTATGCCGTAAACTCATCTCCGGAGATGGTCAACAAATTACACTCGGAAGGCACGACCGTAAAGGGAGTAACATTGACGGCCAACGGATTTTACGGTCCCCAGGGACGCGTACTCCGTTTGCCGCTGCAAATGTCGGGAATAAACGACCGAATCGCCCGTTTTCGTTACAACGGTCGTAAAATCGTAAACTACGAGATGGAGAGCGCTGCTATTGCCGGCCTGTCTGCCCTCATGGGACACCATGCGGCCACCATCTGCCTGATCATTGCCAACCGGGCCACCGGCGACGCCTCTCCCGACTATAAACCTTACATGGAAAAATTAGTAAACTACACTTTAGATAAACTGACACGTTAATATTAATCAGCCATTTGATATGATACAAAGAATTCAATCCGTATACCTGTTTGTAATAGGCATTTTGATGGTATTGCCCCTATGTGTTCCCATCGCCCGGGTCGTGGTTCCCAACGATACGAATTACGACTTTTTCGCGTACGGTATAGTAGAAAAAAGCGCAGAAACTTCCTTCGTAAGTTATTACTGGGCGTTGTTCATTTTAAGTCTGTTCACCATTTTATTGCCTTTGATCACGATCTTTCTGTATAAAAAACGCTTTTTACAAGTAAGGCTTTGCATCGTAGAGATCGTTCTGTTGATCGGGTCCGGCATTCTGATGTGGTATCACATCCGGCAATTCGGAGCTGATGCAACGGTATTGTATAAATTCAGCTTTATTCTTCCTGTCGTATGCATCATTTTCACATACATGGCCATACGAGGCATCGTAAAAGATATAAAGCTTTTAAAATCTTACGATCGGATCCGTTAATTCTTTCACAAAATAAATAAAACGAATATGAGAAAAATTCACCTACTTGTCACGTTAGTATTTTTATGCTGCACGTCATACACTATGGCTTGTACGAACTTTCTATTCACGAAAGGAGCTACCAAAGACGGTTCAACCATGATCACTTATTCCGCCGACTCACACGTATTGTACGGAGAGCTCTACCATTGGCCCGCTCAAGATTGGCCCGCCGGTAGCATGGTGGACGTTTACGAGTGGGATACCGGCAAATTTTTGGGAAAAATTCCCCAGGTAGCCCATACTTATAATGTCGTAGGTAACATGAACGAACACCAGTTGGCTATCTCCGAAACGACTTTCGGAGGACGTAAAGAGTTAGAGACCCAAAGCGGAGCTATCATCGACTACGGCAGTGCCATCTATCTGACCCTCCAACGAGCCAAAACCGCACGCGAAGCTATCGTGGTTATGACCGACCTTTTCACCCGATACGGTTGGGCCAGTTCCGGAGAATCCATCTCTATCAGCGATCCCAATGAAGTCTGGATTTTAGAGATTATCGGCAAAGGGGAAGGAGAAAAAGGTGCCGTTTGGGTAGCCCGGATGGTTCCGGACGGATACGTATCCGCTCATGCTAATCAAGCTCGTATTACCACTTTCCCGTTAGAAGGGAAAACATCCATCTCTTCCGATAAAATGAATAAGATTTACAATCCGGAAGTAACTACCGTCTATTCAAAAGACGTAATCTCTTTTGCCAAAGAAAAAGGATTTTACCCCAAAGATGCTAAAAATTCCGATTTCAGTTTTTCCGACAGTTACGCTCCGGTGGATTTCGGTGCCGCCCGTTTCTGTGAAATCCGGGTATGGGCCTTCTTCAATGCCGTAAGCTCGGACATGGCCCAATACTGGGACTACGCTACCGGAAGAAACATCATGAAAGACTCCAAAGGTTACGCAACCAACCGCATGCCGTTATGGATTAAGCCTAATCGCAAATTAGACGTTCTGGATGCCATGGATTTCATGCGTGACCATTTGGAAGGCACGGAATTGGATATGAGCAAGGATTTGGGTGCCGGTCCTTACGGGTGTCCTTACAGATGGCGTCCCATGCAGTGGAAAGTAGACGGAAAAGAGTATGTACACGAGAGAACGACAGCTACTCAACAAACCGGATTCACGTTCGTAACCCAAAGCCGTAGCTGGTTACCGGACGAAATCGGAGGCATACTCTGGTTTGCCGTGGACGATGCGGCCAATACCGTTTATTTCCCGATGTACTCCTCTTCTACAGCCGTTCCGGAAGCCTATGCCGTAGGAAACGGGAGCATGATGGAGTTCACGAACGAAGCAGCCTTTTGGGTATTCAGTCAGGTCAGCAATTTTGCCTACACACGCTACGACCTGATTCATCCTGAAATCCGGGAAAAACAAAAAGGCTTGGAAATGCAATATCAAAACTTTGTTCAGATCGCGGATGCGGGAGCCAAAGAGATGTTGGCCAAAGACAAAGCGACAGCAGTCCAATTCCTGACGGACTTCTCCTGCAACACGGGAAACAGTTTAGTCGACCAATGGAGAAAATTCTACGGTTATCTGTTCTGCAAATACATGGATGGTAACATTAAAACAGCCGTTCCGGGAGAAAAAAATCCCAAAGTGGAAAACAAACCTCTTCCGGATTGGTTCTTGCGCATGTTGATCAAACAGACCGGAAACAAACTGGAAGTGATTGAATAAAATTATAAATCGGAGCTTGAATTGTTTTACGAAGGATAAACCTCGAATTATTTGCAGAGTTTATTTTTTTCCTTACATTTGCAGCTCGAATTAAAAACGTACGTAGTCTCTTACAAAAAAGACTCTGGTCGTAATACTGCGTTCGATAAATGAACTTTATAAAATTAAAACGATGAATTTAATTAAAATTGCAGAGGAAGCTTTTGCAAATGAAAACAGAGTAGAAATTCCTTCATTCAACACAGGTGATACCATCAGCGTACACTATAAAATTATCGAAGGAAACAAAGAGCGTGTACAGGTATTCAAAGGAATCGTTATCCAAATCAGCGGAACGGGTTCCACGAAAACTTTTACCGTGAGAAAAATGTCCGGTAACGTCGGAGTTGAACGTATTATCCCTCTGAACTCTCCTTATATCAAAGAGATTGAAGTAAACAAGAGAGGTGCCGTAAGACAGTCCAGAATATTCTATTTCCGTAAACTTACCGGTAAGAAAGCAAAAATTAAAGAAAAGAGATTTTAATTCATGCTTACGGAATAAAAAAGGCCTTGCAATGCAAGGCCTTTTTTATTAACGCAAAATATCATAACTTTGTTATCTGAACCAAAAACAATGACGATATGAACAACAAGGATATCATAAAAACGGCAAAAGAAAAAGCAGAAAAATGGTTGGACCGAAACTACGACGAAACGACTCGCACCGAAGTTTCCCGCATGCTAAACGATACAAATCCCGCCGAACTGATCGATTCGTTTTACAACGACTTGGAATTCGGAACCGGAGGATTGCGAGGAATTATGGGGGTCGGAAGTAACCGGATGAACATATATACCGTCGGTGCCGCCACCCAGGGATTTGCCAACTACATCAATCAGGCTTTCCCGAACGAGGAAAAATCGGTATGTATCGGACACGATTGCCGCCACAACTCCCGCTATTTCGCAGAAACCGTCGCCCATATTTTTTCGGCCAACGGTATTTACGTCTATCTTTTCGAAGACCTGCGCCCCACACCCGAAATATCGTTCGCCATACGCGAGTTAGGATGCAAAGGGGGAGTCATCATTACCGCATCTCACAACCCCAAAGAGTACAACGGGTACAAAGCATACTGGAACGATGGTTCCCAATTAGTTCCTCCCCACGACAAAAACGTGATTCGAGAAGTCCAAAAAGTAAAGGTCGGTGACATCAAATTCGATAAAGTCACCGAAAAGATTAAAATACTCGGCGAAGATTTCGACCGTATTTACCTGGACAAGGTAAAAACTTTAAGTCTTTCACCGGAAGCCATCCGGAAAGAACACGATTTGAAGATCGTTTTTACCCCTCTCCACGGAACCACTTACAAATTAGTACCGGAATCTCTCCGGAACTGGGGATTTACCAACATCCACCCCGTACCCGAGCAAAGCATTCCGAACGGAGATTTTCCGACTGTAGCCTCCGCTAACCCGGAAGAACCCGCCGCCTTTAAAATGGCTCTTGATTTAGCAAGAAAAGTCGATGCCGATCTGGCTATGGCCTGCGATCCGGACGGAGACCGTATCGGTATTGCCGTAAAAAATGATCGGGAAGAGTGGATCTTGTTAAACGGGAACCAGACCAATATCATTTTCACGGAATACATCATCCGTCGAAAAAGAGAATCAGGGCTTCTGAAAGGAGGAGAATATACTATCAAAACGATCGTAAGCACGGAATTGATCAAAGAAATTGCCGAAAGAAACGACATCGAGTGTTACGATGTATATACCGGGTTCAAATGGATTGCCGATATGATCCGGAAAAAAGATGCCGGAAAATTCATCGGAGGCGGAGAAGAGTCTTTCGGATTTATGCCGGGTTCGTTCACCAGAGACAAAGACGGCGTTTCCGCAACCTCTCTTATGGCAGAAATCGCCGCCTGGACGAAAATGAACGGATTATCTCTCTACGCTTTCCTGAAAGAGATTTACGCGAAATACGGTTTCTCACAGGAAAAAATGATTTACATCGTTCGCAAAGGATTATCCGGAGCTCAAGAGATCCAAGCTATGATGGAAAAGTTGCGTCATCATACCCCGAAACAAATCGCGGGTAGCGATATCGTGATTAAAAAAGATTACCTTACCTTAGAAGCAACTGATCTCCGTAGCGGGGAAAAAACACACCTGGATTTCAGCACGACGAGCGACGTCCTCCAATTCTTTTTAGCCGACGGTAGTAAAATTTCAGTCCGTCCCTCAGGTACCGAACCCAAAATCAAGTTCTATTTTGAAGCGAAAGTACAGATGAAGGATATTCACGATTTCGAGAAAGCACAGCAACAGGCAAACGCAAGAATAGACGAGATCGCAAAAGAACTGACAAAGAACGATTGACAAGCTACAATGGTCAACGAAAAGATGAGGAGATTGAATTTAATGGAATCATTCAATCTCCTTATTTTGTTATTACAAATTTAGCAACCGAAAAAGCGTCTGTTTCCGATTTCAATTCACCCCCATTTATCCTCTTGTCTCGAACCAATCGTCCCTGAAATTGATCAGGAAAACTTTTTGCCTTGCCCTCGTGATAGCCGTATAGAGCCAGCGCCAATACTCGTCGTCGGGCAATTCGTCCGTTATCCACCCCGGATCGACAAACACGGCATCCCATTGCCCTCCTTGCGCTTTGTGCCCTGTCACCGCATAGGCGAATTTAATTTGCAAGGCATTAAAAAATTCATTTTCACGAATCTTCTTAAAACGTTTTTGCTTGGAAGGGATATCATTCATATAATCTTCTTCTATCGCCGCGTATAACCGTTTATGCTCTTCATAACTCAAGGCAGGCTGTTCCGAAGTCAACGTATCCAGCATAACCCATGCCGTAATCTCCTCCTCGTACCCGTAAATACTCAAACGAGCCTCCGCAAAATGAAAACCATACAACTCCTTGTGTTTACCGATTCGTTCCACGGTGGCAATATCGCCGTTAGCAATAAAATCGACATGATCGTACTCCGCACCCCAAAAATAGTTATTCTTCACGATCATGATCTTGTCCCCCCCGGTAAAAGCTTCCTCTCGATAAAGGATGCGGGCTCTGATTCCCTCGTTAAACCGGTTGGCTCTTTTGTTGGAACGGCAAATAACCATCGTCTCATCCACCCCGTAACGACCGTAACAGCTATCCAGCTCCTCCAACAGATTCCCCCCGCTTATTCGAATGACATCCGGGAATCCGCCGACCTTCAGCAAAAAAAATTTTCCCGCAGCACCTATCATCTCCCGGACTCGCGTTGCGTTATACAATATTCCGGATGCTTCAGATTGCCGCATGATATCGGTCAATCGAGCCTCATATACATTCACCCCGTACTGACGGCCCAGCAGTTCCGCTTCCAAGGCGGGACTGACACTCGAACCGATCGGGGGCAACTGTGCCGTATCACCTATCAAAACCAAGCGATTATTCCGACCGTTATACACGTACTCGAACAAATCATCCAACAAGGAACCCGAACCGAAATTACTGTCCGAAGAAGCGGTAGAGATCATAGAAGCCTCATCCACAAAAAAAAGAGTATTGGCATTCGGGTTAAATCCCAAATTAAAATACCCGATTCCTTCCTGGGCTGATTTTTGCCGGTAAATCTTTTTATGGATCGTAAAAGCAGGCTGCCCCGAATAACTCGAAAACACCTTTGCCGCCCTTCCGGTCGGGGCCAACAAAACCACCTGACACTTCAACTGCAATAACGTATTCACGATCGCGGCAACCAATGACGTTTTCCCGGTACCGGCAAATCCCTTCAGCAAAAACAAATTCTCTTCTTCCCGAGAAAAGAAAAAAGAGAGAAAACAGTCCATCGCCTGCTGTTGAGTCGGGGAAAAATCAAACCCAAACTTCTCTAATACAATGTTTTCAAAATGTTTTGCAATCATAGCAAAATTTCAATGTATAAAAATGGGCTACGAATCTTTTTTTTCTTATATTTGCGGACACTACCGCATTCATCGTGTAGGTGTTGTGCCGTTTTTAACTATGCAAAGATAGATAAAAACGTCATCATAAACAGAAAGAACTAACTTGTTTAACGTATTAATAATATACTGACGAAAAAAAATGAAAAAGATTATTATTCAAGTCATTTTAGCTCTTGTAGCGATTTTTTTAGCATACAAATGCTACGAAAGCGTAAACAATCCTTTGGAATTCCAAAAGTTAAAAGACCAGAGATATAGTAGAATCATTCAACGTCTGAAAGATATCAGAACCGCTCAGGAATCTTATAAGAATCTTTACGGTAGATATACAGGTAGTTTCGATACCCTCATTTATTTTGTGAAACACGACTCCCTGAAGACTGTTCGCGCTATCGGCGAACTGACAGACGATCAGCTTGAAGCAGGAATAACCGAACAAGAGGCGTTGAAAAAAGGCCTTATTATCCGTGATACCATCAGAGTAGCCGCCTTACAGGAGCTCTTCGGAGAAAATTATCCTATCGACGACATTCGTTACGTTCCCTTCACCAACAGAAAATATGAATTTTCTCTAAAAGCGGATATCATTCCGACAGAAGCAGGCGTGGATGTCCCTGTTTTTGAAGCCAGTACTTCCAACATGACTATTTTTGACGACAAAATGGAAGATTTCAGAGATGCAGTTTTAGAAGAAAACGGTGAAAGAATCAGATTACATAAATACCCCGGATTAAAAGTAGGAAGTGTAAAAGAGGCTAACAATAACGTAGGGAATTGGGAGTAATCCGTAAAATCTTAATTCCATGCAAGGAGTTTATTATACAGACAAAAATTATATTTACGAATCTTCTGTAAAATCGATATTATCCATCCGTTATGCAACGGATGGATTTTCATTTTGCGTTCATGACGAAAAAGACCAGTTGGTTGTTTTCGCTCACCAGCCTTTTCAAGTCGATTCTTCGGACGCAGTCCTGGCAAAAGTGGAAAACTACATAGTCAACGACCGCATTCTAAATTTAAAATTCAAACAGGTTTATGTCATTCCTTGCAGCAAAGCCAAAAATCTGATCCCTTCCGATTTTTTCCAAACAGATGCACTAAGTTTACTCTACCGGATCCAACAGGAAACGAACCCGGAAGAAGAGCTTATATATCATCATATCGAACGTATCGATGCTTACTTGGTAGAGGGTATCCCGTACAAGTTTCATCAATTTCTTCGAGAACATTATCCCGCAATAGAGATAGCCAATAGCGCCTATAATCTCATAAGACAGGCGAGTGCCAAAACTCTTCGCCAGATGGAGCAACTATTCGTTGACATTCAGGACCGCTATTTCGACCTCCTTTTGTTTCGCGATACCCGATTGCTGCTCTTCAATTCGTTTCATTACCAGCACCAAACAGATATCGTTTACTTTATCCTGAATGTGCTTAGAGAATCCGGTGCGGAAAAAGACAACGTACACCTCTCCATTTCAGGTTTACCCGTAAAGGATCAAAAATTCAGAGGGGTACTCGAAAGTTATATCCCGCATATCTATTACCCGCAGGAGCCGATCTTAAACACTCTTCTCCAGGATAAGGAATTCAATAACTCTTATTTCATTCATTTGTTAAACTTTCATAGATGCGGATTATAAGCGGTACACACAAAGGGAAACAACTATTCCCGGATAAAAACTTTAAGGCCAGACCGACCACGGACTTCGCTAAAGAGAATTTGTTTAACGTGCTCAACAACTACATCGATATTGAAAACATTCGAGCCTTAGACCTATTTTCCGGAACCGGCAGCATCAGCTACGAATTAGCTTCCCGCGGTGCTGAAAAGATCGTTTCTGTAGAAGCAAATTACAATCACTTCTCTTTCATTAAAAGAACAGCCCTACAATTAGGATTCAAAAATATCGCCATATATAAAACAGACGCATTTATAGCTTGCAAAAAATTGAAAGGACAACATTTCGGACTTATTTTTGCCGATCCCCCCTATGATCTACCCAATATCACAGAGATCCCCGCGGCTATTTTCGATAACGACCTACTTTCCCCCGACGGCATTGCTGTCATAGAACACCCCGCAACGGTGGACTTTTCTTCTTTCCCGCATTTCCTCGAACATAGGCAATACGGTAGTGTAAATTTTTCCCTTTTCAGAAAATAACCATCCTTAACAATTTCGTCACTAAACGTTAATATTCAAGAAACCTTTTCAGTCTACTTTCGCTTTCGAAAAAAAGAACCTTAAAATTAGACAAAATGAAAAGGATTTTATTTATTATCGTTTTAACTGCTTTATCTATCGGCAGTTTTGCACAAGAAGAAAAAAAAGAAAACAAATTAAAAATCACGGGTTCACCGATTGTTACCGTTTTTGCAAACTATCATGTGGGCTTAGGGCGTGCGAACAAGGAATCCGGATTCGCACTGGACCGTTCCTATCTCGGCTACCAATTCAACTTATCTCCGAAATTAAGCGGGAAATTGGTATTCGATATCGGATCGACTAAAGTTTCGGGTTCAGATCTGGAAAGAGTCGCTTACGTGAAGAATGCGATGTTAAGCTGGAAAACCGGAGACCTCACTCTCGATTTCGGTCTGATCGGCCTCGAACAATTCAATGTTCAGGAGAAATTTTGGGGATACCGTTACATTATGAAATCTTTCCAGGACGAGTACAAGTTCGGATCCAGTGCAGACATGGGAATCATCGGAAAATACAAATTTACCGACTGGCTCCGGGCCGACATTACCTTTATCAACGGAGAGGGGTACAAGAAACTGAACAACGACAATAAGTACCGCTATGGCTTGGGGGTCACTCTCAATCCGGTCAAATCATTAACGATCAGAGGATATTTTGACATATCTAACAAAAACATCGATGGCGAAGGGACCAAAGATCAACAGAACTTAGCTCTTTTCGCCGGTTATAAACACGAGCATTTTTCCTTAGGAGCCGAATACAACAAAATGTATAACACGAAATTTAAGAAAGACCGGGACCAATCCGGTTATTCCATCTATACCTCTGTTAAATTGGCCTCCAAATTCAACCTCTTCGGAAGATACGACAATCTGACATCCAAAGACGACTGGAGCAATGCCGACGGCCAAAGAATACTTGCCGGCATTCAGTATTCCCCGATCAAATATTTAAAGATCGCTCCCAATTTCACGTCATGGAATCCTTATTCCGGAAAATCAACGGCCTTCGGCTATTTGAATATCGAATTTAAACTATAACGACTCCTCCGTTCAGGCTTAACAAAAATGTAACAAACGCGTAACAAACGTGTCATAACATCAACGTAATATTGTAAAGTCTAAAAAAGTACAGAATGTGTTAAACATAATTTGAAAAACATGAAAAATCTATTACTCATCAGTATTCTTATCATTTCCACGATGCTCTCCGGCAATGCAACCCCCGCAGATGCCGCATCAAACAAAAAAGAAAAGGTTACGGGAGCCGGAGCCACCTTCCCTCTTCCGTTTTATAACCTGGCATTTAAAACTTATCAGCAAAAAAACGGGACGACTGTCACCTACGGAGGAATCGGCAGCGGAGGAGGAATCAGAAGTCTAAAAGATAGAATCGTAGATTTCGGCGGGACAGATGCTTTTCTTTCCGAAAAAGAGCTGAAAGAGATGCCTTATGAAACGATTCATATTCCTACCTGTATGGGAGCCGTGGTAATGGCTTATAACCTACCGGAAGTAAAAGATTTGAAACTTACGGGTGAAATCATTGCCGATATCTACTTAGGAAAAATCAAGAAATGGAACGACCGTCGGATACAAGCCGCTAACCCGGGAGTCGCTCTTCCCGACAAAGAGCTCACCCCGGTGTATCGTTCCGACGGTAGCGGTACTACATTCGTATTCAGCGATTACCTGACAAAAATCAGTAATGACTGGAAAGAACAAGTAGGAACCGGCAAATCGTTGAAATGGCCGGCAGGCATTGCCGCCAAGGGAAATCCCGGAGTAGCCGGAGTGATCATTCAAACAGCAGGGTCTATCGGTTACGTGGGATCGGAGTATGCTTTCTCTCTTAAAATCCCCATGGCCCAATTACAAAACAAGGCCGGCAATTACGTCAGTCCGACAACGGAAAGCATTTCCGCGGCCGCTTCCGGAGATATACCTGCCGACACCCGTACTATGATCACCAACTCTCCCGCCGTCGATGCCTATCCTATCAGTTGTTTCACCTGGATTATTCTCTATAAAGAACAATCTTACAACGACAGGAAAATAGAACAAGCACAAGCCACCGTCGATCTGTTGAGCTGGATGCTAAGCGACGAGGCCCAGGCCTTAACCACAAAAGTACACTACTCTCCCCTTCCTGCATCTGCCGTTAAAAATGCACAAGCCCTTTTAAAATCCGTCACGTTCAACGGAAAAACAATGAAGTAATACTAAAATCTTGTGGCGATGTATTATCGCCACAAGACTTACATTAAACATAATGATATGTCGGACTATCTATTCAAACGTCTACTAATCATCTGCTGTATTTTCATACTTTTAATATGTGCGGGAATGGTCTATTCCCTCGTTAGCGGAGCCTTCCCTGCTTTTCATCATTACGGATTCCTCAACTTTATCGGTACGGCCGACTGGAATCCTCATCCAGACAACGAAACTTACGGAGCTTTATCCTTTATAATAGGAACCTTGCTTACTTCATTTTTAGCGTTACTGTTCTGCATCCCGTTTTCATTGCCCGTGGCCCTTTTTACCGGAGAATATTTCAAAGGCAAAAGAATAGCCGTCTTCATCAGCTCCACCATTGATCTATTAGCGGGGATTCCTTCCATCGTCTACGGTCTATGGGGATTTTATACCCTTCGTCCGCTGATGGTAGAATGGGGGATCAATTCACAGGGATTCGGTATCCTCACCTCTTCCATCGTATTAGCGATCATGATCATTCCCTACGCCTCTTCCCTCAGCGGGGAATTTATTGCTATGGTCCCCAACGAACTGAAAGAAGCGGCATACAGTTTAGGAGCGACACGCTATGACGTTATCCGGACAGTCACGTTCCCGGCTGCCGGTTCCGGTATTTTCGCAAGCTACATTTTAGCACTCGGAAGAGCCCTCGGAGAGACCATGGCCGTGACCATGCTGATCGGAAATACCAACAACGTTCCCCTTTCGTTGGGAGACACGGGAAACACGATGGCGAGTATCATCGCCAATCAATTCGGGGAGGCCGACGGAATCAAACTCAGCTCCCTCATTGCCATCGGCTTATTACTATTCTTAATTACCGCTATCATCAACATGATAGCCAAACTCATCATCAAAAAACTTCATTAATAAGATGGCATCCATAAGATACAGAACGATCAAAGACAGGATATTTTTCTATACCATCTGTTCATTAGCCTCCCTGACCGTCATCCCCCTATTTATGATCATCGGGGAATTGATAAAAAAAGGATACAAACAGATCAACTGGAATTTCTTTACCGAAACAGCCCCCAGCACCTTAGACGCCATGCTCGCCAAAGGCACGGGAGAAATCATTCCCGGGGGTATCGCCAACGGAATCACCGGAACCTTACTCATGGTAGGAATGGCTACCGTTATTGCCATACCGGTTGGTATTATGGCCGGAATTCATCTTTCGGAAAAACCCAGAACCCTATTTTCAAACACTACCCGCTTCTTTACCGACCTGATTCAAGGAAGTCCCTCTATCGTTATCGGTATTATCGCTTACAGTTGGATCGTAAAGCCGCTGAGCAGCTACTCTGCCTTAGCAGGCAGCGTCGCTTTAAGCATCATGATGCTCCCCCTGATCATAAGATCCACCGAAGAGACATTAAAAATGCTACCGGGTTCGTTAAAAGAAGCCGGACTCGCACTCGGAGCCTCTTATACGAGCGTAATTTTAAAACTACTACTCCCGTCTGCTTTCGGAGGTTTGTTCACAGGTATATTGTTAGCAGTTTCCCGTGTAATGGGAGAAACAGCTCCATTGATGCTGACAGCCCTCGGAAGCACGGTCATCAATTGGGATGTCACAGCTCCGACCAGTGCCGTTCCCCTTTTAATTTGGGAGTTTTATAACGATCCCAACCTGATCGATATGATCTGGAGTTCCTCGCTTTTCCTCCTGTTACTCATATTATCGCTCAATCTAATAGCCAAACATATAGCCAATAAATGGAGAAATCAATAATATAATCAATAACGACCTATGGTATCTACAGCAAATCCCATATTACAACTACAAGAGGTTTCGATCTCCTACACCCCCGGCAAAAACGCCGTCAATCGCGTGAATGCCCGTATCGAAGAAAAAAAGATTACGGCCATTATGGGGCCCTCCGGCTGCGGGAAAAGTACTCTTTTACGAGCCATAAACCGAATGCACGAACTCTATCCGGATATCCGCATTACGGGTGAAATCCTTTTAAACGGGAAAAACATATTAAAGACGAACCCCATGGAAGTCAGGCGCATGGCCGGTATGGTCTTTCAAAGGCCCAATCCATTTCCGACCATGAGCATATATGATAATGTCATTGCCGGTTATAAACTAAACGGAATTCGTTTACCTCGTAAAGAAAAAGATCAGATCGTCGAACAAAGCCTGCAAAATGTCGGATTATGGGAAGAGGTCAAAGACGCTCTCTATAAAAAAGGAACCTTCCTTTCCGGCGGACAGCAACAACGCCTGTGTATCGCCAGGGCGTTGGCTTTAAAACCGCAAATTTTGTTAATGGACGAACCGACTTCCGCATTGGATCCCATCGCCACCAACCGGATTGAAGAGTTACTTTTGGAACTTAAAAAAGAATTTACGATCCTGATCGTTACTCACAATATGTCGCAGGCTGCCCGAATTTCCGATTACTCCATGTTTATGTATTTGGGGGAATTAATCGAGTACGATGAAACTCAAAAGATGTTCACCGCCCCGCAAGACAAACGGACCGAAGAATATCTCACCGGGCAATTCGGTTAATCAATCAGAAGAGTCAGACCATTTAATCATTACGACATGAATACCATCAGAGAAAACTATTTAGAAAAAATAAGAGAAGATTTTGAAGTACTCTCCAAAATCGTATTCCTTCAAATGGATTATATCAACCAACTAACGGTAGATAATAAAAATCCCGAAATACACGCGGAAATAGAACATAACGAAACGATCATCGACGGCATGGAAATAAAAATCAGAGATGAAGTGATTCGTTCTATCGTCCTTTATTCCCCGAGAGCTACCGATTCCCGAAAGATCATGTCCTACCACGATATGACAGCCTATCTGGAACGAATCGGAGATCTCATTCTCAACATTGCCGATTTTTTAAAAGAGACCGATCGAAACGGCAAATGTTTCCTGACCCATGAAAAAATAATACGGGAACAACTCGCCATAGTAAAAAAAATGACACAAAATGCTATCTTTGCTTTCACCTGTGAAGACACCGAACTGGCAAAAGAAGTCATTCAAACGGATGACAGGGTGGATTTCCATCACAAAGAAATCATCCACGGTATTCCGGTTTGCTTTGTCGGTAAGACGATCAACGAACAGGATATGTTAGATGCTCTTTCCATAAGCGGTATGTCCTATAATATAGAAAGGATAGGAGATAACGCGACGAATATCGCAGAAGCGGCAATCTATTTAATGGAAGGGAAGAATGCAAAACATTTACATAAAAACGAAGATACTCCGGAACTCCCAATCGAATAAAACTATGGAAAAGAAACGAATTTTAGTCGTCGACGACGAAGCGGACTTACGAGAAATCCTGCAATTCAACTTGGAAAACGAGGGTTATATGGTCGATACGGCCGAATCAGCGGAACAGGCCTTAAAAATATTAACGAAAGAACACGAATTGATCTTGTTAGATGTCATGATGACGGGAATCTCCGGATTTAAAATGGCGGAAAGGCTTCGTAAAGAACTTCACAACACGACACCTATCATTTTCCTTACAGCCAAGGATACGGAAAATGACATGCTTACCGGGTTCAGTATCGGCGGAGACGATTACATTGCAAAACCATTTTCCATCAAAGAGGTATGCGCACGGGTAAAAGCCGTTCTGAAGCGGGTGGCCGCTACCCCGGAACAACAGATAGAGATCGGCGAGATTCTTATCAACGCGGTGACCAAACAAGTTATTGTCAACAAGCAATCTGTTCCACTTACCAAAAAAGAGTTCGAAATATTGTATATGTTAGCCAAAGCCCCCGGACGAATCTTTTCGAGGGAAGCTATCCTCCGTAACGTATGGGCCGATGACGGTTATGTTTTAGAGCGCACGGTAGATGTACACATCACCCGCCTGAGAAAAAAACTCGGGGAACAAGGACACTATATCGTGAACCGTTCCGGTTATGGGTATTGTATTGAAATTTAAATCATTAAAAACATCATTCGATGAAACTCTCTTATAAACAAAAATTATTTTTATATTTCTTTGTCGTATTTTCCATTTTCACGATAGGAATTATTTTTTTCCAACAAAAAAGAGAAAAAGCGTATAAAACAGAAAATTTACGCACGACACTCAACGACTACGCGACGATTCTTGCCCAATATGTCGATACGAAGCAGCTGGTACGGGATCATCGTATCGATTCCATCCAGAATATATTACAAATTCTTCCCCATAATCTACGGGTAACCTTGCTTAATCGTACGGGAAAAGTATTATTCGACAATAGCATAGAGCAGGATAAAGAGATCGAAAACCATTTGCAACGTCCCGAGATCCAGGCTGCGTTAATACACTCCACGGGAGCAGCCGTTCGCCACTCGACCACCTTGGGCATAGAATACTACTACTATGCAAAAGCGTATCCTCATTTTTTTATTCGCGTCGCACTACCCTATGATATTGAAGTTCAGAATTTTCTAAAAACAGATAATATTTTTCTGTATTTCATCACGTTACTGTTTTTCATCGCCCTGATATCCCTCATTTACCTATCGGACAGATTTGGAAAAGCCATCTCCGGTTTAAAGGATTTCATCGTTTCGGCAGACCATCACAAGGTGGATTACAACCATATCCATTTCCCCCATACGGAACTCGGAGAGATCGGAAATAAAATCATTCGCAACTACCAATTGCTTGAAGAGAGTAACCGCCAAATTAATGTCGAACGGGATAAACTGCTGCGCCATTTCCATTACTCGGATGAAGGGATCGCCATATTCGCTGCTAACGGAGAAAAAATATACGCCAATACCCACTTTATTCAATACCTGAACACCTTATTGGACGAACCTACATTCCGCCTCGAAGGGATTCTGGAGCAACCCGATTTCATAAAACTGAACGAATTCTTAAAGAACAACACACCTGTCAATCCGAACGCACATACCATACCCGTGTTTCAATGCAAACTTTCCAAAGGAGGAAAACATTTTGCCCTCAAATTACTTTTGTTTACGGATAACAGTTACGAGATTACCCTGAACAACATCTCCGACAATGAAAAAAACAGATTACTCAAACAGGAGATGACAAATAATATCGCACACGAACTGAAAACTCCCGTAAGCAGCATTCGGGGCTATATCGAAACCCTATTGGAACAACCGGACATTACTCCCGACAAACAACATTTCTTCCTGGAGCGAACCTATTCCCAAGTCGTCAGGCTTTCCGACCTGATCCGGGATATCGCTTTAATCACCAAAACGGAAGAAGCTTCGGAGCTTTTCCAAAAAGAAGAAGTTAACGTATACACGACCGTACAAGAGGTTATCGCAGACCTGAACGATGCACTTACCTCCCATAGTATCACCGTACAAAACCATATCAAAGAAGATTTGTTTATCGAAGGAAACAAAACCTTGATTTACGCCATATTCCGTAACTTAATGGACAACTCCATCAACTACGCGGGAGATCACATTATCATTGTTATCGATAACTATACAAACGATCAGGAATTTTGTTATTTCTCTTATTATGACACAGGACAAGGAGTCGACGAAATGCACTTGCACAGACTCTTCGAACGTTTCTACCGCGTATGCGAAGGAAGAAGCCGCCAAACGGGAGGATCGGGCTTAGGACTTTCTATCGTAAAGAACGCCGTGTTATTCCATAAAGGAGAAATATCCGCCAAAAACAGAAAAGAAGGAGGTTTGGAATTCCTCTTCTCCTTACGGAAAAAACTCTTCTGAATCCCACGTATGCGCCTCGAAGCAAAAAGGAAGTTTTGATTTTTCAGACTTCCTTTTTATAATTTAAGATTTTCACACGCAACCTTTTATTTCCCCACTCATCTATTAAACAGAAAACAGAATAAACCGACAAGTAAACAGGATATGAAAATCGAAAGAATATTACGTCTGACCGTACTATTTATCATTGCCGTTCTCGTCGTTGCTTCTTGTGATGACGATGGGTACAGCCTGAGCAAGTTTTCGATTAGTTATGGAGTTATCCATAAATCAGCCGAGGATAGCTATACCGTAAAATTGGATAACGGTTCTGTTATATATCCGTCCTACTCCGATGTTCCGACCCAAAACTTACAGGACAGCACGCGTTTATTGGTTGATTTCACTATTCTTCAGGATGCGATACCCGGCAGCAAATTTGATTATTATGTAAGGATCAATGGAATTGAACGGATTTTAACCAAAAATATACTTCCCTATTCGGAAGAGATTTTAGATAGCTTAGGAAATGATCCCGTTATCGTGAACGATTATTGGATCGCTCAAGATTTTCTCACGATCGAATTTTTCTTCGCCGGAGGGCTTGTGCAACACCTGATCAACTTAACGCAACATCAGGGATTGACGGAAGACGGGAAAGTACTGTTAGAATTTCATCACAATGCCAATAACGATCCGGATTGTTATAAACTCAATAGCGCCGTTGCATTTCCCTTAAACAAGATTTTCAACGAGACGGGCGACTCCGTCCAGCTTCGCGTACGGTATAAAGGTTTTGACGGAGAAGAACATTTCGATATAACCTATCGTCCCCGAAAATAAACTCATAATTGACGAAAAGGTGCATACGCCGTCCGACATTCCGGGCGGCTCTTCTATTCTCCTCTACAATAAATAACATGACATCCCGACATTTACAAGCCCCGTAAAACCATCCATTCGGAAACATTTCATGATCGTCCATTTGTAATTTTTCCTTTTATTCATTTGGATTATCCGAAAAACTACTTATCTTTGTACCCGCTAACGACAAGCAAACGTTCTTTGAACAAGGGCAGTTACCAGAGTGGCCAAATGGGGCTGACTGTAACTCAGCTGGCTTAGCCTTCGGTGGTTCGAATCCATCACTGCCCACGAATTTTTAATAGCGGATGCTGAAAGCATCCGTGATTGAAAAAAGTTTACCGTCAAAAGTCCGCTTTTGGAAGGTTAAATATTTTTCAATCAACATGAAAAGCATAGCTTTTCGCTATTAAAAATTAGTAAGGTCCCCCCTCTCAGGATCGCCGAACGAAGTGAGGCCATTCACACGGGACAGGAACTTATATTTGCGGAAATAGCTCAGTCGATAGAGCACTAGCCTTCCAAGCTGGGGGTCGCGGGTTTGAGTCCCGTTTTCCGCTCCACGAAAAAGCACTTACAAAAGTAAGTGCTTTTTTTATTTTTAATCATTTAGGATCTAATCATCTATTTAAAACGTGTCTCTTCCGTCTCCTCCAACGTACGTTTTTCAGAAGTAATCAATCCTCCCTTGTAACGTACTTTCCAGGTATGACCGCATTGCCGGCATTTGTAATTAAAAGCATATATTTGGTATTGGCGACGGAACCATTGATTGCGATCTACCCTTTCTTCTACAAGGGTATCCCCTTCCCAATAATGGGTAGTTACACTGTCGGATTGATGATCGTACTCCCATTTGGTCCCGTCTTTAGTCATTCCGAGAAAACTCAAATCATTGTAAATATTACATTTGGCACACCTTCTTTGAAGACGGGACTCCGTATGATAAAGGGCAGCAAAAAAAAGCAACACACAGATGACAACCAACACAAAGGCCAGGAATCCGTCGGCAAGTATCCACAGACATTCTCCCGCTATATACATCAATACCCCCGATCCTATCATCATTGCCCCACTAATGGAAACATTACTTTTGGAACGATCAAATAAATAACGTCGAAGAACCCGCACATTCAAATAGTAGAAACCGACAATACAAACAATAATGATAAAACCCAACACGATACCGATCATTATTCTCCGAATATCCCACGACGTACCGGCAACGTTTTTCTTAGCGGCAGTAAGTTCCTTGTAATATTTCTTATGATGCTCCCGAATGGTTTTTACCATCTCTTTCGGCACTGTAAATTTTACGGTCGATCCCGCCTCCGTGGGAACCAACGCTTCTTTATCGATCTTTCCCAAAAAAGCGTAAGATTTATCCGCGGGCGAAACACTAAAATAATTGGCATAATAATCCGGATAGGCTCGATTCAATCGTATGACATCTCCTTTATAAAAGGTTTGGGAAACAGACAACGGAAGACCTTCATACCAACTGCCATAAACAACTTCCACCGTCCCCACGACAGAATCGAGTACAACTTCATAATTACGCACTCCCTCCAAATAGGTTCCCAGGACAGATACGGGAATAAAGCCTCCAAGGGAACCACTTCTTTTAGGTACAATAAGCCATTTACTATCGTAAGAAAGCCTTAGATCAATCACACGACCTTTACCCACGATATACGTTACAACACGAGAGCCGATTTTTTTATCTTCATAAACGGGGACACTATCCTGTTGAGCATACCAGACTCTCTTTTTATACCATGTTTGGGCCTCTAGCTCGCTGACGGACAAAAACACAGTAACCGACAGCAACATAACACGCCCCACGAATAATCTAAAATCTCTACTCCTTTTCCTTGAAAAAACACTCATATCAATTTCCATTAACAAACATGCATCAAAGTTAAAAATTATATCCGAATTTCAATACATTCAAATGGAAATACCAATTATCACCTCTTATAGAGTCAACAAATCCTGAAAATATATGCAATTAAGCATTACATTATATACAACTTATATATCTATAAAAATAATAGAAAAATCGCCTGTACATTTGAAGAAACACTCTCTTTTTTACAAAAGATTTGCAAAAAATCGTCCTATAATCAATAAAAACGCGTAAAAAAAAGGGAATAAACCATCGTTTTTCAATAAAAAAAGCAGCCACATTTACATGCAACTGCCTGTTTTTCAACTGTCGGGGTGACAGGATTCGAACCTGCGACCCTCTGCTCCCAAAGCAGATGCGCTACCGGACTGCGCTACGCCCCGAATCAATTTTGGGTAGCCCCTAAATAAAATCCCCTGAGGATTGTTCCCTGACCTTTCCGGATAGAAACCTTAATTACTTAAGATTCGATTTCAAAATCAGTGGCGGAGAGAGGGGGATTCGAACCCCCGGTACAGTAATCCCGTACGACAGTTTAGCAAACTGTTGGTTTCAGCCACTCACCCATCTCTCCATTTGCGGAGACAAAAGTAGCGTTTTTTACCGTTCCCGCAAGTTTTTACGGGACTTTTTTATATATTTTTCGATTTAATCGCTAAATATTTCACTTCATAGTCGTTTTTTCCGGTTTATTCCCCGGACATTTTCCCAACTTTTTCCACAACTGACGATGGAATTTCCGCTCTGCTTCCATCATTAACCACAATTTACGGGCAGATAGCTCTTTTACGATTTTCTGATAATAGTCCCTTTTAAGGCTTTGCATTCGCTCTTCCGCTTTCAAGATCGTTTCGATATTGGTTTGTGCCTCTTTTTCCGTTATGTCCCCGGAAAACTTCGTTGCCAAATCACGAATGACATTTCCCGCTTCTCGAATTTTCTTTTGCATCTCGTTATACAAAGGCCAAAACTTAACGGCCTCTTCCGGAGTCAGGTTCATCTCTTGAGTAAAAAAAGCCACTTTCTGAGCCTCGAACTCCTTTCTTTTCTCCTCACTTAATTTTCCTTGCGCAAAAAGTGAGAACGTAATTCCCAACATTCCTATAATCAAACCTACTTTTTTCATAAACATTCTCTTTAGTTACTCAATCTGATACCGTCAAAAAAATATTTACCCATATCCACCTCTTGTGCCAAATACTCTATAATTTCTTCCTGGGTCGGATTAAAATCTTCGTCCAATTCGGTTTCGTGCAAACCGCTTTCATCGGTCTTTACAATGCTGTTCCCCTCCCTCAGCAACCTTTTATTTTCATCCACAAAACGAGGAAAAATCCATTGGACAACGAAAATGGCAAACAGGAATGTTGCCGTCAACCCCAAGTAGGGTTTTACCATCTGTATATAACTCGTTTTCACCGGATGCTTCGCTTCCTCCACCCGATCCATGATCCGGGATTCCAACGAATCGAAGTATCCCTCCGGAACCGCAAAAGGATTCTTTTTCTTATATTTATCATTCAAATCATCCATGATCGTTCATTTTAAGTCGTTTCAATATTCAAATTCCTGCAATGTATCTGAAATTTTCAGACTCTCTTCTATTTTCTTTACCGCCATATGGTAGGTCGCTTTCAATGTCCCGACAGCAACATTCAAAATCTCTGCCATGTCTTCATACTTCATATCATCATAATATTTCATATTAAAGATCATGCGCTGGCGTTCCGACAACCTTAAAACGGCTTTCTGCAATTCCCGTTGTATATCATCTCCGTCAAAATAAGGATCGCTTTCCAACCGATTTTCCAGCATTACTGTTATCTCTTCGGAATTCCCGTAAGGCTTTCTTCGTTTTTCATTTAAAAAATTAATCGCTTCATTGGTAGCCACCTTATACATCCATGTAAATAATTTAGCTTCGTAACGAAATTCCTCAATCCCTTTCCAGATTTTCACAAAAACATTTTGCAAAATATCATTGCTATCCTCATGGTTGATCACGATTTTCCGGATATGCCAATACAGTCTTTCCCCGTACTCTTTTATCAGCATCCGAAATGCCTGATCCTCTCCACGTTCGGAATGGAACAATTCTATTATCTCTTCATCACTCATTAATCTACACTATATTATCTATATGCTTTTTTATTTGAGACAACAGATACCTTCGAAGGTTTATTATATCTCCCGATTATTTTAATCTCAAATCCGAAAATTTCTTTTTCCCGAACAAGAAGTAGCCTATCACGATACTTTTCCCGTATACGCCTTTACAAACTACATTTTTTCCTTCCGGAACATATTTCGATTTTAGTCCATAGTAAGCGATATAAGCCCGATACACCGACCGGGCATTGGCGAATTCTCCTTTTAATAAAAAAAGAAAAGCAGCCAATAGATCGAACAGAAAACGAACGGTAAAAACCTTTAATCTATGCCCGCTTCCCAGATTCTTATACAGCATTAATAAATTATTGCGGTAATTCAGGAACAATTTCCGGGGATGATTCATAGGTAAGGACCCTCCGCCTAAATGAAAAACGACAGAATCTGGAATCACTTTCAACTGATATCCTTTGTTTTTCAAACGCCAGCAAAGATCGATCTCTTCCATATGGGCAAAGAACGTTTCGTCCAATCCGCCTGCATCCAAATACTCTTGCCGCCGAATGCACAAAGCGGCACCCGTGGCCCAAAAAACCTCCATTACCTCATCGTATTGTCCGGTATCAGCTTCTACACTATCCAATATACGGCCCCGACAAAACGGAAACCCTAACCAATCGATAAAACCGCCACAAGCCCCGGCATATTCAAACCGATTTTTTTGGCGATAGGAACGAATTTTCGGTTGAACACCGACCACATTCGGTTCTTTATCCAACAAGTCAATCAAAGGCTCTAACCATCCTTCTGTAACCGCCACGTCACTATTCAATAGAACGACGTATTCCGACTCTACCTTTTCGATGACCCGGTTATATCCCCCAGCGAAACCATAATTACGATCCAACAAAATCCGTTTCACCCGAGGGAACTCCCGTTTCAATAACTCCACGGAAGCGTCGGTCGAACAATTATCCGCAACGATGATCTCTCCCAGCGCCACGTCAGTATTACGAATAACGGAAGGAAGAAATTCCCGCAATAATTTTTCCCCGTTCCAGTTCAATATGATAACTGCGACCTTATACATCCGACATGTTTTAAAATCCATTGATCTTCATCCGTTATTAACGCATCCGTCCCGAATCCCGTTTGTCTTCCCCCGTACCTTCAGGCCTCGTATGCTTCCATCTCCTATGCGACCAAAGCCAATACTCAGGTGTCTCCCGAATAAAAGATTCCAACAAACGAGTATGCATCTCGGTCAATTCACCGGGAGCCAAATTCGCCGGATGACTACACAAATCGACAAAATCGACCTCGTAATATCCCCGTTTAATCTTCCTCATATGCACGGAAACAACCGGAAAATCATACTTTCGGGCAATCTTTTCCGTCCCTAATAAAATAGGAGTATCCTGATTTAAAAAGTTCATCCAAAAATTCAAATTACGTCGATTAGGCGTCTGATCACCTATAAAACCAGCCAAAAACAGACGTTTCTCCGAACGATAACGATTAATTACCCGCAAAACGTCCTCTCTGGGAATCGGCTTGGCGCCAAAATGAGAACGGATCCGAAGGGTCATTTTGTTCATGATCGGATCATGAATCGGTTTATACAAAGGCAAAAAATCGACGCCATCACTCCATAAACTATACGAGGACATCCACTCCCAATTTCCGTAATGTCCCAAAACACCGATAACACTACGACCTTCCTGAAAATACTTCCGAGGAACAGAGGTATGGCGAAATACACACCGTTTCCGGATCGTTTTTTCCGACATATGCCATAATTTATACAACTCTATGGACAGGTCCGACAAGTGTCTATAAAATTTCCGTTCTATCTGTCTGATCTCTTTTTCGGTTTTCTCCGGAAAAGAACGACAAAGGTTTTTCCTGACCACGGAACGCCTGTAATGAAAAACATAATAAAGCAATCCGTAATTCATATCCGCAATCAGATACAAAATAGGAAAAGGTAAAAAACTCATGATCCAAAGGATACCATACAGGATATATGAAAACATGGCTGCATTTTATTACTTGCCAAAGATAAATCCTTTCGACATGAATTCCAAAAAAGAATTTATGATGCGTCCCTATTTCGGAAATACCTTATCCTGCATTCAAATCTTACCCTATTTTTAAACTTCTCACGTTCAATTTTCAATTATTAATTGTGATTCTCAGAATTAATAATTATTTTCGTGAGTTGAATGCGTTAAAAACACGAATAGATATGGAGCAAGATAACTTACAACAATCCGAGGAATTAAACGTTAACAATAACGTATCCCCGGAAACTTCGAACATCGAAACAGAAAACGAGGTTTCAGTTCAGGGGCAACCCGCACCGATAGAGAAAATCACCGTAAAGGAACCGCCGGTATGGGATTTTTCCAGTTTTAACACCGAAGAGATCATTTCCCATGCCAAAGAACTGATCACGAACTTTCCCGTATACCAGTTGAAAGTTTTAGAAACTCTTCCCCAGATATTCGAAACGCAATACGAAAAAGAGCAAGAAAAAGCTCGGAATGAATTTGTTCAGGCAGGACATCCCGTCGAAGAATTCAATTACCCGAATGACTCTAAAGAACGTTTCTACGGTGTATACCGACAATACCGGGAAAAGAAAACGGCATACTACAAAAAAACGGAAGAGGAGAAAGAGGAGAATCTGAAAATCAAACTTCAAATCATTGAAGAATTAAAGGAATTGGTCCAAAAAGAAGAGTCATTGAATAAAACATTTCAAGAATTCAGATCTTTACAGGAAAAATGGAGAAACACGGGGATGGTCCCTCAAGCCAATGTAAATGACTTATTGGAGACCTATCATCTGCACGTGGAGAATTTCTACAACTACATAAAAATCAACAAAGAACTCAGGGATCTGGATCTCAAAAAGAACTTGGACAGCAAGATCAATTTATGCGAACAAGCAGAGAAGTTGCTCGAAGAGAATAATATAGGAAACGCATTCAAACAATTACAACAGCTCCACCAGCAATGGAAGGAAATAGGTCCCGTCCCCAATGATCAAAAAGAGACCATCTGGGATCGATTCAAAGAGGCTACCAATAAAATAAACGATGCCTATCACAACTTTTTCGAGTCTTTAAAGAAAGAACAGGAAAACAACCTGAAAATCAAAGAGGAAATATGTATCAAGGCTGAAAATATTTCAATGGGAGAATACAATAATTTATCCTCTTGGAATGATGCGACGAAAGCAATTCTCGAATTGCAAGAGGAGTGGAGACATTCGGGAACCATTCCTCAAAAAGAGAGAAACAAAATCTATAAACGTTTCAGAACAGCTTGTGATGCCTTTTTTGAAAAGAAACGCAGATTTTATCAACAGACCCAGGAAGTTCAACAGAAGAATCTGGAACTAAAAATCGCTCTGTGCGAAAAAGTCGAAGCTATCCAGGACAGCACGGAATGGAGGACTACAACCGATAAAATCATTGCTTATCAACGGGAATGGAAAAAAATAGGTCCCGCACCCAAGAAATACTCGAACAAAGTATGGAATCGCTTCAGAACGGCCTGCGACTTTTTCTTCAACAATAAAAACGCTCATTTAAAGAATTTAGACTCCGACCAGCAAAAAAATCTGGAGATGAAAAAAGCGTTGATAGAAGAAGTTCGCAACTTCACGTTAAGTGACAATAATGAAGCAAATATCGAAACCCTTAAAAATTTCCAGGCCCGTTGGGTGGAAATCGGCTTCGTTCCCATAAAAGAGAAAGATGCCATACAGGCTGAATTCAGAAATTTGCTGAATTCTCATTTCGATCAACTTGATATTAATGAATTTGATAAAAACCTGGAGAAATTCAAGTCGAAAGTCAATACGTTCGACAACAGCGAAGATAAAGACACTAAAATCATCCAGGAAAGAGAAAAATTGGTGAACAAAATCAAACAGCTCGAAACGGATCTGCACGTTTGGGAAAACAACATCGGTTTCTTCTCCAAATCAAGCAACTCGGATACATTAATCAAAGAATTTTCTAATAAAATAGAAGCTGCCCGTCATAAGTTATCCCTGATGTACGAGAAGTTGAAAGTAATAGACAGCATGATCTGACATGCACGCAAATGATATAGAGGCGCTGTAAAAAGCGCCTCTTTTTATGCGATACATTATATTTTTTCTTACTTTTGCGTCTAAGTTTTAATTTGTCGGGGAAATTTTTGTTTAGTTCTGTGTAACAATGATTTTCGGTATTTGTAATAAAGAATAAAAATAATTATAAAACTATACATATCGTGTCAACAAAATATGTTTTCGTTACGGGAGGAGTGGCCTCCTCTTTAGGAAAAGGTATTATTGCTTCTTCTTTAGCAAAGCTTTTACAAGCGAGAGGTTATAAAGTGGCGAATCAAAAACTCGATCCGTACATTAATATCGATCCGGGTACTCTTAACCCGTATGAACACGGAGAATGTTATGTAACAAACGATGGAGCCGAAACGGACCTCGATCTGGGACATTACGAGCGTTTCACCAACTGTCCGACCTCTCAAGCCAATAACATAACCACCGGAAGAATATATCAAAATGTTATTAATAAAGAACGCCGGGGGGATTATTTAGGGAAAACGGTCCAAATCATTCCTCATATTACGGATGAGATCAAGCGTAATATCAAATTGCTGGGAGCAGAAGGCGATTACGACGTAGTTATTACCGAAATAGGAGGAACGGTAGGAGACATCGAATCTCTCCCGTTTATCGAGGCCGTTCGCCAACTTCGTTGGGAATTAGGAGAAAAATCCGTTTTCATTCACTTGACATTAGTTCCATACTTAACGGCATCCGGCGAATTAAAGACCAAACCGACTCAGCACTCCGTAAAATCGTTATTGGAAATAGGAGTACAACCCGATATCTTGGTATTACGCACGGAACACGAGTTAAGTAGCGATCTCAGGAGAAAAGTGGCTCTTTTCTGTAACGTAGACCCGAAAGCCGTCATTCAATCCATAGATGTAGACACGATATACGAGGTGCCCATCAAAATGAGAGACGAAAAATTAGATGAAATCGTATTATCTCAACTGGGATTACCACTGAAACACGAACCGGATCTCGAATCTTGGGAGCGTTTTCTATATAAATTCAAAAACTACAATCACCAGATTACCGTCGCTTTGGTAGGGAAATACGTTGAACTGCACGATGCTTACAAATCTATCGTGGAATCTTTTATACATGCGGGAGCGGTCAATGACTGTAAAGTCAACGTAAAATGGGTACATAGTGAAAATTTAACCAAAGAAAACATAGAAGAGACCATGAAAGGGGTAGACGGCATTTTGGTCGCCCCCGGTTTCGGTAACAGGGGTATTACAGGAAAATTAATAGCCATTGAATATGCCCGGACCAACAATATCCCGTTCTTCGGCATATGTTTGGGAATGCAAATGGCAGTTATAGAATACGCCCGTAATGTTCTCCATTTGGAAGGAGCGGACTCTGTCGAAATGTCTCCCAAAACCAAATACCCCGTAATCGACCTGATGGAATCTCAAAAAGAGATTACAAACAAAGGGGGAACCATGCGTTTAGGAGCTTACAAATGCGTATTGAAAGAAAACTCGAAAGCATTTGAGGCATATGGAGTGAAAGAGATAGAGGAGAGACATAGACACCGATACGAATTCAACGGACAATTTACCGAACAGTTCGAAAAAGCCGGCATGATCACCACAGGCATAAACCCGGAAACAGGACTTACGGAGATCATCGAGATCCCGTCCCTGAAATGGTTCGTGGGAACTCAATTCCATCCGGAATACAAGAGTACGGTAACCAATCCCCATCCTCTATTCGTGGCATTCATTAAAGCTTGTTTATCTTAATATAAATAACCTGGAAATATCAATTTGAAATCGAAATTAAAATTAAAATCACCCTATGGATAAAAATTCAATCTCAGGTTTAATTATCATTGCCTTAATATTAGTTGGGTATTCCTATTTTATGAGCCCGTCAAAAGAGGAGTTACGGGAAATGCATATCCGGGATTCCATTGCAAGGGTTGAAGCTCAAAGGTTAGCAGCTATTGAAAAACAGCAGAAAGAAGACTTCGCTCTCTCCCAGCAGGACAGCAGTTCAAAAACTGAAACCCCATTTTCTTTATTCAAACAGGATTCTCTGACTCCGGAAGAATTTACCCTGGAAAATAATAAAATCAAACTCCACATCGATAGTAAAGGAGGACGAATCACTTACGTCGATTTAAAAGGATATCGCACACACGATTCTTTACCTCTGGTCTTATGGCAGGCACAAACCAGCTCGTTGGGGCTAAATTTCTATATAAAAAATCATCAGATCAACACGGAAGAGCTGATCTTCACTCCCAACACGGATCAAAAGAAATTGGTTGCCGACCGACAAGAGCAAGTATTAAGCATGAGGGCTTACATCGACGATAACAAATACCTCGAGTTTGTTTACAAATTAGCCCCGGATACTTACATGGTGAATTTCAACATCAACACGCACAACTTAAATGAAGTTATCGCGCAAAATACATCATTTCTGACTCTATACTGGGGTGTTGATATGCCTCAATTAGAAAAAAGTAAAGATTTCGAGAACAGGTATACGGGAGTTTATTACAACTTCTCCGACGACGACGTGGAACACCTTTCTCCCTCGAGTGACGAAAAAACGGAATTGCCGACCAAAATCAAATGGGTCGCTTACAAGCAACAGTTCTTTTCATCGGTACTTATTGCTGACGATGCGTTCGCTAACGTAATGTTATCCTCCAACATCAACAACACACCCGGATATCTTAAAACAGCTTACGCGGAGATTCCTCTCCCCTATTCCGGCAAGGCTATCGAAGCATACGACATGCGTTTCTTCTTCGGCCCCAACTCTTATCCTATTTTAAGGGAATACGGAAAAGAGATCGACTTACCCGAATTAGTAGACTTGGGCTGGAAATGGATCGCTTGGTTCAACCGTTACGTGGTAATTCCTATTTTCAACTTTTTGGAAACACACGTAACCCTCAATTACGGATTAATTATCTTTTTACTGACTCTTATCATCAAATTGGTTCTTTTCCCGTTGACCTATAAATCCTATATGTCACAAGCCAAGATGAGGGTATTGAAACCCCAAATCGACGAGATCAATAAAAAGATTCCGGCAGACAAGGCTATGGAACGGCAACAGGCCATGATGAAATTATATAAACGGGCGGGAGTGAATCCTATGGGAGGATGTTTACCCATGTTATTACAAATGCCTATTTTGATCGCTCTTTTCTATTTCTTCCCCGGCGCAATCGAGTTGAGACAAAAAAGCTTTTTATGGGCTACGGACTTAGCTTCCTATGATTCCATCGCAACATTACCTTTTAACATTCCCTTCTACGGGAATCACGTCAGCTTGTTTTGTTTGCTGATGACTGTCACAAACATCATCTATATGGTCATGAATCAAAAAAACCAGCCCCAAAACGATCAAATGAAAGGTATGCAGGTGATGATGTACATTATGCCCGTTATGTTCCTTTTTATCTTTAACAGCTACTCCTCCGGATTGAGTTACTATTACTTCATAGCGACCTTGATCACCATTGTTCAAACGTGGGTTATCCGCAAATTCGTCAATGACGAGAAGCTTTTAAAACAAATCGAAATGGCCAAAGCAAAACCTGTGAAAAAATCCAGGTTCCAACAAAAATTAGAAGAAATGCAGCGGCAGCAAGAACAACACAGGAGGCAAAACAAAAAATAAAAGATTACAGTACCCTTTTAAAAAAAGGCTTTCTATGCTAAAAAGTTGTTTCTGTTATCAGGAACAACTTTTTTTGTAGAAAATAGTAAAAAACGTTAACCCCTTAACCTATCTTATCGTATGTCTACAAAAAAGATATGAATAGAATAGCAGTTACAATGAAAGGAAAACCGATTACTTTAATCGGCAAAACAACCCGAAAAGGGGAAGAAGCATTGAGGTTTTACGGAATGGGCCGCCAATTGGAAACCATTAGTTTAGAAGATTTTAAAAACAAAAACGTCCTTATTACCTCTTTCCTGTCGGTTGATATTCCTGCATGTGCTGCTCAGTTACATCGATTGGATAACATAGCGAAAAGCTTAGGCAAAGATCTCATGATCGTGGCGATCTCCTGCGATCTCCCGTATGCACAGGAACGCTTTTGTGAAATAGAGGGAATCCGTAATATCACCATGTTATCCGATTACAGAGACATTGATTTCGGCTTGAAATACGGTTTTCTCATTGACGAATTACGTTTACTTACCCAGGGGATCGTTATCATAAGTAAAGAGAGGAAAATAAAATACGTTGAATACGTTCCGGAGGTCACACAGGAACTCTCTTACGACAAACTATTGGCAGCCCTCGAATTTTTAGAGTGATTCGCTTTCCTTATAAACAATAGGGTTTGAAACGATTTTCTCTTTTCAAACCCTATTGTCTTAAAATCTTCGATAGCTTACAGTTGCTTTAATAAATTGATCATTTCAATAGCTGTTGTCATAGCTTCAAAACCTTTATTTCCCGCTTTCGTTCCGGCCCGTTCAACGGCTTGTTCTATCGAGTCGGTCGTTAAAACTCCGAAAATAACAGGTACTCCCGTTTGAAGTCCCACGTTAGCAATACCTTTGGTCGCTTCATTGGCAACCATATCAAAATGCGGTGTAGCTCCGCGTATGACGGCTCCAATACATACAACGGCATCGTATCGGTGAGTTTCAGCCATTTTTTTAGCTACTAACGGAATCTCAAACGCCCCGGGGACCCAAGCCAAATCGATATTCTTCTCATCACCGCCATGACGATTAAAAGCATCAATCGCACCACCGAGCAATTTACTGGTGATAAACTCATTAAAACGTCCGGCCACGATACCGATACGTTGTCCTTCTGCCAATAATTTTCCTTCCAATAAGTTCATTGTCTCTATTTTTTATTATTTATTATTTGTTTACTTCGTTTTCCTTTTCCTGTATCAATTTCTCGACCTCTTCACGTCCGCGGACATGAAGTATATGTCCCATCTTCTTGTACTTCGTGTACATGTAAAATTCATTTTTCTCGTTACAAGTCATCTCAATAGGCTCGCGTCCGACGATCTCAATGCCATATCCTTCCAGTCCGCTAATTTTCTGCGGATTATTGGTCATTAATATCATTTTTTTCACACCTAAATCGGCCAAAATCTCCGCTCCTGTACCATACTCCCGTAAATCGGCCTTGAAACCGAGTGCCAGATTTGCTTCTACCGTATCCATTCCCTCATCCTGCAGATGGTAGGCTCTCAATTTATTGATCAAACCTATACCCCTTCCTTCTTGTCGCATATATAATAAAACTCCGCGTCCATTCTCGGCTATTCTTCTCATAGCTTCAGCCAACTGATCTCCACAATCACAACGCAGAGAACCGAAAACGTCTCCCGTCAAACACTCCGAATGTACTCGGCACAACACGGGTTCGCCATCCGTCACGTCTCCCTTAACCAAGGCGACATGATGTTCTCCATTGATTTTATTCACGTAACCGTATGCCTTAAAGTAACCGTATTTTGTGGGCATTTCCGCTTCCGTTACCCGTTCTACCAAAATTTCAGTCCGGCGGCGATAGGTAATCAAATCCGATACCGTAATCATTTTCATATCATGCCTGCGGGCAAATTCTTTTAATTCGGGAGTCCGCATCATAGTCCCGTCTTCCCGCATAATCTCGCAACACAATCCACACTCTTTCAATCCGGCGATACGCATCAGATCGACTGTCGCTTCCGTGTGTCCCATACGTTCCAACACTCCTCCGGGTTTTGCCTCCAAAGGGAACATATGGCCGGGACGACGGAAATCAGTCGGTTTCGCCCCCTCCTCCACACATTTCATCGCCGTCACGGAACGCTCCAAAGCAGAAATTCCCGTTGTTGTAGAAACATGATCTATCGAAACAGTAAAAGCCGTACAGTGATTGTCCGTGTTCGTAGCCACCATCTGCTCTAACCCCAGTTTGGTCGTTAATTCACGACTCATCGGCATACATATCAGCCCCTTGGCATAGGAAGCCATAAAATTTACATTTTCCAACGTAGCATGTTCAGCCGCACATATCAAATCCCCTTCGTTTTCCCGATCGGGATCATCAACAGCAATAATCATCTTTCCGGCTCTTAGGTCTGCGACAGCCTCTTCAATCGTACTAAATTCAAATTCTTTCATATCTTTATCTGTAAATAAACTACACCTCTAAAAACCATTAGCCAACAAAAAGTCCAATGTCAACCCCGGCTTCCTTTCATCCGAGGGAGAGGTCGACTTTAACAATTTCTCAATATATTTCGCAACAATATCATTTTCTAAATTAACAACCTCGCCTATTGCCTTTTTGACCAAAGTAGTCTCATCCCGCGTATGAGGAATGATCGACACTTGAAAACGGTCTTCAAACACACCGGCAACCGTCAAGCTGATCCCATCTATCGTTATCGAACCTTTATCCACGACATATCGCAACAAAGCCGCGGAAGCCTCTATCGTTATCCAGATCGCATTCTCATCCTTCTCCCGGTTTACAATCTTTCCGGTACCATCTATGTGTCCGGATACAATATGCCCTCCCAAACGACCGTTCAAGCACAATGCCCGCTCCAGATTTACCCGGTCTCCGGCCCGTAAACACCCCAGATTACTCCTCGTAACGGTCTCCGGCATAACATCTGCAAAAAAACGATCTCCCTTTATGGCAGCCACAGTCAAGCAAACTCCGTTCGTGGCGATACTATCCCCGATTTTTACATCCTCCAATATCTTCCGCGCCTCCACCTCGAGTACGACGCTACGATCTCCTCTTTTCACCCCTTTTATCGTGCCTATTTCTTCTATAATTCCAGTAAACATAGCAGTTTCAATTTATATTTAGCACCTTAGATGCATCATAACCACCTTTACAATTATCTATCTTATTTTCCCGTTTATTCTCAATTTGAAAAGCACATCCTGCCCCACATGCTGCACATCGGTTATCTTCAAATCGATCGCATCGGCCATCTTGGGAACTCCCTCTCCTTCAACCCCTGTTTTGGCATTCATTCCTCCTATCATTTTCGGAGCGATAAAAGCATAAACCTCATCTACAAACCCCTCGTCTAAAAAAGAAAAATTCAACGAACCGCCTCCTTCCAACAGAACAGAGTCAATGCCTGATTTTCCCAATTTTCTACATAAATCCCCTATCCGTACCAATCCTTTCTCCTCGTCACACAACAAAGTCTCCACACCACACGCTCTCAATTGCCGCAATCGTTCTTCCTTTGCAAATCGGGTATGAGCCACGACAGTCCGATAAACCGTTGCCGTCCGTACAATCTTACTACTCAATGGAACACGGGCATTACTATCCACGATAATCCGGACGGGTTGCCGCACTTCCCGGTCGACGATCCGGCAATTTAGCATGGGGTCATCCGCCAAAACCGTACCGATACCTACCACAACTGCCATCAGGCAAGCCCGCATCTCCTGCACTTTCGCCCGGGACTCCTCCCCCGTGATCCACTTTGAATCTCCCGTATAGGTAGCAATCTTCCCGTCTAAAGTCGATGCCGTCTTTAAAACGACCCAAGGCATTCCTGTTTCAATATATTTCAAAAATATCCGGTTCTGTTCCCGAATACGTTCCTCCTCCACACCACAAACGACCTCGATACCGGCTTCTCGGAGAAGCGCCATTCCCTTTCCCGCAACCAAAGGATTGGGATCGGCAATGCCCACAACAACTTTGGCAATCTTATGTTCTATGATCGCTTCCGTACAAGGAGGAGTTTTCCCATAATGACAACAGGGCTCAAGTGTTACATACATCGTTGCTCCCGTCGTGTCTTCTTCGGCTGCATGCAGTGCATTTCGTTCGGCATGCCATTGTCCGAATCGCTCATGCCATCCTTCTCCTATCACTTTTCCGTTTTTTACAATGACAGCACCTACCAACGGGTTCGGATTCACAAATCCGCATCCCCGATCCGCAAGCTCAATTGCCCGCCTCATATAAATCAAATCCTCTTTTCCCATCATACAAAAACCCCGAATATCGTATATTCGGGGCATATATCATTATTACTATAATTTATTATAATCCTAATCTACATTTCTTCTATCATCCGGACTTTAACCGTCGGTTTTGGAATCGCACCAAATCAGTCTCCTAAAGGAGAGTCGCGGACTATTACCGCCGGTAGGGGATTGCACCCTGCCCCGAAGAAACATTTACTTTACAAAAGTACAGATTATTCTGAAAAATAACAAACTTACCGGATGTAATTAATGATTTTTTTCTGCAATTTCAACAACATCCAAATTATCCCTCTCCTCCTGCCTCAATCGTTTATAGTATTGCCAGCAGCCTAAAATCTGCTCGACCTTCACCAATGACCCCGGCCATACAATAAACTCGCTTATTCCATAACGATCGGCAGAACGATTCCAATCATACGTATATCCCATCTGCGTCCAAGGATAAGGAGGATTACCCGTATAAGAACGAAGCCTATTTTGCTCGAACCATTCCCTGTAATTTTTATCGGCACGAATCGTATAATCCAAAGAAGCCACGGTATCGTCAATCTCAGGATCCCGGGAAGGTCGGCGAAGTCCCTCCTTTTTTACCCAAAAGAATACCAGCATGTCATACGAACGGGTCGGTGGCAACCCCAAAAGTTGAAGCATTCGCATCCGAACCTCCAAAGAATCTTTTAGTAACCGAGCCCCCATTCTCTGCTTTAATTCAAAAGGCAATACGACCCAGCTAACATGAGACGAAGTCTTAAATTCATCCCCCTCGGGCCAGTACTTCAATTCGTTCTTCCCCATCATAGATACGACCAGTAACATCTGATTCGTATCCAGATCCCGCCATTGAATCCGAGAGTCACCCTGTTTTCTTATAATAGGAACCAAACCATTCCACAATTTTGTAGAATCAACCATCCGGGCATCTTCAACTGCTTTCAAATACTCCTTCTCTAATCTTTTCAGATCCGCATATCCGGTTTCCCCGATTCGATATTGTTCGTAAGAGATTAATAATCCTATAACCTCCGAATAATTCTTTACCCCGCTTTGAACTCGATTTCCCTTTAAAAAAAGATTATACAGATATTCCTGCGCATTTCCGATCCGAGCACTATACCGTGAACGCCAATAAGCACTCTCCTCTTTGTATAAAGCGACAATACCGGGATTCAATTGCTTTACCACTTTTTGAAATTCTGATTCAGGTAATAGATTCCGGGCATTCTGCATTACATAACCCAATAGAGAGAAATACCCGCTAAAACGAACTATCGGGGAAGATGAACGTATGCAGATCATATAAGCATATAAATTTGCTTCCGCTTCACTCGAGATTCCCAATCGATGGGCCAATTCATGAGCATAACACGAAGGGTACTGTATAAAAGGCAATTCGGTGTTCAGGTTAAATTCCGAGAAAAAAGGTCCCATATACCCCAGAATCGACATCTTTGACATGGAACGGCTAAACAACATCGGTTTAGGTAACATTTCCTCTCGAGGAGAAAGTAACCCGAAGCAAGAATCCACCTCGCTATAGCCCTTCTTTATCTCTGCCGCAACCTCCTGCAACTCTATCGTCGGATAAAAAAGAGTCACCGTATCTCCGGCCGACTCATAGGCCGCATTCAAACCCGTCAGGTAGTTTTCCAAAAACTGTTGAAAATTCGCAGGATTATAACGCACTTGCCCTACACCCGATCGAGTATAAAAATCCTCACGAAAATAATTCATTCCCCATGCCATATAAAACCACACGTATATCCACCCCGCCCCCTCAAGTAAGCGCACAAACATAAGTTTTACAGACCTGCCTTTCCATAAACCGTATACCGCATAACCGACTCCTCCCGAAACAATCAGCAAAATAAAAAGATCCCCCAAAGAAAACGGGACCCATGAAGAAAAGAAAGAGAAAAAAGCCGAAACAACAGGATATAAATGAAGAGCATACCACTCCCCCCAAGAAGAATTTCCGCGTACCAATCCGATTCCGGCAATAAGCAAAACCAATACGGACCATCTAATAATCCGTTTTTTATTCACACTTTTTTTTATCATACGATATTAAATACGCCGCTGTATTTTCATCCAGGTATCCGTAATCAAAAAACTCTCATCCATCTGATCGATCATCTCCATAAACTTGTTCATCGGAATAGCTAACGAAAGCAAATCGGCATCCATACATTTTCGAGCCGAAGGATCAAACATTCCGATCACGGCCCGTTTACGCCCTTCTATCTGTTCCCGATACGGGTGATATATTATGGAAGTACACCCGGCTCCGAAAGGAGCAATGACAGCATCTGACACCGTACTATCAAAGTTAACCCAGGTAAAAAGCCCCGAAATCACATCCGGATTACCCATAAAAACAACGACTTCCGGACAATCTTCCTCTTCCAATCTATCCCATCGCTTAAACACAATAAAATCTCCTTCCCGAGGAAGCAAGGGTAATTCTTTCATGATTGCCTCGACTTGCCCCGGAGTACGCTTATAGCGCTCTCCACATTCCCAATCCTCTCCATGGGACAAAAAATAATTAAACCGTCCATTTACAACTTCCTTATATCCCAAATAATGTTTTCCCCCGCCACAGCCGATAGAAGACTCCGAGAAACAGAGCGATTCTCCCCGACGGACTTTCAACAACTGGGCAATGATACACGTGTGTCCTTTTGCCTCCCGCACTAAGGGTATCCGGCAATTATCCTTCGAATAATAAAAAGTAATCGGTAACTCCGCATCATTAAAAAAACGACGCCAAAGAGCTATAAATCGGTCTCGCTTAACAACATCCATAGGTCAACTTCTACTCCATTTTTCCGAAAGTTACAGATTATTTCGATTAAACCAATAGCACAGGTGAAATGATTTTGAGATTAAGAGATTAAAGGGATTGACGATTGTAGATTGTAAATTGTAAATTAAAAAACTACGTCCAATTTAAAATCTACAATTTAAAATTTACAATAGAAAGATTGACGATTGCAGGATTAAAATTGAATCATGGAATCGCGGAATCCTATTGACCCGCCATTTACAGCAAAAAGGGCTATCCTCGAAATCGACGGACAGCCCTTTTATGACAATACAACTCTTTTTTACCAAATAGAAGCCCGTTTTTCTACCGGAATGAACAAAGGATCTCCCTCTTTCACATTAAAAGCCTCGTACCAGGCTGAGATATGAGGAAGAGCCCCATTCACTCTCCAGCGACCCAAAGAATGAGGATCAGATTTTGTCTGCAAACGAACCTGCTCGTCGCGGATATTACCCGCCCAAACATTTGCGTAAGACAGGAAGAAACGTTGCGCCGGAGTAAAACCATACGCATCTACTCCAAGAGGGTCGGTTTTCATCGCTTTTTGTAAAGCCGCATAGGCCACTTGTAGCCCTCCGTGATCGGCAATATTTTCTCCTAACGTCAATTTCCCGTTACCTTTCAAATCGGGTAATACTTGGATACCATCGAAATAATCCACTAAAACCTGAGCACGCTCTTCAAAGTTTTTAGCATCCTCTTCCGTCCACCAATCTTTTAGATTTCCATCTTTATCAAACTGACGTCCCTGATCATCAAACCCATGCGTCATTTCATGACCGATAACCACACCGATAGCTCCATAATTGCAGGCATCGTCAGCATTCATGTCAAAGAAAGGATATTGAAGAATCCCGGCTGGAAAGCATATCTCATTCGTCGTCGGATTGTAATAGGCATTTACCGTTTGAGGGGTCATATGCCATTCGTCCTTGTCGACCGGTTTCCCAGCTTTCGCAAGCAGGTAATCGTAATCAAAATTATTGGAACGTACAATATTATCCCAATAGGAATCATTCTTAATCTCCAAACCGGAATAATCCCTCCACTTGTCGGGATAACCGACTTTCACGTATATGGTAGATAATTTTTCCAAGGCCTTCGTTTTTGTTTCATCACTCATCCATGACAGATTTTGAATCCGTTCTCCTAAAGCACTTTGCAAGTTGGAAATCAGCTTCAACATACGTTCTTTAGCCTCTGCCGGAAAATATTTTTCCACGTACATTTGTCCCACGGCTTCTCCCAGTACGCCATTGACCGCACTTACCGCACTCTTCCAACGAGGTTGCATCTCTTTTTTACCGGAAAGCGTTTTCCCGTAAAATTCAAAGTTCTGGGCCACAAAATCGTCACTCAAATAAGCTGCCGCCGCATCAATCACCTTCCATTCCAAATAAGACTTCAATACATTCATATCCATCTCGTTCATCAGATCGGCACTCTCCTTAACCGCAGCCATTTGCGCCACATTCAGCTCCTCCACCTCCTTCAGTCCCAATGTCGAGAAATAAAGATCCCATTGAATACCGGGAATCTCTCTTTTCAAATCCGCTAACGACATCTTATTATAATTGGCATGCGGATCGCGCAATTCGACAGCACTCTTGGCACTCTCGGCCAAGCGTGTTTCCACGGTCATAACGTCGGAAGCCGCCTTATTCGCCTCCGATGCAGAAAAACCGGCTAACTGAAACATCTTGGCAACGTGCTGCCGATACTTTTCCCGTATCTCTTTCGTGTGATCGTCATCATCCAAATAATACTCGCGTTCTCCCAAACTGATACCGCTTTGATACAGGATAATCAAATTCATGGCACTGTTCATATCGTCGGAACCCACGTAAAGTCCGAAAAAGGGATCAAAACCGTCACGACGCATTTCGGCAATCGTTTTCGATAACTCTCCCCTGTCCTTAATAGCAGCGATTCTTTCCAATTCGGCTTTAATCGGTTTCATTCCGTCTGCATTCCGCCGCGTACTATCCATCGCCATATTGTATAAATCGCCTATCTTTTGGGCTATGCTTCCGGGAGCGGATTTCTGTACAGCCAACTCTTCAATCAGACCTTTTATCTGCTGTCTGTTATTCTCCGCCAAAAGGTCAAAAGAACCGAATCTGGCGTATTCGTCGGTCAAAGGATGATTTTTCATCCAGCCGCCACATGCATACTGATAAAAATCAGCATTAGGCGTTGCTGCCGTATCAAGATTGGCGATAACGATACCTCCTTTTTGTACGGTCTCTTTTTTACTATTGCAACCTGTAATCATCAATGCTAAAGCAATAAAAGATAAATAACATTTTGTTCTCATACGTAATATATCAATTCTTTAAAATAACTCACTCCCGTCGAACTCCATTCGCGCGAAGACCGGCAAAATTAATATTTTACCCCTTATATAAAACGTAAATAGGAAATATCTTTTTCAAACGAATACGAATCTGTCTTTTACTCCTATGCTTATGCCCATCCATACCAGGCGTCCCTCAGTTCACCTATCGTAAAGCCGTAAATATCGGAGCTTTTAGCCTCCAACCAACTCTTTACAGCATGGTATTCCTCCAAGGTAACACTACCTTTTTCCCTCGTAACAAATCCGCCGCAGACTTCCGCATTCCACCCGCCGCCCATTTCCAGATGATGGCTGCGCAACAATTCGATAAACTCCTTCAAAAAAGTTTTTGCATCTTCTCCCTTCTCTTTAAATCTTATCTCAAACGAAAATCCTAACTCTTGAAATTCTGCTTTATGCAATTTTTTCCGCAATCTCTTTTTCATCTCTTTATCATTACAATTTAATCCATGCTGATCCATACATCCTGTAATCCCATATCGCAATTCCGGTTTTCCGGTTTAAGCAACCTGAGTTCACAAAAGTGCACCTCCCTCGGTAACAGGGGAAGCGGCTTCAATCGAAGCTGATAAACTATTTGAGGAACATCCGGGTTAACTCCATATTCCATGGTTTCCCCACTCCGATTATAATACCTCACGATTAACTGATTATCACCCTTATCCAAAGGTAACATCACTATTTCCCGCTCCTTGAATTTATCCCCCACAGAAATTTGTTTACGAAGCGTTTTTCCATTTAACACGACCTGTAATCCTTCCGGGTTAGACAATTCAACCAAAATCGACTGAGCGGTATCGCTCTCAATCGAACACAACAAATAAAGAGATTGTTTCGGAGTCATCGCGACAACATAATGAGTACCGAAACCGAAACGAGGTATTTTTTTCCAAATCACCCCATTCTCTTCCCGGGCAGGATCAACACGATGATTTTCTCCCAAACAAAAACTCCCGAAACGATCATCGGAAATTTTGGTTTGATAAACGGATTCCCAGCGTACCGAACCCGGCTGAACTTGTAAATGTTTTACCTCTCCTCCTTGCAAAAGGAGCTCTTGCTCTATATTGTCGATCGTTAATTTTATCGTCTTATATCGATCGTTATCGGTATAAACGACAACCGGTTCTGCGTATGGTTTATCAAACAGAAATCCCCATGATCTTCCGACAATACATCTGAAACTGGAATAATAATCCATGCTGGAATACCCGTACGCGGGAACGGCATTCGAGGCGATTAAACGCTCTGCAGGGACCATACGGACAGGAAGAACCTGAAACGGTTCTGCAAATGCGATTTCGGCCACAATCATATGCCGGTCGGGATATACCGTCTCCGGAATATAAAGAGTTATGTCATTCCCGTGCTGATCCAATCGCAACGGATCTTCCCTTCCGACAAGAACAGCCCTAACGGCCTCTCCCTGAATTCCGGACAAACGAATCAAACGATCGTCCGGCATTCGTTCGATGAATAAATAGAGCCTGTTTCCTTTCATCGTCATATCTCCCCACTCTCCGGCATGTTCAAAAGGATTGGCTCGCGTATTGTAAATAGCTCTACCGTATCTATTCAACCATCTTCCCATCTTCAACAAAGCATCCCGCTCGTACTCCACGATAGAGCCATCCCCCCGGGGACCGATATTTAACAAATAATTTCCTCCCCGGCTGACCACCTTTACCAATCCGAGTAATTTTTCATTTATCTTTTGCTCCAGATCTCCCCTCTCCTGCCAGGAACGGTATCCCCATGTTTCCGGAAAGAAAGATGCGGGAGTTTGCCAGGGGATCCCGATTTTATAATCCGGATACTGATTATCTCCCATCACGCAGAAATCACCTTGATTATTTCCCAAACGTCCGCTAACCATACATTCCGGTTGTAAACGGTTGACCAAATCGTATAACTCCTTACTCTGTTCCGGTGTCAAGGATCCCATATCGAACCAAAGCTCCGAGACGGGGCCGTAGTTGGTCAGAATCTCTTCCACTTGCTTCATATTGAAAGCATGGTGCTCCGGTGAAACCGGATCCGCGTTATGCGAAGTTATTTTCGTACCGGGAAAATGCCAATCTATCAATGAAAAATACACACCGAACTTTATCCCGAATTTCCTACAAGCTTCAGACAACTCCTTCATGACATCCCGATTGAAAGGAGTGGCATCTACCACGTTATAGTCCGTATAATTCGAATGATACATGCAAAATCCGTCATGATGCTTCGAAGTAAAAATAACAGACTTCATTCCGGCCAACCGGGCTAACCGCACAACAGCCTCCGCATCCCATTTTTCAGGATTAAAACGAGCGGCGACAGCTTCGTATTCATCCGCCGGAATAGAGGCGAAAGATTGGATTTGCTCGCTATATCCGGTCATGATCGGCTTCTCCTTCCACACGCCTCCCAGTTCAGAATACAATCCCCAGTGAATAAACATGGAAAATTTCTGATTCAACCATTCAGCATTCGGCTTCTCTTGCGCACAAACAACCTGAAAACCAAATAATAACAACAACAGACATCTATACATAATCCCCCAAATATTTACAACATTTTTAAGCATATAAATATACAGGATATAAATCGATTGTACAAATTATTTTTATTGACGTCTATGGGTATACAACTAAAGACAAAACGAAGAATCTTTTCGATTTCTCCTGTCTATGCAATTTAGAATCGCCGATTTACCTGTATTCCAAAGCTTTTTTTAACTTCCCTATCGTCTTTCACAACGATAGTCGCATGTATAAACGGTACACTCAGGTATCTGTTCCGCCCATATCCTACTTTGAGATTTTCAGCACGCCGCAATCTTCTGAATGGATTTATCCATCCTCGTTCAATAATAGTTTTTCAAGAAAAACTTTCATTTTTATTTGGTATAATTCGAACAAACTTCTATATTTGCATCGCTTTTGAAAAATTCCTTAGTAGCTCAGTTGGTTAGAGCGGCGGACTGTTAATCCGTAGGTCGTAGGTTCAAGTCCTACCTGAGGAGCTCCCAAGCCTTACAGCAGAGCTGTAAGGCTTTTTTATTTCATCGGTAAATAACGTCTGGTGGTCGACAAAACCGTCCCGTTTGTCTAATTCAGTTGTTTCCTTTTCCGGACATACCTAAATTCGTCTCAGAAATAAACAATTAAGGTATGAATAACATGAATTACATACGATTATTTACCACTTTTTTCATAGTCATTTCATCCACGGCCGGCTTTACCCAAGAAAGGCCGGCCCTTTGGACTCTCCGGGAATGCATTGACTATGCCAGAAAAAATAATATTCAGGTGCAATCATCCCGCATCAACAATCAAACAGGAGTTGTCAACTTGTTAGAGTCCAAAGCCCAATTATTCCCGTCATTGGTTTTTTCCAGCACACAAGGTTGGTCCCATCAAAAAACACAAGACACCGGTAATAAATTCACTTCTCGAAGTGCTTATACCGGAAGCTATTCGTTAAATGCCGGTATGACCCTGTATAACGGAAGTAAACTGACTCGTTCCGTGAAAAAACAAAAGATTGCGGCAGAAGCATTGGAATATGAAACTTCCGTTGCCGAAAACGATATTGAAATTTCCGTAACCGAAGATTATTTACAGATTTTATATGCTAACGAGGCTCTCAAAACCAACAGACAGACACTCGAGACGTCCAAGGCACAGTTAGACCGAGCCGAAGAATTATACAAGGCAGGCTCTATCGCTGTCAGTGACCGCTCTCAGATCAGGGCTCAATACAGTAACGATCAATACCAAGTCACGTTAGCGGAAAACACGTTAGCATTAGCGAAATTACAATTAAAACAATTACTGGAATTAGAATTGGACGAATCTTTTGAAATCCATTTTCCGGAGCTGTCCGATGCCGATGTTCTTACACTCGTTCCCTCTTTGAAAGAGGTGTACGAAACGGCTTTGAAAGTTATGCCGGAAATGAAAAGCAGCAAATTAAAGGTTGATGCGGCTTATCTGGATGAAAAGATCGCGGCGGCCGACCGCCTGCCCAGCATCACGTTTAATGCTTCGGTAGGAACCGACCACGATTCCGACTCGGATTACTCTTTCAGGAAACAGCTGAATAACCGATTAAATGAAAATATCGGAATCAACATCAGCATTCCGATTGCGCAAAACCGACAGGTAAAATCAGCCGTAGAAAAAGCAAAACTCCAAACAGAAACGGTCCAGTTAGAGGAGATAAATACCCGTAAGACACTACTGAAAACCATCGAAACTTTATACCAAAATGCTATTTCGGCACAAAGCCGGTACATAGCGGCAACGAATAGCGTAAAATCAGCTTCTGAAAGTTACCGTCTGGTACAAGCACAATTCGATGCAGGAATGAAAAATACCGTTGAATTATTAACGGAAAAAAATAATTTCTTATCAGCAATACAAGAACAAATACAGGCTAAATACGATGCGATATTATCCATCAAATTACTGAATTTCTACCAAAATCAACCGATTGAATTATAACGTAAAACCGAAATAGAATGAAAAAAATAGCGATCATCATCATTGTCTTGGCTGTTATCGCGGGCCTTTTCTTTATCTTCCGTTCAGGAGAGAATAAAACAGTCACATACGAAACGACCACGATAAAAAAGGGTTCCATCAACACGACAGTAACGGCTACCGGAACCATCGAACCCATTACGAAAGTAGATGTAGGTACGCAGGTATCCGGCACGATTTCCCGCCTTTACGTGGATTATAATTCCGTCGTAAAAAAAGGACAACTGATTGCAGAGCTCGATCGTACGTTACTGGAAGCGGCCATGGCTTCCGACTCGGCCAACATGGAATCCAGCAAGAGCGAATACGAATACCAGAAAAAGAATTTCGCCAGACTATCCGGTTTGCATGAAAAGAGATTGATCAGTGATACGGAATTCGAAACAGCCCAGTACGAGTATGAAAAAGCAAAACTATCCTACGAGAAAGCCATCGCCGATCTTGTCAAAGCAAAATCCAACTTAAGTTATGCAACCATCTATTCCCCGATCGACGGCGTCGTTCTTTCCAGAGAAGTAGAAGAAGGACAAACCGTTGCCGCAAGTTTCGAAACACCCACCATGTTTACCATTGCCAACGATCTACGCAAGATGCAAGTGATCGCGGATGTAGATGAAGCCGATATCGGCCAGGTCGAAGAGGGGCAACGCGTAACTTTTACCGTAGATGCCTTTCCGGACGATATATTCGAAGGGGACGTCACCCAGGTCCGGCTACAATCTACCACGACCAACAACGTTGTTACCTACGAAGTCGTTATCGATGCGCCGAATCCGGATTTAAAACTGAAACCGGGCCTAACAGCCAATATTACGGTCTACACGATGGAGAAACACGATGTTATGCTCGTCCCTTTAAAAGCCTTCCGTTTTACTCCCGAGACGGCTAACCCGGCCGCTGCCGCCCCGGCTGTAGCCATTGGAGGAGAAAAAAAGGTATGGATACAAACGGCCGGAGGGATCATTCCCAAAGTCGTTAAAACCGGTGTTTCGGATGGCATCAACATGGAAATCAAAGAGGGTATACAAGAGGGCGATAAAGTAATTGTCGGAATAAACCGAGACAAAACCGCCATGGGTGCACCCGGGGATAACTCTTCCAATCCGTTCATGCCACAACGCCCAGGCAGTAAAAAGAAATAAATACAACAAAATAGGATCTCATGAATACAATAATAAAAATAGAAGACCTGAGGAGGGATTTTAAAGTAGGATCGGAAACGGTACACGCTTTACGGGGAATTTCATTTTCCATCCAGGAAGGGGAATTCGTCACGATAATGGGAACGAGCGGTTCGGGGAAATCCACTCTACTCAATATCTTGGGATGCCTCGACACTCCCACCTCGGGAAACTATTTTTTAGACGGCATATCTGCTCGCGAAATGGGCAAAAACGAACGGGCCACATTACGAAACCGTAAAATCGGATTCGTTTTTCAATCTTACAACTTATTACCCAAAACCACGGCATTGGAAAACGTGGAACTTCCGCTCCTGTACAATCCGGCCGTATCCTCTAAAGCGCGTAAGGAAAAAGCGATCAAAGCATTGGAAGACGTAGGATTGTCGGATCGTCTCAATCACCGTTCCAATCAAATGTCCGGAGGTCAGCAACAACGTGTCGCCATCGCACGCGCCATCGTAAACGATCCGGTCATTTTGCTGGCCGACGAAGCGACCGGAAATTTGGACAGCAGGACTTCTTACGAGATATTGACCCTGTTTCAACGACTCCACTCGGAAGGGAGAACGATCATCTTCGTTACCCACAACCCCGAGATTGCCCAATTCAGCAGTAGAAACATCGTATTGCGTGACGGTCATATCATCGAAGACAAAACAAACCGACATGTTGCTTCCGCCAAAGAAGCATTGGAAGCTCTTCCTAAAGAAAACGACTAATTTAATAACAGCTCACAATGAATTACGGTAATCTGATACAAATTGCCCTCCGAGCTCTGAATAACAACAAATTCAGAGGATTCTTAACCATGTTGGGAATCATCATCGGGGTTGCCTCGGTGATCTCCATGCTGGCCATCGGCCAAGGTTCCAAACGCAGTATCCGCGCCCAAATATCCGAAATGGGCTCCAACATGATCATGATTCATCCGGGTAACGGAAAATTCGGAGGTGTACGCCAAAGTGCCAGCGATATGCAAACCTTAAAGCTGGAAGACTATCAAAGCATCGTAAGAGACGTCGATCTCATCAACAAATGTACTCCTACGGTCAATACCGGCGGACAAGTTATCTACGGTGCGAACAATGCACCGACAACCATATACGGGGTCAACCAGGACTATTTAGATATCCGGAAATTTTCTATCGGTGAAGGAGAGATGTTTACCGACCATGACATTAAAACCTCGGCAAAAGTATGTATCGTAGGAAAAACGGTCGTCAATAATCTTTTCACGAAAGGAGAAGACCCGTTAGGCAAGACCATCCGTTTCAATAAAACACCGTTCAGGATCATCGGAGTATTGACACCCAAAGGTTATAACTCCATGGGACAAGACCAGGACGACATGATTATAGCCCCCTATACCACCATTCAAAAACGACTGTTGGCCATTACATACATACACGGTATATTCGCCTCCGCACTTACGGAAGAAGACTCGGAAGAAGCCATAGAAGAGATCTCGGCAGTTCTCCGTCAAAATCACAAGATTCCTGCCGGAGAAGAGGAGGATTTTCATGTCCGTTCACAGGAAGAACTCAGCTCCATGCTTAGCACGACGACCGATTTAATGACCGTACTTCTGGCCTGTATCGCGGGAATATCCCTGTTAGTGGGAGGTATCGGCATTATGAATATCATGTACGTCTCCGTTACCGAACGCACGCGGGAGATCGGTCTCCGGATGTCCATAGGGGCCAAAGGACGACATATCCTTTTCCAATTCCTCATAGAAGCAGTTATCATTAGCGTTACCGGAGGAATTATCGGTGTCATCCTTGGTATCGGCTCTTCCATGGTCATTAAATACGTTATCGGATGGCCCGTTTACATTCAAATCTATTCGGTCGTCTTATCCTTTTTGGTTTGTACGGCCACCGGAATATTTTTCGGATGGTATCCGGCAGAGAAAGCTTCTAACTTGGATCCCATAGATGCCATCCGATACGAATAATAAGGGCAAAACGAAAGTTTTTAACCGTAAATAGCAAAACATATAGCGTAAAATCAGTAGCTTTGCTTATGTTCAATAAAGACGATATGCAGAAAATCGGTAATCGGAAGCATTTATTAGCAGCCATTCACGTGATCGGCTGGGGAATCTTCTTCGCTTTTCCCTTATTCTTTACCAGAAACGATCATCAGTTCATCGTCACGTTAAGATGGTATTTAGGATATTTTCTTTTACCGCTATCCTGCATGATCGTTTTCTATACCAACTATTTCTACTTTATCGATAATATTCTTTTCCCTAAAAAGATTTTCCGTTTTATCGTGATCAACCTGTTAGTTATCATACTACTCGGACTACTTTTACATTTTTGGCAAGAGTTTTATCGTACCTACATCAGCCCTCCCGAACCGGAAGAAGTGGTAGCCTTACGAAAAGTACTCCCCAAACCACCCCGTTTCCTCTTTTTAAGTCGGGACATGCTATTAATGGGGCTCACGGTTGCCCTAAGCATGGCCATCAAAATGACCAGTAACTGGTATAAAACGGAGGGTGAAAAAAGAGAGTTGGAAAAAGCAAAGGCAGAAGCGGAATTAAAAAACCTGAAGAGTCAATTAAATCCTCATTTTTTATTCAATACGCTTAATAACATCTACTCGTTGATTGCCATCGACCCGGAACGGGCCCAGCTCGCGGTTCACGATCTGAGCCGATTGTTACGTCACGTGTTGTATGATAACAACCAAAATCTCGTCTCCATAGACCGGGAATTCATATTCATGAAAAGCTATATCGAACTGATGAGCCTGCGCCTCCCCAAACACACCCGACTGGAAGTAAACATACCGGAAGAGGGGAAAGGCGTCATGATTGCCCCGTTACTTTTTATCACATTGATCGAGAATGCCTTCAAACACGGGATAAGCAATACTCAAGATTCTTTTATCCGTATACGAATGGAATTGCAGGAGTCACAAAGAGTAAGCTGCATCGTGGAAAACAGTTATTTTCCTAAAAATGACGAAGACAGAAGCGGTTCCGGAATCGGAATCCAAAATTTACAACGACGTTTGCAACTACTCTATCCGGGAAAATACATTTTAAAAATCGAAAGGGCAGACGACCGTTTCATGGCCCGACTCATTATTAACTTCTAATATTCAACTGATATGACATTAAATTGTATTATCGTAGACGATGAACCTTTAGCTTTGGATCTGTTGGAAAGTTATGTCCGGAGAACCCCTTTCCTGCACCTTGTCGGACGATACGATAATGCTTTGGATGTCATCTCTTTACTGGAGAAAGAATCGATAGAAGTAGCCTTTTTGGATATACAGATGCCCGACTTGAACGGCCTGGAACTCTCCCGTATTATCGGAAATAAAACAAAAGTCATTTTCACTACCGCCTTCGAGCAATATGCCATAGAAGGCTTCAAGGTCGACGCGTTGGATTACCTGTTAAAACCTTTCAATTATGCCGAGTTTTTAAAAGCCGCCACGAAAGCATTGCACTGGTATGAAATGACTCGAGGCTCCGTACCCCGCAAAAATCCGGAAAGCATATTTGTAAAAAGCGACTATAAACTCATCCAAATAGAAGTACAACACATTTTGTACATCGAGGGAGTGAAAGACTACATTAAAATACAAACCGACGATTCGGAAAAAGGTATTCTTACCCTGATGAGCATGAAAACAATCGAAGAATATCTTCCCTCCGATACTTTTATCCGGGTACATCGCTCTTATATCGTCAATATAAACAAGATCAAAACAATCGAACGCAATCGGATCGTTTTCGGTAAACTCTATATTCCCGTATCGGATTCATATAAAGACCATTTTACGGAATTATTGGAACGAAGAGCCTTAAATTAAGAGCAATTCCCGGAAGTATCCATCGAGTAAATTCTAAACATAGTTTCGATTATTATTGAAAATTATCCTAACTTTGCAAAAGACAAAAAGAGTGTACGCACGTGCAAGTAAGGAGAATTAATTTCCTGATAATAATATCATTAACATCATAAATTATCGATTCTGTCCGTTATGAGAAAAGACGAAAGATACAATAAGAGGGGAGTTTCAGCTTCTAAGGAAGATGTTCATAATGCTATCAAAAACTTGGATAAAGGCCTATTTCCAAAGGCATTCTGTAAAATTGTCCCCGACTATTTAGGCGGTTTAAAAAGCTATTGCAACATCATGCATGCGGACGGAGCCGGTACGAAATCCTCTTTGGCTTACCTCTATTGGAAGGAGACCGGAGATATTTCGGTATGGAAAGGTATCGCGCAGGATGCTTTAATCATGAATATTGATGATCTTCTCTGCGTTGGAGCCGTGGACAATATCTTGTTATCCTCTACCATCGGAAGAAATAAAAACCGGATCCCCGGTGAAGTCATCGCCGCTATCATCAACGGAACGGAAGAATTAATCGAAGAGTATCGAAAATTAGGAGTAAATATTTACTCCACGGGAGGAGAGACCGCCGATGTGGGAGATCTCGTACGGACTATCATCGTGGATTCCACGGTTACCTGCCGGATGAAGAGGAAAGATGTTGTTTCGAATGACCGGATAAAAGCCGGAGATGTCATTATAGGCCTCTCCTCTTACGGCCAAGCGACTTACGAAAGCGAGTACAATGGCGGCATGGGGTCTAACGGACTTACTTCCGCCCGACACGATGTTTTTGCCAAATACCTGGCCGTCAAGTACCCGGAAAGTTATGACAATGCCGTTCCCGAGGAGTTGGTATACGCCGGAAAATGCAAACTAACGGATAAAATAGCAGAGTTAGGAATAGATGCCGGAAAACTGGTATTATCCCCAACGCGGACTTATATTCCGGTCATAAAGCAGGTATTGGATAAATACCGGAAAGAGATACACGGCATGGTGCATTGTTCCGGCGGAGCCCAGACCAAAGTGATGAACTTTGTCGAAAAAATGCATATCGTAAAAGATCATCTTTTCCCCGTTCCGCCTCTATTCAAATTGATACAGGAACAATCCGGCACGCCATGGGAGGAGATGTACAAGGTATTCAACATGGGTCACCGGATGGAAATATATGTAAATGAAGAGATCGCGGATGAAATCATCGCTATTTCCCAAAGCTTCCATATCGACGCACAAATCGTAGGACGTTGCTACGACAGTGAAAAGAATGAGCTCACCATTATCAGTGAATTCGGAAAATTTTACTATGATGGTTTATAAACACGGGGAATAGGACGTGATCTTGTATCATAAAACCGACGCGTAATGATAGAAGATTTTTTGGTCAACTTCGGTTCAAGCATTGCATTTGTTTTTTTGGGAAGCCTTGCTTCCTGGGTATATCGTACGGTCAACACCGTCAGACCCGTTAAAAAACTCTGGCGGATCTCGCATCCGCAAGAGCTGATTATTTGTACGGCAACATCCACCAAAACGAACACGGGAAAATACCTCAGACCGGCGACCGGTATCGGACAAGTCAGGGCATTGGGACACGCTGTCGAATCCTTAAGTAAAGCCTATAACATCAAAATAGACAATATCCTTTTCTCCGACGATCAGGTTCAAAAGAAAATAGAAAAAGACATCATTATCTTAGGCGGTCCCAAAAACAACATGATCTCCAAACTGTTTTTGGATAAGTTCCGGGAGGCAAAAGATATCGTTTATCAAACAGAAAATACGATCTCTTGGAAAACCGATCAGGGAGTAGAGGAATACAACGGTATAGAAGAAGATCAAAAAGTTATCAAAGACTACGGGGTAGTTATCCGGGGTATCAATCCGTTCTCTTCCCCGGCCTCAAAAAGTACCTTCTGCCTGTTCACGGGATGTCATACCTACGGCACAATTGCCGCTGCCAATTATTTTACCGAGATACACGTCAACTCACAAAAAATAATATCGAAAGGCAAAAAAAACATTGTACTTTTAGTCGAATGCGACGTATTGGACGGATTCCCCGTTTGTATTAAAAAGATTAAGGAATATGAGTTTTAAAGTAATCGAAAAATTTATACTTGGGAAATCACGGGATATCTCAAAATGTGAAGACAGAATAGTCGTCACCGATCATTTCGCATGCTTGATCGACGGCGCAACCAGTAAATCCGATATCGATTTCGACTCTAAAACCCAAGGCGTAATTGCCGGAGAATTGATCGAAAAAGTCGTTCGCTCCATGCCGAACGATATCACACTCCCTTCTTTTATTTCTGAAATTAATAAGCAATTTCACTCTTTCTACGCCGGAGTCGGCATGACGGACCACATGGAAAAACATCCGGTAGATAAACTCAACGCCTCCCTCATCATCTATTCGGATCACCATAACGAAGTATGGTCTGTCGGCGATTGTCAGGCCATCATTGATAATGCCTTTTTCAGAAAAACTAAAATCATCGATACGATCCTTTCCGACTTAAGAGCTTTCATAACAGAAAGTTGTATCAGACAAGGCATGAGTACGGAAGAGCTCCTGATTAAAGATATAGGACGCGAAAAGATTCTCGAATACTTAAAAGAGCAAACCCTGTTTCAAAACCATTTCCCCGACAGCATGTATTCTTATGGTGTTCTGGACGGTTCTCCTATTGCTCCCACGCAAGTGGAAAACATCTCTTTGACCGGTTCGAACTCCCCATACTTGGTTTTGGCCACAGACGGCTACCCCAAACTCTTTCCCTCCTTATCCGAATCGGAAGCATACCTGGAATACATCCTGAAAAACGATCCGCTATGCTACCATCTCTTCAAGTCCACCAAAGGACTGAAAAAAGGGAATAATTCCTTCGACGACAGAGCCTTTGTTAAGATTGAAAGACTCCCTTAGCAACTGTTTATTCGTCAGCCGCCCGTTTGACGGATTGTAGCAATTGCCGGATCTGTTTACGCAGGTTAAGTTGCGTACTGTCCACTTTCGCCCTTCGTGAAGGAATAAAAATATCTTTGTATTTCGCTTTCGTAATCCGGAACTTCATCTTTTCCAAAGAACCGGAAATATCGACCCCCGCCCTGAAAGGTATGGGAGATTTCAATAGTGAAACATGATATTTAAAATTCATGTCAATATGATGCTCCCCTCCGACAGCCACCTTATATCGGTCCATCTCTATCATAAAAGGGAATATCTCTATGACCCCGTTCTTAATCAAAAAATCGACCGAAACACTATCGATCATATTCCGATTTTTATTCTTAAACATCAACATTTTGGATATTTCGGCAAAAGTTTCACCATCCAACAACACCAAATCTTTTCCATCCAAATAAGCCGCTGCCCGCAAAGTAGGCAGATCGATCATCATCGTGGAGTCCAAATCCGCTTCCGCCGCGATATGAAAATCTACCATTCCCTCGAAAGATCGCAACATCGGGAATAAGGTATCCAGAGAAGGCATGAAGTTAATCAACGAAGCGACATGAATATCATCCATCCGCAAATCAAAACCGGCATAAGCCCGTTCCGGAGTGGAAGCTTTATACAACATCGTCGTCTTCATATCAGCCGCCATAGAACGCAAACTCAGGTCGGACAATTCAATACACTGATTGCGCATAATCATCTCTCCATGGATACTGTCCAACTCCAATTTACCATACAAAACCTTATTGATCCGCGTTTCGAACTTAAAATCGATACCGGGAGGAACGACAAAAACAGCCATCGTACTATCAGCCACGTAAGTAGAGTCGGCCGAGAGATCCAACTCCTCCAACTCTTCCTCACTCATCTCTTCCTCGTTTATCCCCCAGATTTTAGATCGATTCGCCTCTCCGACCTCCATCGCTTTCATCAATTGATTGCAGTCTATCATTTTTGATCTTACGGCCAGCTCAGCCTTTAATTCACCTTTATGCAAAAAAGCATCGGCAAGATTATAGACGGCTCCTGTCAGCAAAACATCCGAATGTCCTATTCTCAATTTGGCTCCATTCAATTCGATACGACCGGGAGCCAGAGTGATTTTCGTAGCGGGCATCCTCATCCGTAACGGAAACACGGGCGTATACACGCCTAAATTTCGAAAACCGATTATACCGGAAGTCTTCCAAATCCGCTTATCATCTTTATTCATAACGCTCGTCAAATCGAAACCGGCCTTCTCCATCCTCAAGCGATTGCCTAACGCCCGAATTCGCAAACTATCCATCTCCACACTCGCCTTTGCCTGAGGCACCTTTTTATCCGACGGAGAAGGACCTAAAGAGAGCTTCGCCTTGCTGTTACCCATCATCAGGGAAAGCGTATCATCCACCGTAAGTCTGATCCGGCCGAAACGTATGTTCGCAGACATGGAAGCTACCGCCGTCGTATCTCGCAAGGGAGAGGTTTTCACGTGCACGTAAGAAGTATCCATATGAAACACCAACCGCTCTTTCATATTGATGTCCACACTATCAAAGCCGAAGATACCGTTAAGCAGATTTTTTCCCTGCCATATCGTATCGTCTTTCATGTTCGTACCGAAACCCAACCCGATGGATTTCGAACGGAACAGAAAACTATCCCTCTCACTTTTCAACACCACATCCTTCAAGCGACATCCTCCCCGAATATCCATTCTTCCGTAATTTGCGGATTTTATATCCGATAACAGTATATTCACCTTCAATACCGAATTCAATTCTCCTTTCATAGAGACTCCTTCCTCTAACGGAAATATCTGAGTCAAAGAAGTAAAATCAACCACGGCATTCATGTTCGACAGCAACCGGGGCGCCGTAATCAAGTCCCGTATCTCCGCACTCAAATCCACTTCAGTGGAAGCACCTTTCAAATAGAGCCGGCTCAATTTGACATACGAAGGTTGCTGACGTTGCAAATCCACCTGCCCCTCCACATCTAACTCCAACTTCTCTAAGGCATAAGGCATTCCCTCGTAGCGAACCGCTCCATTATTAATTCTTATACGGCTCGTAATAATAGGAATCCGATCCTTCCCGTATATTCCCTTTATCGTTCCGTTGCACAACACGCTTCCTTCGACCTCCGCTTTTTTATCCCGCTTTAAGATCGCGGGAGGGACCAGATCCAGTACCGTTTTCAGAGAAGGGACCTGCATACCGAATTTCATATCCACATCTAACGTGCGGGTAACGGAATCTCCCCGGCATTCACCTCCCAAACCGAACTTCAATCCGTTGATATCCATAACAGCCCGATCCAACGTGTACAACAATGAATCCCTGTCAATACTCATTCCGCTCTTGAGACCCAAAGTAACGTTTTTGACCAACAGTTCTCCCTGTTGCCAGAACAAAAGGTTCTCCATTTGTATCTCGACATCCAGACGAGACTTACGGCGGGCAAAGGCGCCGTCTATTCCGACCCCGAGATTCTCCATCCTCGCGTATAGCTGATTCGCCCGATCGTCGAATATCAATACCCCTTCCTTAATACGTACGTTCTTTATATCAATGGAATTTATCGTCTTCACGGAAGAGGTATCGGGAGTCACTTCCGGTAAAGAATCAGTATTCGCTATTTTCATTACATCCCAACCGGGTACACCCTCTTCATTCACGTAAGCGTATATCCGGGGTTTCTCGATCAATAGCTCTTTTATAACAACATCCTTACGAGACAGATAAGCCATAGGATCTACCGTCATCAAACAACGTTGAAAGCTCATCAACGAATCAGTAGAGACATAAATCGATACACTATCTTGAAAAACCTTCGTTACCACCTCTCCATGCCGAACATCCAAACCAAAATTGGGAAACGTAGAGAAAAAAGTAAGTTCGATCGAATCGAAATGTACCTTCGCGTTTAACATGTCATTAGCAATCCTCTCGACAACAGGAGTCAATTTTTGCGGAGTGAAAATAAAATGAATAAGTATTCCTACTCCGATACCTACTAATATCAACAAAGAAAACAAGGTAATAACCGTCCATTTTACCAAACGCCATACGATACTCTTTCTCTTTTTCTCTTTCATGACCTTCCACTAACTTAATATACAATGACCTTTACAACTATTTCAATCATCTATAAAGTAAATATTTTACCCGTATCTCACGGAATGCTTGCAAATCCGTCTGCCAAGAATCCCGAATCTCCTCTTCGCTCTCTCCCGATAATATCGCTTTTCGGAGCGAATCGTTTCCTGCCAATTTATCAAAAAACGACGTAAAAAAAGACTCTTCTCCTTCGTAATTCCGGTAGGCTAACAACAACCAAGCCAAATTTATCTTTTTTTGTTTCCAAATAGTACGATACTCATTTCTCAAATCCATACCATAACACAATTGTCCTTCACACTTAGGAGATTCACTCATTCCTTTTATGGAGCGAGGAATATAAGAATATGACATGTTTTTCAAATCCGGATGCCCGAAAACCTGAAAAGGGGTCAGAGTTCCCCTGCCCTCATTCACAACCGTACCTTCAAAAAAACAGATCGAAGGATACAAGATAACAGAAACAGAATCCGGCAAATTCGGAGAAGGTTTTTGCGATAGAGCCACCGCCTCTTCCCGGTTCCAATTTTCACAAGGCACAACCGTCAACCGACAATTTCGTTTTCCGTTCAACCACCCCTCCCCATTAATCATAAGCGCATACTCCCCTATCGTCATCCCGTACACGACAGGAACCGGATGCATACCCACGAAAGAAGCATACGACTCTTGCAATACCGGGCCATCCACGTAAAAAGCATTCGGGTTCGGTCGATCCATTACGAGCAAAGGTATTCCATTCTCGGCACAAGCCTCCATAACGTAATGAAGCGTAGAGATATAAGTATAAAAACGGACACCCACGTCCTGAATGTCAAATACCATCAAATCTACTCCTTGCAGATCTTTTGCGGTAGGTTTTCTCTTTTTACCATATAACGATATAACCTTCAGATGACTTTTAGCATCCGTATAATCCCCCGTCAGTCGACCCGCTTCCGCCTCCCCCCGAAAACCGTGTTCCGGCGAAAAGATCCGTACCAATTCAACCCCTTTATCCCGCAAAAAGTCAACACTATGTTGTCCTTTTACCATGGAAGTGTGATTGGCCACGATCCCTACCCGCTTTCCTTCTAAGGTTTCACGATAGAGTTCATACCGCTCTATCCCGTTTCGAATATTTACGCAAATAGCATCCGTCGGTACGGATGCTATCACTAACAACATAATCAAGAATTTCATGTGCTTATTTCTCTTTTTTCGGTTCTTCGTAGTTAATCTCCATCGTATTCAGAATAGCTTCAACCTGTTTAACCATATTCCGCTTATTCTCATTAGGATAATATACGTACCCCATCAGATAGATAATGCGGTTATGCTCCTGGTCCAAAACAACATTTAACACGAAAGGCCCTGCCATAAAATCATTTATCACAGTCCACAACCCCCGAATCATTATCGCGTAATTCCCCTGATAATCGTACTGTACCGCGGTATAACGTATATCCGTATCAATTGCCATATAAGAACCTTTCAGGGGGCCGGGTATAAATTGCTTCAATTTTTCATTTACCGTTTCGATAATCACACGGTCGTTAAACTGATTCTGATCTCTATACTCCTCGGTAAAGAAACAAATTCCCTTACTATCCCGGGTCGTCTCACTGGATATCCAGACAAATCCGGTAGTATCCTTATTGACATAGTATCCGGTAGGGCAATACAATAAAATATCGTACTTCTTTTTAAAAAGATTGAATATACGGGAATCGGCCGTCCGCTTGTAAATAGACACCAGCCGATCCTTTTCCGCCTTCGTATATATGCCTAACATTCTACTCTTATTCGCTTCAAATATCTCCATGAACTCCTTATTATTAGGTGCTTTTATCTTAAAATACACCTGACTTTTGGCCCACGGACTATTCATATACTGAATAGAAGCAGAATCAACAGAAGGAGAAATCTCGACTTTCAGGATATTACGATGTCCTTTTATATTTTTATCAAAATGCAATTCCGGTAAATTCAGCATATCAAAAAGCGGTTCTACTTGCGGTAATCCTTCCTGATCCTGTTGAAACCATGCGCGAATGGAATCCCCTACCTGTCCATCCCAAACGTTTTTATCAGCTATCACCAAGATCTCGTTTACCTTTCCGGAGACCGCAGGAGACATGTTCTTCATCGCGTTTTTACAACTTGCAAAAAGTACGACAGATACCAGAATAATTATAAATTTCTTCATATGTCAAATTGTTAATTTCCGATTCTTCCAAAACTAAAAACGCCAGTTACCAATAAACACTATTCGCTTCATCTAAAATTCCTTTCACCGAACCGACCAAAATCTTCGCCTCTACCATTACCGGTACCCGATACTCATCGTCACTCACCCAAATTTTCATATTTTCTCCCCCTTTAAATACTTCTCCTTCCACCAACAAAGGAGAAAAAACATGACACGACCGCTTTCCCTTTCCTGTCTTTACCTTATCCCGTCCCAAATAACGCACATAAAGTTCATAAATTTTTTCATCGATCAAAATACGTATCGGGATCATGTCGTTTTTTTTATACTTCGCAAAATCCAAGTTACGGGCTAACCAAGCCACGGAAAGCATATCATAGGTTCCTTCCTGTAAGGGGATCGTATCCTTCCGGACATATTTTCCGATCCGTTCTATCTCCGAATAGATAACATCATTGTCATAATTCCAAACATAATCGAATGTTTTATGGTAATTTCCTTCATGCGCCTTCCTCGAAAATTCATAGGGCATAAAAGTAAGACTATCGTGATAAGAGACCAACGTATCCCGTAATCTGAAAACCCAATCCCAAGAAGGATTGGAACTTCCCACGGCAAACAGTCGTTGGGCATTGGGATACTTATCGGAAGGAGTCAGAGTAAACTCGACAGAACCGGCCTTAATCCATACGAACCCCCAATTATAATACCCGGTATAAGTCAGTTTTTCCAATGGCTTATCCTTCTCCTGTGAAAAAAGAGACAAACTAAAGAATAATACACCGATCAATAATGTTGTCTTCATTTATCTGTTCCTACCTCTCTTGTTATTTTTTTCATCTTCATTGTTCTTCTTGCTCGGGTCCTCCCTCACGTAGGTCTTCTTTACATCGAACTCCTGCTCCACGTCAAAATTCCGTTTTATCTTAAAGTCCAAGGGGAAATATTTTATCTCCTCAGGCTGAATTCGCTTTAAATAATTTCCGGTATCCCATTTTCCATTTCCATTTCTATCCATGATCGCCCGAATCATATAGGTTCCCTCGTTTAAATAATCGAACGTCACTCTACCGTCTCTAAAGACCTGCCTCTCCTGCAATATCTTCAAATCTTTATCGCTTCCTTGATAAAGTTGTACAACGACAGGCATCTCAACTCCCGTAACATTCAAAAAGATCTTTCCATAATCCTCTTCTGCTTTTGTCTTAAACGTCTTTTCAAATTTTTTGTTATACAAACCGTACATGTTATACATGGCCATGGAATCGATTGCCAGCTGATATTCCGTCTCCGGCTTCCACTTATGATCCAAATAAAACCGACGGATTTTCAAACTATCCTGTCTTACCTCAAAAGGAATAGCCACCCAATTCGAATCCACTTTTTCAAAAAGTTTTATTTTATCCATTTCGGAAGGCCGAATCGGCTTATCAAAATCCAACACGATATTTCGGTTCAAATCGAAGACCGGAGCTATATTCGAAGTAAATTCTATAAATTTCAACTCCGGTTGATCTTCCTCCTCATCGTCTTTTTTCTTCTTTTTCTTGGGTAATACCTTATCCTTATAGTTCAATTTGACCGTATCTTTTGTCCAGGCCATACGACGCAAAGAATCCGTCCTCATGTAGGTCAACTCCACCACCAATGAATCGATTTTATAAACAGAGGAATCCTTTATCCATAACTTTAAGGTATCGTTACCTGCCGAACGTTCCGTAATATACCAATCCTCATCCACTCCATCCAGCAAATGCAAGCCCAATAATTTAGCTTTTAACCGATTATCCCCCGGAATACTAAATAAAAACTCCAATCGCTCCCGTTCCTCCCGAAGTTCGTTATCCAAATACAATTGGGTAGGTTCCTCCTCGAACATGCTCATAAACAAATTAGAAGGGCCATACAATATGTATTCCCGTTGCACGACCGTATCCCTGGTCAACGGTTTAACACTCAGCTCGCCTTTTCTCGAATGCCTTACTTCTATTTTGGTCGTATCGGGCCGTATCGTATCCCACCTCATCACCCGGCTCATCACGGGTCTTACCAATGTATCCACAAAAGCGACCCGGTCATTCTCCGGCGTAAATTTATTATCCCGATTGGCATCCTCGATAGCCAACACCCGGTACACGGTATCCTTTATATTCGTTACCCGGAACATTCCGGCACTATCCGTACGCGCCAAATAACTGGGTAATTCCAATATAGCCGCAGAATCGGCATGGTTTTCATAAAACAACACCATGGCATTGAGCAAAGGCAGCTGAGTCTGAGCATCGATCACCTTTCCGCTTAATTCCATAGAATCAATGGTACTACCCGTGGAAAAAACATAACGATAATACCCTAACGGGTTTCCTTCATTATTATCCACGATGGCATCTGCAAAGTCCAATGTATAAGTAGTATTCGGCTTCAGCGTGTCGGCACTCAGATCCACAACAATATACTTTCCGCGTAAACTAACCTTTGGATTCTTTTTGGCAGGGGGAGACATTACAAACTTGTTATTGATCTCCTTCAGTTGTACAAATTCATCGAAGTAAATACTTACCCGCTTCGCTTTAAAATCGACAGTAAAAGAGGCAGGTTCTTCTTTAATCACCTTGGGAGGAATTTCATCCTTTATTCCACCTTCCGGATAACCCCTGTTGGCACAAGCATATATGATTAACGATACGACAATAGCCGCAATACAAAAAGCATTCCAAAAAAACTTACTCATAATCCTCCTAAAATTAATTCTACAAATTTATAAAAAAGTTCGGACTACTTTTCCTCCATTCCTATAAACCTTAAAATTAATCGCTTTTTTTACGACATGGTATTTCTATTTAAGAAAACAGAAGATATCCCGCTCCTTTCCCCCCTCCAGTACTACTTACGATATGCCCCCACCGAGTCTCTTTAAAAAATAGATAAAACAATCAAATTTCCCAAACAGAACTCGTTACTTTTTTCTGTCAAAAAGAAATAAACATTCTCCTTTTCACTTAATCGCGAGAATTCATGAGCCTGCGAATTATAACCGGCATTAGAGACTTCCACCTTGTATTTACCTCCAACCTTCAAATTAGCGAACACAACATCGCCGCCCCGCCCGGTCGTCATTTTACCGACTTCAACCCAACCCTTATCCGTATGTTCATAGAGCTTCACTTCCGCTCCAAATATTGGAAATTTCAAATTACTATCCATCACCTCCACCACGATTACACCTTTTTTCTCTACTGTATTATTCGCTAAAGTATAAAGTCCGAAAACGGAAAGAAAAAATAAGATACAAGTTGCTTTCAAAATCATCGTTCTCATGGCTGTAAAATTTAGATTAATAAAATAAGATTCCATATTATATTTCTATTTTATCACATCCCCAAAAAAATAAACGTCAATGAACACGATCCGCACGGGTCTCGCCCTTCCCATCACACGCGTATACCTTCTCGAATCAGGACACCGCCCGCATGCTTCCCATTTATCAGAAGAGATAAAAAACTTGACTCCACAGACAATAAAAATAGATGAGATGACCGGAAAGCCATTTTTATCCCCCTTCGATTTATCAACTATTCAAAAATAAAAAATTAATTCCTGAAATCAAAACAATAAATATAAAAAATTAACACAGTTACTCCTTTGCCACGGCGAGACAGGCTACACTTACCGTCAAACCGGGGATTTCATTTAACACTTTAAGAAACGAGATTAAGGTTGATCCTGTCGTGATCACATCATCGACTACTAAAATATGCTTCCCGCGCAACAGGGCTACTTCGTTCAACCGGAAAATCCGTTTCACGTTTTCAGCCCGTTGCTCAACCGTCAAACCCGTTTGGGACGGGTTATTGACAACCCGGGAAACGACATGATCCATCACGGGTACTCGTATCACCTCCGCGATTCCGACCGCAATCTCCCTGGCCTGATTAAAACCTCGCCTCTTTTCCCGTTTCGGATGAAGAGGTAAAGGAATAATCCCGTCGAACTCCTCCCCTCCGACGATACGTTCTCCCAACATGGCTCCCAGAAAACACCCGATCTCTCGCTTGGAACGATATTTTACGGCAAAAATCAAATTCCGGTAGTCGCTGTATCGGCTATAATAAAACAAAGAGTAGACCGATTTCATCCGGCATACCTGATCGAATTGCAGAAACAGGTCGTCATGCAAACCGTAACTGTACGGGAAATCATACAGACACGCGGAGCAAATATGTTTTTCCCCTGAAACCAACACCTCTTTACAAACTTCGCACATCCGGGGATAAAACAGATCCACGAAAGCTGAAAAATAGGAAACGAGAGTCATACTTTAATTCTACTAAATCACATTTTTAATCTTCCCCTCCGGTTTCCTTTTGGTTTTATCCGTACTATTGTTTTACAAAATTATACGTGATTGTTCCCGACTGATGTTCAGGAGCTTTGTCATCTTGATTAAACCGGGAGCGCAAAGCAGCATCCGCGGCAACTTCCCTCAGGCAATCATCTTGTTTAGACTCCTTGTCTATGATTTCCGCCTTCACCACGCGACCCTTTCGGTTAACGACAATAGCCACAACCACCTTTCCCCCGTATTCGCATTTAAAAATGGGTATGGGTAAGAAAACTTTATATCGTTTTTCCAACTTATACGAAACACTGCTCTTTCCCACATAGACGATCGACTGCAAGGAATCCAATTTTCGTTGTTGTTCGTCTTTCGCATGTTGCAAGCTATCCGTCTTATAATGTTTATCTTTTTTAGCCTGATAACGATTACCGTAGCTTCCTTTCAACTCCTCCTGTATCTCTTTGATATACTCCTGCACGTTTTCTACCGGATCGCTACCGGATCGCTTTTCATTTTTCACGTCCTCGTTTACGGCAATCGAACGCAACATCTCCTCCACTTCATCATTAGCCCGTTGACGAACGAGCTCTTTTTTCTCTTCTATCATCTGTTGAACGACTTCCGGTTCCGGCATCTCCAGTACAATCTCGACCTCCTTATGCACGTTCATTTTAGATATTCCCATGCTCAACAGCCCGATCGCCAGCAACAAATGGAAAATAAGAGTCCCCATTAAACCGTGTTTATGGATATAAATAAACTCTTTCCATTTTCCTAAATATGTATCCCAACTTTCTATTTTCATTCGAACCGGATTGATTTTATCGGATTAATCTTAGATATCAGCATCGTCGGAACAACCAACATAAGCAATGTTACCACAATTACACCTATATTCAAAAACAGGATATACCATCCGTTAAAATAGATCGGCACGGTACTCATGTAGTACGTGACCGGATCCAATTTCACCACTTCAAAATAATATTGTATGCCCGCCAATAAAAAAGCCAGCAAATTTCCCCAAATCATACCTTTCACGATCAATCCGGCAGAAATGTATAAAAATAAACGCCTCAAGGATATATTTTTACAACCGAGAGCTTTCAATATGCCGATTAAGGTTGTCTTATCCAAAATCAAAATCAACAAGCCGGATACCATATTAAACCCCGCCACGGTCACGAGCAGAATCAAAATAACCCAAACATTCACATTCAACAGGCTCAGCCAATCGAATATCTGCGGTGCAATATCTCCTAATGTTTTCACCTCACAACTCTCGTTCATATCATAAAGCAAATCGTCCACCCGGTCCCCATACTCGTTTACCCTCTCCACATCGAATAACTCCACCGCAACTCCCCCCAACTGCCCCGGCTCCCAGCCATTCAATTTAGCAAGATGCCTCCGATCCGCCAATACCGATACGTCGTCGTATTCCTTAAACCCGGTATCATAAATTCCCGACACCCTAAAAGCCCTGGCGCGAGGAGGTTCCTGCACAAAATGAGCGATAATCTTATCCCCGGCACTCACGTTCAAATAATCCGCGACGAAAGCCGAGATCAATATTTCCTCAGAAGCCTTAGGCGTTGATAAATCAGGCATTTTACCCTCTTTCAAATTCCGTTGAAAAAAACTTTGGTCGTAGGTAGAATCCACACCTTTCAAGACCACTCCATGAATTTCCGATTTGCTTTTCAATATCGCGGGTTTCTCGATATAACCGTACACCTCTTTTACCCCGTCCATCCGCTTCAATCTTGCCATCAGGGAATCAACCCGCAAGATCGCCCCGTCCGACGTTTCATAAGGCACGATATTCAAATGCGACGTAAAACCGGATAACTTCCACGTTATTTCATGCTTGAAGCCGATGATGATAAATACAGAAAGCAACATCACGCACAACCCCAAGGCAATCCCGCCGATCGCGATCTTAACGATGGGAACGGACACGGATTTCTCCGCGTCTCCTTTTAATAACCTGCGTGCAATAAACCACTCTATATTCACGAAATATCGTTTTAACGTTCAGACAAAAGTAAACAAATTTCCACGGCCTACAAAAGAAAGAGAAGCTTTCCCCGAACATCCTCCTATTTGTCGCGTCGACACCTTAACAGAATCTATAATTTAAAATCAAATTATTTTAGTCATTCTCACTTCAAATTTAAAACGATTTCGAGAGTTATCCTGATAAATTTTTATTAAACTTGCACCTACGCGAAAAGATGAAAATAAAATCCAGATAAATATCAAATATCGTATGCAGAACAATCTAATAGACACGAAAATTGTCGACCAGAAACTGGAGCTCTGCGGAATCCGGGACATGGAAGACGCAACGATCCGGGATATCGTAAAAGTAGTAAATATGATCGAAGCCGAAAGCGGGGAAAAATTCATTCGCATGGAGATGGGAGTACCGGGTCTTCCTCCCTCGTCAATCGGCATTCAAGCCGAAATCGACGCTCTCCGGCAAGGTGTAGCCCAATTCTATCCCATGCTCGAAGGGCATAAAGAATTCAAAGAAGAGGGTTCCAAATTCGTGAAAAATTTCATGGATATAGAGATCAAACCGGAAGGTATTGTTCCCACCGTAGGATCCATGCAAGCGTGCTACGCGTCATTCATGGCGGTGACCGAATGCCAAAAAGGCAAAGATACCGTATTATTTATCGATCCGGGATTTCCTGTTCAGAAAACGCAGATGCAAGTAATCGGTAAACCGTTCGAATCGTTTGATGTCTATAATTACAGAGGGGATAAATTACGGGATAAATTAGAGGAACATCTTTCAAAAGGCAATATCGCAGCCATCCTATACAGCAACCCGAACAATCCCGCCTGGATCTGTTTTACGGAAAAAGAGTTGCAGATCATCGGACAATTAGCCGATAAATACAATGTAATCGTTTTGGAAGATTTAGCCTATTTTGCCATGGACTTCCGCAAGGATCTTTCCAAACCGGGCGTTCCGCCGTTCCAGGCTACCGTTGCGAAATATACCTCGAACTATATCGTCATGATCTCTGGCTCGAAGTTATTCAGTTACGCCGGACAACGTTTGGGAATCATGTGTATATCCGATGCACTTTACAATCGTAAATTCGAAAACTTACAACAGCGTTTCGGAGGTCTGGGAACGTTAGGTTATACTCTTGTCAACCGGATTATCTATACCCTCTCTTCCGGGACGACGCACTCCTGTCAATACGCCATGAGTGCCATCCTAAAAGCCGCCAATGAAGGCCGAATAAATATCTTGGACGGGGTTCGCGAATACGCGGAGCGGGCGCATGCCATGAAAACCCTCTTCACCCAATACGGATTCGAAATCGTTTATGACAAAGATATCGATCAACCTATCGCCGACGGCTTCTATTTCACCATCATCTATCCGGGGATGACCGGAGCCGAATTAACCAAAGAGATTCTGTACTACGGGATATCGGCTATTCCTTTAAGAGACACGGGTTCAAAAAAACAAGGACTAAGAGCATGTGTTTCTCAAACAGCTTTGGACAGAATGCCGGCATTGGAAAAACGTTTAAAGGCTTTTCAAGCCGATCACGCGATAAAATAGGCCCCCAGAGAATCAGGTATAAAAGACATTCATTAAATAAACTCAAAACAAAGTTAAATTTATGGCAAACTATTTTTACTATTCGATTTTAGTTTTTAATTTTATACCCGAAAATTTGTTACAAAATCAAAGATAAACACCGAAATAATTTATAAATCATAATCTATTCAGTTATGGCAAAATTTAGAGGCGCTGTAGTCGTAGATACAGAAAAATGCAAGGGATGTGGCCTATGCGTGGAGGCGTGCCCCACGAAGACACTTGGACTTGCCAAAGAAGTGAATGGTAAAGGATACCATTACTCTGAGATGGTAAACCCGGAAGCATGTATCGGTTGTGCCAGTTGTGGTATGGTATGTCCTGATGCAGTAATCACCGTTTACAAAATGAATGTACAATAAAGAATAAAAACTACCGAAAATGGCAGAAGTAAAATTAATGAAAGGTAATGAGGTAATAGCCGAAGCAGCCATTCGTTGCGGATGTGACGCTTATTATGGATACCCTATTACCCCGCAATCCGAAGTCATGGAGACTCTCATGTTAAGAAAACCATGGGAGGAGACAGGAATGGTCGTATTGCAGGCCGAAAGTGAATTGGCCTCTATCAACATGGTATACGGAGCCGCAGCGTGCGGTAAAAAAGCGATGACTTCATCATCCAGCCCTGGAGTATCGTTAATGCAAGAAGGTGTAACCTATCTGGCAGGAGCCGAAATTCCTTGCCTTCTTGTGGATGTTGTACGCGGAGGCCCAGGATTGGGAACCATCCAACCAGCACAAAGTGACTATTTCCAAGCAACCAAGGGCGGTGGACACGGAGACTATCGTCTCATCGTATTGGCTCCGGCATCCGTACAGGAGATGAACGATTTCGTAGGACTTGGCTTTGACTTGGCATTCAAATATCGCAACCCGGCCATGATCCTTGCTGACGGTGTTATCGGTCAGATGATGGAAAAAGTCGAATTAAGCGAATATAAACCCCGTTGGACCGAAGAAGAAATTTCCAAAATGTCTGAAGGATGGGCTTTGACCGGTAAAAAACCGAATCGCAAGCATAACATCATCACTTCTTTGGAGCTGGATTCTTACAAACAAGAGGTATTCAACCACAAACTCCAGGCTAAATACAGAGAGATGGAAGAAAACGAGGTACGTTTCGAAGAGATCAGCACCGAAGATGCAGAATATCTGTTCGTGGCCTACGGCTCCAGTTCCCGTATCTGTCAGAAGGCCGTTCAATTGGCCAGAGCCAAAGGTATTAAAGTAGGTATTCTTCGCCCTATCACCCTGTATCCTTTCCCGACGAAAGAGATTGCCAGACTGGCAAAACAAGTGAAAGGAATTCTTACGGTCGAGATGAGCGCCGGACAAATGGTAGAAGACGTTCGTTTGGCCGTGAACGGATTAATCCCGGTTGAACACTTCGGCCGTTTCGGTGGAGTGATCCCGACACCTGAAGAGATCGTTGAAGCACTTGAAAAACAAATTATAGGAGCATAAGCCATGTCAATAGAATTAAAAGATATAATTAAGGAAGAGAATCTTGTTTACAAGAAGACTCCTGTACTTACCGATAACATTATGCACTACTGCCCGGGTTGTTTACACGGGGTAGTTCATAAGCTTGTTGCGGAGGTAATCGAGGAAATGGGTATTCAGGACAAAACCATCGGTGTGTCCCCGGTAGGCTGTTCGGTACTTGCGTACAACTATTTGGATATCGATTGGGCTGAAGCTGCTCACGGACGCGCTCCGGCCGTTGCTACTGGGATCAGCCGCGTTCACCCTGAAAAATACGTGTTCACCTATCAGGGAGACGGAGATTTGGCTTCCATCGGTTGCGGTGAAATCATGCACGCTTGTAACCGGGGAGAAAATATCGTCGTTATCTTTATCAACAATGCCATTTACGGTATGACCGGAGGACAAATGGCTCCCACGACGCTATTGGGTCAGGTAACCGCTACCACTCCTTACGGACGCGATGCCAAATTGAACGGTTTCCCCCTGAAAATTACCGAATTGATCGCTCAATTAGACGGAACCTGCTATGTAACTCGTCAGGCTGTTCATACTCCTGCTGCTGTTAGAAAAGCAAAAGCTGCCATCCGAAAAGCCTTCGAAAACACGAAGAAGGACAAAGGAACTTCTTTCGTGGAAGTAGTAAGTACTTGTAACTCCGGTTGGAAGATGGATCCGATTCAGGCTAACAAATGGATGGTGGAGAACATGTTCCCCAAATATCCGTTAGGAGACATGAAAGACATTTAATAATTGTAGATTTTAGATTGACGGTTGTAGATTACTTGTCTGAATCGCAAATCATAAATCGCAAATCGTAAATTTTAAAACTATGACAGAAGAAATTATTATAGCAGGATTCGGAGGTCAGGGAGTTCTTTCCATGGGAAAGATTTTAGCTTACTCCGGAATTATGCAAGATCAGGAAGTTGCCTGGATGCCTTCTTATGGTCCGGAAATGCGCGGAGGTACCGCCAACGTGACCGTGATCCTGAGCGACGAGCGCATCAGTTCTCCGATCTTGACCAAATACGATACCGCCATCGTTCTTAACCAACAATCCATGGATAAGTTCGAGGCGATGGTAAAACCCGGCGGAACCCTGATTTATGACCCGAACGGAATTACTCACGAACCGACAAGAAAAGACATCAACATCTACAAAATCGAAGGTACTGCTCTTGCCGTTGAAGCCGGTAATCCGAAAATCTTCAACATGATCGTCTTAGGCGGTTTCTTAAAAGTAAAACCCATCGTGAAGTTAGACAATGTTGAAAAAGGGTTACAAAAATCGCTTCCTCCCCGTCATCACAAGATGATCCCGATGAATATCGAGGCTATCCAAACGGGAATGCAACACGTTGAAGTCGTAAATCAACTGTAAATAAAAAACCTCGCCGACCGGCGAGGTTTTTTAATCATTTGAAACCATCGAAGAAATGCTTTATCGGCAAACCTTCCTTACCGTTTTCAACTTACTTTTTGTAAATCATCCGGACAACCTCTCCCGCAATCCCTCTTTCATGCCAGAGAAGCGCCTTGGTATTCAAGTCGTAACAATAAACACATCCTTTGTAATCTCCCGAAGCGGCATCCAATGCCACATAAAGTTTCTCTTCCTCGGGATCGAATACCATCTCTTTAATCACATCCCCGGTTTCTCCCACGGTATAGTCCGAACTTACCGGAAAATTCCCTGCCGATTGATAGTCATAACGATATATTTCATTTCCTTTGGAATAATAAAGCAGAGTCTCCTTTTTACTGGTTAGGAAACAACTACTCTCCGTTATACTCCCTTTCGTATCGGAATACTGGGACAAAACCCGAACATTATCCACTCCGACGTGAGCAACCTTTATCTGCCCCGCATTATCTTTAAAAACAAGAACGTAGTTTTTAGAATTTTGTGCCGGTAATGCAGCCAATAAAACATCACATAAGATATCCTCATAAACCCGCTCAGGTCCCATATATCCCTCGACGAGAAACAATTTACTGGTCCTATCGAAAATAACCGTTTTGGAGGACCAAGTTCCCTCGTAATATATAATATGGTCATCCACATAGGCATCAGGCATCGATCCCCACTTACCCGTCAACGCCTGTTGAAAAGTATTGATATAATTTTCCGTTTTACAATCCATATTCAGAAAACGGCCTCCTCCTACAAAAAAGATTCCGTATTTACCGCGTTCAATCATCCGATCCAACCGGGGTTCCGGATATTTTAAAACATTCTGAACCTCCATCGTTCTGGCATCCACTCTTACCACTTTCACCGGATTCTCGGCAGCGATATAAACGGACGCATAATTGGCATTATAGAGGATAGACTTCGGTTCTTTCCCCAAAGAGACATTCGGACTGTTCAAACGATAGACATGCTTTTGAAAAACCTCACCCTCTTGCATTACGTTACGGAAAGAAACCATCGATTCTCCCCCATATGCACTTAAAAGAGCGATTCCCTCCTCGTAAGGATAAGGAACTTTTAACACGAATTCGTAAAAAACAGCTCCGTCTTCGTTATAAATTTTCAAACGACACGGAAACTCTCCGGCAACATTACAATCATACGACAACGTCTTTTCCGTGGAGACGATTTCGTAATCAATCTGCCACTCATAGGACAAAGACTTCTCCTGATTCTCCTGCTTTACTTCAGGGGCTTCCAGCACAAACCGGCTCATTTTTTCAACAGGATACTCTTTCGGCAATGTTTTCACAAAAGACAAGCGGGAAATGGGCTCTTCTCCCAAATTCGATTCGTCATGAATACAAGAAACCATTGCAAACACACCCAATATGATATATATAAATTTCTTCATAAGTCATCTATTTTAACAGGTAATTACTATTCGTAAGGCCAAACTATTTCAGGAGGAAATACCATACCGTATTCGGGATGCTCCTGGAAATAATAATACATCTCTTTGGCTACACTTATGATTTTTGCACTTCGGAAAAAAAAGTCATCCAACGTAATCGGACCTCCCCACAATTCAATCATCTTCTGGTATTTTTCTTTTTGGAAAATACCCAGACAATAGTCCTGCAATCCGATCCACCAATCCGGTTTTGCCAGAAAATTGCTGAACACGACCACACTTTGTAAACTTTCTTTTACTCCTAATTCGAAATTATCGTTAGGCTCCAATCTTAACACAATATGAAAAGTAGTATCTTTCTCCGAAGGAATATCAGCCCGTATCAACTCCACCGGTACATAAGCCAATACAGAATCTTTTTTTATCAGGATCTCCGTGGGAATAGCAACATACGCCCCTTCGGGAGCGGTCGTCGCCTTTTCGTCAACCGAAACCTTTATACTCATCTCTTTATCCGCGGGTAATCCCAATACCTCCACGGGCACGTTTACCGTATAGGAGGTCAACTCCACGGGCTTATCTCCAAAATTATAGCGTATACTGTCTTTCGGAAAATAAACACGGTACACGTTATCGTAAAAACCGCTATCTCCGTTTTCATTGCATCCGACGACGATCAGGCCCAATGCAATCCCCAAAATACATAATATTGTTTTCATTGCTTATCCGTATTATTGATTTTTAGTCCCGTATTCCAGTTCGTTCTTCGGCCAAGGCAAATTAAAAATAGCAGAAGAAGGTTCTATCTCAAACGCGTTGGTCGCGTTCATAAAAGGCATATGCTCTCGTTTATAAGAGAAAAATACCTGACCTTCTCCCCAAAATTCCTTACATCTCTCCTTTACGAGGGCAGTCCGGAACTCTTTGAACGAAGGTACCTGAGACAAAATCATATCTTTCAATCCTCGGGTCCTTCGAACCGCATTCAAATATTCCAATGCCTTATCTTTATCTTTAGCATAAGTCGCTTCAGCCAAAATATAATACATCTCGGGTAAACGTAATAAAGATATACCCGTAAAGTAATAAGCTTTCTCTTCTTTACTTAATAACCTCGTAAAAACATACTCGTTCGAAAATCCTTTATCCGAAGTGAAAAAAGCGTTAAAACGTTTATCCTTATTATCCGCGGAAACGGATCCGATCTCATAAAAATCATAAACACCTGCTTTTACCCACAAAACACTTCCTTGCCCCAGATCGCTCTGCAAAAAAAGATCATAGTAGATCTGATACAATCGGGAAGTATATAACCCCCACATCAGTTCTTTATTATCTTTATCATACCGTTTTACACCCTCGTATTGAGCTGCATCCGTTAAAGCCAATTCTGTCCGAGCCCCGATTACCTTTTCGGCATAAAACGCCGCACTGTCCAAATCGCCTTTGTAATGAAAAACCCGGGCTTTCAATCCCCAAACCGCATATTGATTACAATGGGAACGACGATTCTGTTGATAAACAGAATTCGCCTTGCTATTCCGGATGGTATTATCGCCGACCAATGCCTCCTGGGCTTTTTGCAAATCACTCAGAACAAGGTCATAACACTCCTTCAACGAATAAACAGGTTTATTTTCCAATCCGAAAATTGCAGCATAGGGAATACCTCCCGCATCGGGATGACGCAAAATATTATCGCTGAATAGTCGCATGATATCGAAATGCAGAAAAGCGCGCAAAGCATAGGCTTCTCCCTTTATCAGAACATAATCTCCGTCTTTAGTGACATCTTCTTTCTCCACGTTTTCAATAACATTATTTACATAGGAAATTACCTCGTAAGCCTTTTCCCAGATATTCCGGATGATTCCCTCTATAAACTGACTTTTATAATCAAACTTCGAAGCAGCCTCGACATCCTGATAAGAACCGAGATATTTGGCGTAAAAAAGCTGCCCGATCTGATCCATAAAACCGTAACTCATCGCCTTCCCGTACAATTCCGGTTTAGCCATAGAAGCATAAATACCATACATGGCATCCCGATATCCCTGAATATCTTCAAACTGTTTTTTCTGTTCCACTATACCTTTGGGTTGTACATCTAAAAAGCTGTCGCATCCGCTTAACAACATTACGGCACAGCATATTACCCATATGATATTGCATATTCCTTCTTTCATAACTCTTATTTTTACCGTTAATACTAAAATGCTGCACTAATCGAGAATTCAAAGCTCCTGGCAAAAGGATAGTCCAATCCCCGTTCTTGTTTTATAGTCGAAATCCGGAACAGATCATTCATCAAAAATTCCACCCTTAACCGACTCAAATACAATTTAGAACAAAACGGGGATGTAAAATCATAAGCAACACTTAAACTCGACATATTCAGATAATATTCATCCCGAATGAAACGACTGGTAATCTCAGGAATAGAAGCATCGGCTATATCCTTGTATTTCACTCTATCCCCCACTTTACTCCATCTACTCTCCAATACCCGGCGATCAGCATTCTTTTTAGGATTAGCCCCCTCTACCCGCGTCACAAGTGTCCGATTATATATCGTCGCACCCAAAGAGTACTGAAACAGCATATTCAATGAAACTCCCTTCCAATTAAGATAGGAATTGAACGTTCCGGACACATCCGGATCCGAATCTCCATAGACCCGCTTGTCCCAATAATCATACACGAAAGTCGGATTTCCTTGCTTATCGATATAGATCTCCATTCCCGTCGCCGGATCGATCCCTCCCGATTTTACGGCCTTTACGGCCGACGTGGATTGTCCCTCTTCGTAAACCGGAGGCGGCATCACCGTTTTTTTTGCATTCAGGGAGTCGTTCATTACATTCAAGGCATTACTGATCTTTTTAATCTTATTCCGGTTATGTTGCATCGTCACAGAAAGTGCCCAATTCCAATTTTTATTTCTCAATACTTCAACCCTGGCTTGTACTTCGATACCGGTATTGGCTATTTTTCCCAAATTCTCCTTCGCCGTGATGGTTCCTACGGAAGGCGCTTTCGCCACATCCAACAACAGATCGTCCGTCAGTTTATAATAGTAATCCACGCTCATATCCAATCGACGTGAAAAAAACACAACATCTAATCCAGCATTGTAGGTTAACGTCCGTTCCCATTTCAAATCGGGATTACCGATCGCCATCGGTACCGCTCCAATACCTTCGCCATAATCCAATTGCGAATCGTACTTATAAGTCGTCATCGCCTGGTAAGGAGAGAACGAAGCATTACCGGTATATCCGATACTTCCCCGCAATTTCAAGCGTTCCGCCCGCAAAGACTGCATAAACTTTTCCTTATGAATGTTCCATCCCGCTCCCACGCTCCAGAAAGGAGCGTAACGTTGTTCCGAGCCGAATTTCGAATTTCCCTCGTAACGAATGGAAGCATCTAAAAAATAACGGTCGTCATAAATCATATTGGCATTCATAAAAACACCCATCGTACGGGAAATATCCTGAGATCCCGACGGCGCTTCCCCCTCCGGGTATTTGGTTGCAAAAGCAGGATGTGCCAATTTGTCTGAAAAAATTCCTATGCCCCTGTACCCGTTCGAATTACTTTCGGTGGATTGAATGGTTCCCCCTGCCAATAAACTTAGTAAAGTACCAGGACCAAACATCTTATTGTATGATAACATCAACCTTCCGGAATAATCCATAGATTTGGTATTGGAAATCTCAATCGAGCCAGACTCCGAAGCCGATTTGCCTTTAAACCGATTTGACAACGGGGAGACAAATACCTCCGTATCGTTTTTACTCTTATTCAACGATAACTGACCTTCTATTCGAAAATCCTTCAGTAATTCTATCTTTATATCCAACACATTATTCAGATAAAACTGTTCACCTTTATTATAGCTTCCCAAAGAAACCTCGTGAAGAGGAATCGGTGCATTAGGATCAATATAGGATAAATCCAGATTTATCGAACCATCCGGCAAATAGGCCCGGTCATAAGGATTCAAAGCCGTCCACTGACTAAATGAACCGTAAGGGGACTCCACGTTATTAACCGAAGTAATCGTCATGATATTAGACACGTATACCTTATCCTGCTTGTTATAAGATAATTTAAAACCGAAAGAATAGCGATCCCTCTTGGACTCTTTCATAACGCCCTGATCACTACCGTAACGGGCGGTCATACTATATCTTACATATTCGTTTCCCCCGGCAATACTAATATTATGATTCTGCGTAAAGGCATTACGTAAAGGCTTGGATTTCCAATCCGTATTTACACCCTCTTTCACCCGCTGGAATTTCTCGTTGTACAATTCGTCCAATTTATATTGTTCCTTTTCCGTATCGATATATAAACGAGCCCGCCGTTCGTATTCCAATTTTTCCGCGGCATTCAACAAATGATAATCACTTAAATCCGGGATAGAAGTGCGAAATGTCCCGCTATAAGAAACTCTCATCTTTCCTTCCTTCAACGGTTTCGTGGTAATCACGACTACTCCTTTCGATGCCTTCGCACCATACAGGGCAGAAGCAGAAGCATCTTTCAACACGGTAACATTCTCCACATCATTGATATCCATATCGAACACGTAATCCAAATTTACCTCCGCCCCGTCCACGATAAAGGTCGGAACATTGGATGAGCCTTCGAAACTACTCCTTCCGCGAATCAAAATCTCCGGACGGGTATTGGGATCCGATCCCCGTTCATTGTTCGCCACGACCTGCATTCCCGGAACAAAAGCCGCCAAACTGGTCAACAAATTTTTGGAACCGGCACTCATCAACTGTTCCCTGCTGATACTGGTAGCGGAACCCGTATAACTATTCTTCGACTTATTACCGAAACCGGTAACAACCACTTCATGCAACTCATCGACCTCCGGCACCATGGTAACCACCATATCGGTAACGAGTGTATCTTTTATAAGACGTTCCTGAGTTTTCATGCCGATAAAAGAGAATACGACCGTTACACTGTCTTTTTTCAAAAAGTTCAAGTCGAATTTACCAGCCGGATCCGTGGCCGTTCCGATCGTCGTTCCTTTCAAGAATACGGTAACTCCAACCATCGGTTCTCCCTTGTCGTCTTTTACCGTACCGGATACTCGCCAACGCTTTGCTTTTTCTTCAGGTTTCGGTGAAATAACGATGATGTTATCCACTATACTATAAGTAAGCGAGGTGTTCCTTAATACCCGGTCCAAAATCTCCGTCACTGTCGCCTCCTTCGCCGAGACGGAAACTTTCCAGCGCATCACCTCGTCATCGTTATAAAAGAATTCGTAATCGGTTTTTTCACCCAGCTCTTTTAATACGGTAAGCAAACTAATCGATTTCTTTTCCATAGAAACCCGTGTTTCTTGGGCCAAACTGCGTGCAGAAGCAGAAAGCATCGTAAACAGCAACAGAAACATACAAAGTTTCATGATCGTACAGATTTTTCTCAGGGCAGTCCCATCACTACCCCTTACGTTTGACTTTTTTTTCATACCTTTGTAAGGTTAAATTGTTTATACTACATCAATTTTTCAATCCATACAGGAGGTGTTCGCTGCACTTCCTGTATTTTATCGTACAATAATGGTCTTATCTTTTACGGAGAAACGAATACTTGTCGTCATCTCCATCATTTTCAACACCCGGTGGATCTCTTCGTATTTCGGGATACTACCCGTGAACCGCTTTTGCTTCATCTCCGGATTGGTAAAAAAGAAACTGACGTCATACCAGCGCGATAACTTGCGGATAACCGCTTCCATATCTTCGCTCTCGAACGAGAAACGCTCCCGCATCCAGGAGGTATATAATTTCGTGTTTACCTTCCGTACCTCTGCCTTTTCTTTCCGTATCAAAACCTGCTCTCCCGGTTTCAGTACGATCTTTTCAGTACTTCCCGGTAAAGAGACTTCGACCCTCCCCTCCACCAATGTGGTATTGCTTTCCTCCTCGTCCGAATAAGTCGTAACATTGAAAGAGGTTCCCAATACGCGTATATTCATTTTATCCGTTTCCACGATAAAAGGCCTTTCCTTATTTTCCGTCACCTTAAAGTAAGCCTCTCCCGTTACCTTTACTTTCCGTTCCTTACCCGTGAAATGAACAGGATAGGTAAATTGGGTTTCACTATTCAACCATATCCGCGTACTATCGTCCAAGGTTATTTTGTACTCCCCTCCCCGCGGAATCCGCAAAGTATGCATCTCCGGTATATTCGATTTTTCAGACAAAGCATATTGCAGCTCACCCTTTTCATCCACCCGGATTTGTTCACCGCTTCCCGTCAACAAAGTAGTGTCTCTCATTCCTTTTAAAACGACCTCCCGTCCATCGCCCAATATCAAAACAGCCTGAGTCTCCCCGGGAACGATAGCCATGACCTCTGCATTCCGTTTAACACTCTCCTTTTTCGAAGGATAGTAAAGTAAACCTATGCCTACCGCCAACAAAACCGCAACAGACGCGGCACTGATCTTCCAAATGACGCCCCTTCTGCTCCTTTTCCTCTCTTGCTCCAAATTCTTTTCAAACTGTTTCCATCGGCCTTCCGTATCAAACGAAGCGTATTGTCCGATCTCCTCTTTCATTCGCTCTTTATCGCATAATTCAGCAAATAAACGTTTATGACTTTCATGCTTATCCATCCATTCCTGCAACTCCATCTTCTCTTCTTCTGAAATAACCTCCCGCAGGTAAGCAACAATCAACTCGTATATCTCTTTTTCTTTTTTCATTTCTTTGCATCTTTTATACACCACAAACACACTTCTTCCGCAAATGGGTGACAACCCCATTAAAAAAAATGAGAACGGTTCTTAAAAATCGAGGTAATCCGAAAAAAACGTTTCCCGGGAGCGTAAAAACAGAACAAACTATATTAACGCAACAATATTTCATTATATTTCAATACGAAAATAAATACCTTCTATTCTATTTCAATTTGGTACCAATGGAAAAATATGTATTTTTGCGACATTCGTTTATAGATAGTAAACAAGAATACATGACTATTATTCCTGAAAACAGATTGACTTCCTTCAGAGAGGGACACGAAGAGACATTTCGCTATTACTACGAGATGTACTACGACTCCCTGTGCATATTCGGTACGCGTATGTTAAAAGAAGAAGAGGTCGCTATCGATATTGTTCAGGATGTTTTTGTCAATCTGTGGAAAGCCAAAGAAACCATCGAATCCGGCTTGCATTTAAAAATGTTTATCTATCAATCCATGCGTCACCGTTGCCTCAATTATATCCGCATTAAAAAGTTAGAAGAAAAATACCAGAACGAATGTAAACTGCTGGCCTCCGAAGAAGGGTTTGCCGATATGGTAGTGGAAGAGGAGGTATATCGCCTGGTGATGAAAGAGATCGACGAATTACCGAGCGAACAGCGAAAAGTAATACTGATGCATCTCGAAGGAAAAAATAACATAGAAATTGCAGAAATTATGCACATTTCCGTGAATACAGTGAGAACCCACAAAGCGCGTGCACGGCAAGCTTTAAAAACTAAACTGAATAATCTCTTCATTATTTCCATCATTTTAGGATTTTAGTTATCCGTACGCCTATAGAAAAAAATTCAAAAAAAATCATTTTCTCTGTCGTCCACCCGGACGACTTCTTTGTATTTAATATGATGCCCCCAATAGGGTCGTTACCATACGAAGAGATGAAAAAAGATTTAAACGAGACCATAGAGGAAAGAATCCGGTTGATAAAACACTACTTGGACGGGACATTAACTCCGGAAGAAGAAAAAGCACTCCGTTGCTGGATTGAGGAGTCTCCTACCCATAGCGAGTTACTCTACCGGATACAAGACAAATCATCATTGCAAAAAAGGTTTCATTTTCGGAAAAAAGAGAACAAAGAGAAGAGTTGGAATACTATCCGGAAAAGGATTTACCAAAAACCAAAACGCAAAATAGTTTTAACGCGATATGCCGCCATTCTGCTTATTGGCGTCTGTTTAGGGATCGGCTATAAGTTCATCATGGAACCGCAAACCAAAGATACAACGATTACCCGGGAAACGGTTATTCCCCCAAAAGGCGGATATAAAGCATTTCTGAAATTAGCCAATGGCGAACACTATGTATTAGACGGTCAAACCGAAATAAACACCCGATTAGACGGTGCGATCATTCAATCGGAAGATCAAGGAATCGTAACCGTTACAAAGGACTCCGGCAGCACGGAAAGAGAAGCGCAAAACAACCAAATCATCGTACCGAAAGGAGGCGAATATAAACTGATCCTCGCAGACGGTACCCGGGTATGGATGAATTCACTTTCAGAATTGGAGTTCCCTTCACGATTCACCGGAAAAGAACGCCGGATCAAATTGAACGGGGAGGCCTATTTCGAGGTCGTGAAAGACAAGGAAAAACCTTTTATCGTGGAAATGGGCGACAACGAGATCAAGGTATTAGGAACAAGCTTCAATATCAACAATTACGACGGAAGCTTCGTGACCACGTTAGTGACGGGTAAGGTTGAAATAGTTATTAAAAAACAGGGATACTTGCTTCATCCTTCCATGCAGCTCCGGGAAGAAAACGGAAAGGTTACGTTATCCGAAGTAGATACAAAAGAATTCGTAGCCTGGAAGGATGGATGGTTTGTATTCAATAAACAACGCCTGGAAGAAGTATTGAACATCTTGTCCCGATGGTACGATGTCGAAATTAATTATAAAACTCCTGAAGTAAAAGATTTACATTTTACCGGGACTATACGTCGCCATAGTGATATCAACGAAATGTTGAATTTTTTGGAAAAAACGGGTGCGATAAAATTTACCATGCAGGGAAGAACCGTGGTAATCTCGAAATAATGACAAAAAAGCTGTTGAAAATTAGGCCTTTCAACAGCTTAAAAAACAACAATGTGTTTAATTTTTAGCAAAACAAATCTATGAAGAAAAATCGACAAATGCGATTTTTAAGGAATCGTATTTTAAAAAAAGCGATGGACATAATGAAATTAACATTTATTCTATTATTTGTTAGTTCGATGCCATTATCCGCCGCTTTGTATTCTCAAAATACCAAAATCTCGCTTCAGGTAAAAGAGAGTTCACTGGAAAAAGTATTTAAACTAATCGAGCAGCAGTCCGATTATCTGTTTGTCTATAATCACGAACAAGTAGAAAACAATAAACGGATTACGGTTGATATCAAAGATATGGAGATCACACAAGTATTGGATATTTGTTTGAAAGGTACGGGTCTATATTACGAATTGATGGACAATACGGTGGTTATTCGCAAACGTCAGCAGGAGGAGAAAAAGAACGTTTCGATACAAGGCAAAGTCACGGATAGAGATTCGATTCCCTTACCCGGGGTAACGGTAAGATTGAAAGGGACAACCATAGGAACGGCTACAGACACGAAAGGAGAATTCAAACTACTGATTCCCAATGACACGTCAAAAATAGTATTATTGTTTACATTTATCGGGATGAAGTCCGTGGAAAAAGTGGCGAAAGAGGGAAAACCGCTTCACGTGATCCTGAAGGAAGAAACCGCTACATTGGATGAAGTGGTGTCTTACGGTTATTACAAAGTAGACAAACGTCATTTAACCAGCTCCGTAACTTCTTTGAAAGCAGTAGACATTGCCGTGGCAGGCATCAACACCGTAGACCAAATGCTGGAAGGTCATGTGCCGGGGATGATTTTTATACGTAATTCGGGACAAGTGGGAGCAACACCCAAGGTTAAGATCAGGGGAACGACCACGATTTTAGGATCCACGGCTCCATTGTGGGTATTGGACGGAATCATCCTAACCGATCCGGTGAATGTCGATCCGGCTTCCGTCAATGATTTGGATTTCGTGAATCTGCTGGGAAATGCCATTTCCGGATTAAACCCGGACGACGTAGACCAGATCGACGTCCTGAAAGACGCATCGGCAACTGCCATTTACGGCCCCAAGGCTTCCAACGGCGTCATCGTCATTACCACGAAAAAAGGTAAGGTCGGCGAACCGTCCATATCTTATTCCGTGTCTGGGACCTACCGGCTTCGTCCCCGTTACACCGACCGCTCGGTAAACGTGATGAACTCTCAAGAACGCATCGCTTATTCCCGGGAGTTGATCAACGCCCAGTTAGCCATCCCGGATTTGAAAAGTTGGGTCGGATATGAATCCGCTTATTATGATTATTGTAACAAGGTGATCACCCACGATGAATTCATCAATTCGGTCCGTGCCATGGAAACAGCAAACACGGACTGGTTGGGCACATTGATGCGAGACACATACTCCCAGAACCACACGTTGAGTCTGTCCGGAGGTACGAACAACATACGTTATTACGCCTCTTTGGGATACATGGATGAATTAGGTAACCTCCGGGGAGAACAGAATAAACGTTATTCGGGTTTGGTCAACTTAAATGTAGATTACAAGCGTTTCTCCTTGCATTTTGGTCTAAATGCCAATTTACAGAAAAAAGAGTATACCCCGAAAGATGTCGGGATGACCGACTACGCTTACAACACTTCACGAAGCGTTTCCCCTTACAACAAAGACGGAAGCTTACTGTATTATCAACGGCTGACAAGCGGGACCAACAACAACGAGGAGCATGCGTTCAATATTATCAACGAATACAAAAACTCCTCGGACGACATCGATACGGATCAAATCGGCCTGAATCTTAATTTAGGGTACAAAGTCCTTCCTTTTTTGAAAGCGGAAGTTGTGTTTGCCTATAACGTATCGCACACGAATGAACAAATTTATTTCGGCGAAGATACCTGGTATATTTCCAATCTACGGCGAAAAGACAGAGAAACCGGAGTAATCTCCAATTTCTCGACTTGTCCGGTGGGGGGAGAATTACAAATCAGCAACACGAAAAACAACAGTTATAGCCTGCGAGCCTCTCTGAATTTCAACAAAATGTTGGACGAAAACCAACGCCATCAGCTAACGGCAAATGTCATCGGAGAATTAAGCTCTTCCAAATACACCGGCTTCAGTATCACCAGACGGGGATACCTCCCAGGACGCGGGATGATATTCGATGCCATCGATATTGAAGGCAACAAATATCCTGACTATAAAAAATGGTTGATGACCCCCAAGGCACTGGGACGCTTGAGCCACAACCTGACCAACTTAGTGGGACTCGTGGGAAGCGTAAGTTACTCTTACGAAAACTCATATATTTTGAATACCAACATGCGAATCGACGCTTCCAACAAATTCGGAGATGCCAGTAACGACCGGCTGCTACCGATCTGGTCCGTATCCGGTCGCTGGAACATGCATGAAAACATTTTAAGCGACGTGAGTTGGCTGAATATGCTTGCCCTTAAAATGTCGTTCGGTTACCAGGGAAACATGTCGGCTCAGGATTCTCCCCGATTAATCATTCAGAGACAAGGAACAAATATATTGTTTAACGAGTATTTTTCTACGATCAACAGATACCCCAACCCGAATTTAAAATGGGAAAAAACATCTACATACAATATCGACTTGGAGTTTTCCTTGTTTCAAAATAAGGTACAAGGCTCTATCGGTTACTATTACCGTAACACGTCGGATGCCTTCTTAAATAAAAAAGTATCGACCGTAAACGGAATTGAGAATTACACGGTCAACGCAGGGCATTTGACCAATCAAGGAGTCGAAGTCACTTTAAATTTAACCCCGGTCAACACGATGGGAACAAACGGCAGTCGCAAAGGATTCATATGGCGTTTCAACCCCAATTTAGGTTCGGTGATCAATCAATTAATAGATAAGGTTACCCCCAAAGATAAGCTAATAGAGGATGAAATAACCTACTCGAATTATTTAGACGGAAGTGTACAAGTTTCCGGACAGCCACTAAACACGTTTTATTCCTACAAATTCAAGGGATTGGATCCCCGTAACGGTGCTCCCCTTTTTTACGGTGCGGATCGATTCGTAACCCGTGAAGGCGAAAAAATCGACATGAAAGAGGTTTACGCGGGTATGGATAAAGAAGAGGTTTACATGACCGTGATGGAACGTTCCGGCTGTCGCGAACCTTTTTTACAGGGGGGAGTTTCCAACTATCTCGGCTGGAGAAATTTAGGTCTCTCCTTCAATTTAGCTTACAGCTTCGGTTCCAAAATCCGGCTATTCAGAATGTATCCTTCAGACGGCAGTATCGTAGGACCGGAAAGAAATCTTCGTAAAGAGCTCACGAAACGTTGGCAACGTTCCGGAGATGAATCACACACGAATATTCCGGGGATATTACCTCATTCCGAATGGTCCAAAACACTCGATCCGTGGTGGAGTAACGAACCCTACAAATTCGCCCGAAACATTTGGGATATGTACGACAATTCAAATACACGGGTCGTATCCGGAAATTATGTAAGACTGCAAAGTGCTTCATTGCGTTATGTCATACCGGATCAATTCTGTAAAAAACTATATCTCAAATCAGCCTATGTCAGCATAAGCGGGACTGATTTATTCACGATATGCAGCCGCAAATTAAAAGGACAGGATCCCTCGCAATCCGGAACGTCGGACTTGATTAACATGTCCGTAAGACCCACTTATTCATTACAATTAAATGTTACATTTTAAGTAAGACAAGGTATTATGAAAAAGATATTCAATTTAATTATAGGAGCCTTTTTATGTGTCTCTTGCGGCGACTTCCTGCACGAGTACTCGCAAGACCTGACCTATGCCAACTCCTGTGCCGATCTGGACGAGATTTTGATCGGAAACGGGTATATGAAGCAATCGGACAATCTGACCCTATTTTATTATGGTTCGGATTACGGTTATTATCCCTATCTGCATATCATGGACGATGATTCAGAAGAGAGCCTGACAGGACAAGTATTTCTTGATTTCGCTGGTAATCCCGTATACTACATGCGAAATTTTTATGCATGGGCGAAAAATCCTTTCATAGGGTATAACGGATCTATTTTTAAAGATGTCGATTGGAAAAGAATGTACGAACACATCGGCTATTTGAACGTAATTATTTCTTACGTGAAAGAATTTCCTTCCGATCCCATAGAAATGAGGCGGCGCATCAAAGGCGAAGCATTATTCCTACGGGCCGGATACTATTTCATGCTTGTAAACCTTTACGCGAACCCGTATTCACGGGAAACAGCAGATCGGGACCCGGGTGTTCCTTTGAATTTAACAGAATACATCGAGGCAAAATATTTCGCAAGAGAATCCGTAGCCACTATTTATAAACAAATCGTGACGGATCTGCAAGATGCCATAAACAATTTGGAGGGGATACAACAACCCACGATCTACCGTGCAAATGAAGTTTCCGCCCGTACCCTGTTAAGTCGCGTCTATCTATACATGGGTGAATGGCAATTAGCGATCAACGAGTGTAATAAAATCATGGAATTGGGATGCAAGCTAAGAGATTTAAATGATTTTAATCCGGGAAACGGCGTCCCGGGAGAAACCGAGCGCGATTACTTCAACACGTCGGACTCTCCGGAGGTTTTCTTCACGCAAGGTTCGCCAACCGTCGGTTTGTTAATGGATAACAACTTTGGTAATGTACGCTATCGAGTTTCCGACGAATTGTACGCTTTATACTCCAAGTACGAAAGCCAAGGATTGGAAGATTTACGGAAAACATGTTTTCTGGAACAGTCCAGGACATCGGGAGAGAGTTCCAACTACTACATGAGAAAAAGTCCGGACAATCAATACGCGAACTGGAATATTACACTTCCGAAACCGACCGTTTTCGACTCGTTTATTCTCCGGGCTGCCGAAGTCTACTTGAATAAAGCCGAAGCCGAAGCTATGCTGGATCAACCGGAAGCCGCAAATACCTTAAAAGCATTGATGGATAAACGTTATGCCGACCACAAATATCCGTCTGTCGACGGACTGAACGGTAAAAGCATGATCGATTTCATCCGGGAAGAACGGCGTAAAGAGTTATCTTTCGAGGGACATCGCTGGTTCGATTTACGCCGTTACGCGGTCTCCCACAAATATCCGGAGAAAAGGTCCATATCCCACGCGGTATACAGATCAGCAACCAGTTATGGCGAGAAAGCTCCGTTGGACAGAATCTACAAGCTGAAACCTTACGGAGAAGACAATGCCTGGGTATTACCCATACCTCCGGAAGAACTTGTTTTCAACAACGGAGTATTGATCGACAATCCGCCGAGAGAAGATCGCAACTAATCTATTATTAAACATTTAAACGCAAAGACATGTTAAAATATTTATTCTATCTAACTTTATCCCTCCTCCTATTCTCCGCTTGTGACAAGGAAGAGAAGGTGTTTGCCACGGAAAACATGTTAGACTGGTTCGTTATCGAAAAGAAATCAGGAGAAGTCAACCAGTTAATTTACAGCATTTATACAAATGACAATATGCCCATATTTGTCAATGATACTATTCATCAGGGGAGCGATCGCGTGGATCATTTCGGAAATCCGATAAAAGATCTGGTACTGTTTGAACCCGGATATCATATTTTCAGCACGGACATATTCGTATCCATAAAAATATCCTCCGACTCCGCAGCCATGCTTAAAGCACTACATGCTATCCAGGAAAAAGTGCTTCCCCGTTTACCTAAAAGCGGAATATACAGACCCTCTTCCATACTATTGGTCGATACCTTGTACAAAGGTTTCAGCGATCTCAATACGCGCATCTGGGGAGAAGTCGCTATCTATCCCGAAAGTCTGAAAGGTGTCACGATAGGAGAGTTACACAAGCTTCCGGATATGACAGACGAGGAATTGAATATATGGGCCTGTCGCATCTTAGCTGCCAAAAGTAAAAGTTGGATTCAGGCAAATTATGACAAAGGTGTGGAAACATTTTCAGAAATAACGGACGAAGGTTTATGGTTTGGATCGAATTACAATAAAAACGTCGGCCTATATCCCATGGAAAGCCCCGAACAACAAAGTTTTTTCAGGTGGGTTTCTCTTCTAAAAGACGGAAAAGGTTACAGATCGCCATCGATCGAAGAAGACCTTATCGAGTACATTACCTACTTTTACGCCTATCGCGGACGAGAAGATGAATTAAAAGAAAAGTACAAAGACTACCCTAAAATACTCCGCAAGTTCGATCTGGTAAAAACATGGGTAGAAGCGTTCGAAGAGTTCCTGAAAAAGAACAAACAATTTTAATAAACTACTGAATAAAAGGTGTTATGAAAAGAATTATTCTTCTTCCGGCATTTATATTATCTGTTGTTTTAGCTTTCGGTCAGGGCGTGAACTTTGAAAAACTGAGTTTCAAAGAAGCCCTCACCAAAGCTAAAACCGAAAAAAAGTATCTCTTTATCGACTGTTACACCTCGTGGTGCGGTCCCTGCAAGCAAATGAGAGAACAGATATTGACACAACCCGCCGCCGGCAGTTATTTCAACCCGTTGTTTATCAGCGTGGAGTACGATATGGAAAAAGAAGGTGCCGAACTGAGAAAAAAATTCGACATCAAAGCATACCCGACCTATTTGATCTTGAATCCGGACGGAACATTATATCATAAATTAGTAGGCAGCAGCCTTAACGCAGAAGATTTCGTCACGAAAGTAAAACGGGGAATGGTAACAGAAAACTCTTTCGGTTATCAGGAAAATTTACATGCCTCCGGTCGAATGAACAACGAACAGCTGAAAAACTACTATTTTCTCTTAAAAGAAACCGCCGAACGAAAACGAAGCATGGAAGTACTGAAGGAGTTAACAGCCCGTTTAAGCAAAGAGGAAAGAATGCAGGCCGATTACTGGTTTTTACTTGAAAACCAAAAATACGGGGACGACGGATTTTCATTCGTGTTGGAAAACTTAGATACATTCAAAAGAAACGTAGGAGAATTAAACATCGATTTATTTCTGTATCAATGTTTCTCAGGAATCATTAACTCCTACACGAATGCTCTTGCAAAAGGGGAATCTATCGACAAGAAAAAAACAACAGACAGCATACGCGATCTGCGTCGTCAACTCTCGACGATCGACATGAAAAACAAAACCGGACTTTTGGAACAGCTCGACTTTCTGGAAGCGACCCTGCTAAATGACACCGACAAAATGCTTCGTGCGATCGAAACCATGATGACCTCGGGACAGGGTAATCTCTATATATTACCCCAGGTTTTACAAATTGCGCACCAAAATAAGAACGAGACCCTTCTATCGGGTATAAAAAAATTAAAGAACAAGATTTTGACTGCTTTCTCAACCGCATCTGACAAAGAGAAGTTCGGAAAAATGATTGACGATCTGGACAAGTAAATAAATTATAGGAAAAATCTGATTTTAGCATGAAAGATAAAAACAAGAAGAATTCCTCCGTATTGTATAATTTTAAATAATGATGTATGAAAAAATGGTTAGTATTATTTGTAGTGACACTACTGATTTTTCCCTGTGTTAACGAGGCCGATGGCGCTTCCAGAAAAAGGAAAAAGAAAAAAGAGAAGGACAAGACCGAGCAGGTAGCTCCCAAAAAGAAAGAGACCCCCTACGAGAATTTAATGAAAAAGCCGGGACGACAAACGTCTGAAAGCAAGTTTATCAATTTACACAAGATCGAGGGTAAATTGTACGTGGAAATCCCGGTGAAGTATATGGGACGCGATATGTTACTGGCCTCCGTAGCCTCGGAAACGAGTGACGATATGTTTTGTCAAATCGGTTTCAAAGAAAAAGCTCCCATGCACATAAAATTCACCATGGAGGACAGCACAGTATTTATGAAGAGAGTGAACGTTTCCACCGAACTGAACACGAGTGAATCCCGTGAAGAGGTAATGAGGAATCGGAACTTTTTGGACCCGATCATCAATACCTACAAGATCGAAGCATATAATAACGACAGTACTGCCGTGGTATTAAACATGACCACCTTATTTACCGGCGCGGAGATGTCTCCAGTCACCAAAGGTAGTATCGTTGTTTCCGTAGTAGCAACTCCTAAAACAGGAGGAACCAGATTAGGAGAAATCAAAGCTTTTGATGATAACGCGGTAATCAAAACATCATACTCTTATAGTGTTTCAATCAATATGCTGGGACTCATCACCCTGCTTTCCAACGAACCTTTTACCGTGAACACCACCCGCTCTTTATTGTTATTACCCGAACATAAAATGCGTCCCAGGTATTCAGATGCCCGAGTAGGCATCTTCTTGACAGGAAAAAAATCCCTCTCGGACAAAGAGGATGGCATGCGAGCCATTTCATTTGCCAATCGCTGGCGTTTAGAACCCTCGGATGTAGCGGCTTTCGAACGCGGAGAATTGGTCGAACCGGTAAAACCGATCGTGTGGTACGTGGATGATGCTTTCCCGGAAACATGGAGACAACCTATCAAAGATGGCGTTTTACGCTGGAACAAGGCCTTCGAAAAAATAGGTTTTAAAAACGTGATGCAAGTTCGGGATTTCCCGAAGGATGATCCCGAGTTTGACCCGGACAACTTAAAATATTCTTGTATCCGCTATATCCCGACCAATATACCTAATGCAATGGGTCCCTCTTGGGTAGATCCGACAACCGGAGAAATCATCAACGCGTCTGTAATCATTTACAACGATTTGATCCGATTGATCAACGAATGGCGTTTCACCCAGACGGCACAAGTCGACCCGAGGGTACGTTCCAAGAAAATGCCCGATGACGTGATAAATGAATCCCTTGCTTATGCAGTAGCTCACGAGATCGGACACACGCTCGGTTTTATGCACAACATGGCTTCTTCTGCCGCTTACCCCGTGGATTCATTACGTTCTGCTTCTTTTACCCAAAAATACGGGACAACCCCTTCGATCATGGATTACGCCCGGTACAATTACGTGGCACAACCTACAGATAAGGGAGTCTCCCTCTCTCCTCCCGATTTAGGTATATATGACGAATACGCGGTAAAATGGTTGTATTCCTACTTCCCGAAAGCTAAAAATGCCGAAGACGAGGCAAAAATAGTGGAAAGTTGGGTCGACGAAAAGGCCAATGATCCGATTTATCGCTACGGCAAACAACAAATTTATTCCAGATTCGACCCGACATCCATAGAAGAAGATTTGGGAGATAATGCCATGAAAGCGGGAGATTACGGGATCAAAAACCTGAAATACGTACTGTCTCACCTGAACCAATGGATCACGGATGATCCGGATGTCGAACAACGGACAAAACTATATAATTCAATTAGCAATCAATATTTCCGCTATATAAATAACGTTATGTATAACGTGGGTGGTATCTACCTCAACGAAGTAAAAGACGGAACACCGGGTAAACGCTTCCAGTCGGTCCCCAAAAATACACAACGCGCCGCGTTGAAATGGGTATTGAACCAGACTAAAAACTGCGATTGGTTAGATAATAAAGAGATTACCAATAAAATCGGCTTAGGAGTGGCCATCTCCACTAAAATTCAGGATTTAACCGCCGAACTTTTATGGAAATCCCGGAATAACGTGTTATTGTCCGCTCACGTTTCCAAAGACCCTTACACGATAAAAGAGTATTTCGATGACTTATATAGTGGTATTTGGGAGAGCGCTATTAAAGGTCGAAAAGTTACTTCCGGGGATAGAATCATGCAAAAAATGATGATTACTTCCATGGCAAGCACTCTGGCAGATAAAAACAAACAAAAACTTACCATGGGTCTCACCTCCGACGAGGCATTTTTACCTTCACTCGAAGAAATTTATCTCTATGGACTGGACAAAACGGGATTGACCGAACGCTATATCGACGAATTCCGCTCGATAGAGGCAGAACAGGGAGCCGGTACTGTAGCCAAAAAATTGATTACCGACGAATTCGGAACAGGAGGCTACAGATGGCAAAGAAAAGTCGAACTGAAAACCATCGAAGAGACAAATACCACTTTGTGGGCAACGGCGATAAAGATCGAAAAGCTATTGAAACAAGCCATAAACACGGCCCCGAATCGGGATTCCAGAGAACATTATCAAGCCATGTTATTCGAATTGACACGTTTGACCAAAGAAGCCAAAAACTGATAAGACAAGTCTTATATTTAATGTTTCAATTTTTTTGTGTGTGTTAAAAAACCGTCCGGAAACTAAAGTTTTCGGGCGGTTTTACTTATTTCATTCTACAAAACAACCGATTTAAACGGTAAAAAGAACAGTATCTCATCCTATCTCTATAAAATCCAAAAAGAAAATAATAAAGAAACAGAAGATGAAATTCCCCATTCGTCCTGAATTCGTTTTTGGGCTATCTTTTTCTGTTTTTTCACGGTCTCCACGGCAAGATGGAGTTCTGCAGCAATTTCCGATGGTTTCTTTCCGTCCAAGGTCATCAAACAAATCTTTTTACACTGGGGAGGAAGCCGATCTATGGAATCAAACAATTGACGATATACCTCTTCCCGAATCATATTATGCAATACAGAAAAAGATTCATGTAACTCCTGTTCTTTTATAATCTTTCTTTCATGATGTTGTTGAATTTTCAAATTCCTCAGATAATTAAAACACTTATGCCGGGCCGAACGATACAAATAAGCACGAAGCATATTTTCATCTTTGAATTTTAATTCTTTTGTCCACAAGTGAACAAATAAATCCTGAACAAGATCTTCAGCTACCTCATGATCATTAAGATATTGCAATACAAAGCACACAAGAGGGTGATAAAATTCTTTGAACAAAATTTTATACCGATCTTCTTCATACATATTATAACTACGATCCATTATGAAAACACCTCTTTTTCTTTACATCCGAAACATCATTAAACGATCTCCAAATTCAATGCTTTTTACATTCTTATTGCATTTTATCAAATATATTTTACACCAATATTCCATTTATAATATCCATTAGAGTTACTTTATTGTATTAAAGCACATTTTTTTATAAAATCTTTTACCCCTTTTTATTCGGTCATGTGTTTATAATATATAAAAATTAGAATAAGAATGGAGAAAAGTTTAAATATAGCAGATATCATCGTAACGTTTATTACCGGAAAAGCGACATGGGAACAGATAACAATACTGGATGAATGGATGAACGAATCCGAAGAGAATAAACGTTTATTTCTTTCGCTTATGGACGAATCGGCTTTCGAAAAACACATTCATGAAATCGTCAACACCGATATAGCTTTTCAACGGGTTGTAACAAGAAGACACATGCTTCACAAACGGAAACAGCAGCGAATCATGGCCATGGTAGCCTCCATCGCTATGATTCTGAGCTTTACCGGGCTTTGGTTATTGGGTACAACAGAAGAAAAAGAAATGATCGCACGGCAGGAATATATCTCCACCGGGAAGAGTAAAGCCTTCCTGACGTTAGCTTCCGGGAAAAAACTTTTACTCGAAAAACAAGATACGCTACTACAAGGAGATCACGCGAACATTCGGGTGTTGGAAAAAGGGGAAGTATCTTATGAAACGATCGACAATACGACCTCACAAGAAATAGAATACAACACGATGGAAACTCCCCGGGGAGCTGAATTTCAACTGGTATTAGCCGACGGCACAAAGGTATGGCTAAACGCCGAGACAAAATTACGCTACCCCGTCCATTTCTCTCAAGCAGAGAGACGAGTGGAATTAACCGGAGAGGCTTACTTTGATGTACAACACAACGAAACTCCTTTTATCGTGAAAACTTCCCGTTCTGATGTAATCGTCATGGGAACGGAGGTTTGCATAAGAGATTATACAGGAGAAACAAATCGTACCACTCTGGTAAGAGGAAAAGTAGCGGTAAAAAACCGAAGCGGCGAAACCTACCTGATCAGACCGGGACAACAAGTCTGCATCGATAAAGACGAAGGAAAGGTAGCGGACGTAGAAACGATCTATTTCACTTCCTGGAAAGACGGTTATTTTATATTCAACGAGGCAACCTTAGGTGAAATCATGAAAGAATTATCCAAATGGTACGACTTCGATTACGGTTTTGCAGATACAGGTACTACAGAAATAAGACTAACGGCCAGACTGAAAAAATACGACGACATCAACCTTATTTTGGACATTTTGTCCCGAACGGGAGCTATCGGTTTTTCTCAAAGAGAACGTTTTATCACGATAGAAAACAAAAAAGAACAAAAAACAACGGGGAATCGGCTCCACCCAAATTCCCCGTAAATATTTATCAATTAACGCTAATAAACATGCAAACTTATGAAAAAAAATGACGCAGACGGGCATTTCCCCCGTGAAAAATTGAGACTACTGAGAAAGTTTCTGGAAATTTCATTTGTAGTTTTTCTGGTAAGTATACCCATAAAAGGGGTTTCCCAAGAAAAAAGATTTACGTTTGAATTGAAACATGTTCCGGTAAGTACGGTATACCTGCATATTGAAAAAAACAGCGACTATTCGTTCGTGTACAACACGCGGGAGATTCAGCGAATCGGTTTAAAAGATTATAAATTCGAAAATGCAACCATCCAGGAAATATTGGATTATTGTCTGCAAGGAACCGATTTGAAATATGAAATTCAGGACAAACACATCATCATCAGCAGAATTCATAAAGTTGCGGGATCGGATGAAATCCAAAGTATCAGAGGCCAGGTGATCGGTAAGGATAGTATCGTGTTACCAGGAGTAACAATCATATTGAAAGGGACCACGATAGGAGTCACAACCGATAGAAAAGGATATTATACGATTCGTATTCCGAAACAGAAGGATGTCGTACTCGTGTTTTCCTTTGTCGGGATGAAAACAAAAGAAATACCTGTCAAAGACAAAAATATCATCAATATCACGATGGAAGAAGAAGCTACCACCGTGGACGAAGTAGTCGTTACCGGATATCAAACCTTACGAAAAAGTGATGTAGTCGGTTCGGTAACAACGGTCAAAGCCTCCGACATCATGATGCCGGCCTATACTTCTATTGATCAGATGTTACAGGGACGTGTTGCGGGTATGTTGGTGATGAATACCAGTTCCCGGGTAGGAACGACACCCAAAATACGAATACGGGGGACCTCTACCATTCTGGGGAATCAAGATCCTTTATGGGTGGTCGACGGAGTAATTCAACCCGATCCTCTACCGATCAATCAAAACGATATCATGGTAGACGATCTGAAAAACATATTGGGGAATCAGATTTCCTGGTTAAACCCCGCGGACATAGAAACCATTACCGTCCTTAAAGATGCTTCCGCCACGGCAATTTACGGTTCGAAAGCAGCCAACGGAGTTATCGTAATTACTACCAAACGGGGACAACAAGACCAGATGACCGTTAATTACAGTGGCACATTCTCCTTCAGGAGAAGACCCAATTACAACCAGTTTAATCTGATGAATTCACAAGAGCGAATTCAGTTTAGCCGGGAAGCTTTTGACGCGGGAGCGGTTTACACCGATGTCCCGGCAAAAACAATGAGTACATACGAGGGAATCATGCGGCTATACAATGACAAACAAATTACCAAAACAGAGGCAGAAACAGCCATCCAGAAATTAGAATCCACCAATACGGATTGGTTTAAACTATTAACCCGAAATTCATTTAGTCACAATCACAACTTAAGTATATCGGGAGGAAATAATAAAATAGTCTATAATGCTTCTCTTGGGTATAGCGATCAAGCAGGAATCGAACTAAACAACAAGGCAAAAAATTTAAGCGGAAGAATTAATTTAGGTATAAATATTCACCCGAAAATTCACCTGGACATTAACATAGTCGGAGCCATCGATCGCACCTGGGGATACGCGGCCAATGTCGACCCGATGAAATACGCCACGGAGACCAGTCGTTCCGTATTGGCATATGATGAACACGGAAACCGCATATTTCAACAAAAAAGAAGTTTTTATACATATAATAAGAATGAAATATTTTTAAATTACCATATCCTGAATGAAGTCGATCATAGTTACTCCAAATCGAAAGCTGCCAGGATAAACAGCACGCTAAATTTCAAATGGGACATATTTCCTTACCTGAGTTACGAATTCGTGGGCGGTATCAATACCAACAACATCAATTCGGAATCTTACGCCGGAGAACAGACCTATTACATCGCCAATCTCTATCGAGGATACGATTTCGGCTCGGAAAAATACGGTTCGGACAGGTACAAAGCCGCCCTGCTACCTTTCGGGGGAGAATTATACAACGGAGCTTCGGAGGTACTTGCCTGGAACGTTCAGAATAAAATCACCTTTTCGAAAACAGTTAACGAAATACACCGCATCAATATTCTGATTGGAACGGAAGCGGCCTCTACCAGCACTTTAAATCGTTCCCAAACCATATTCGGGTACGTCGCCGAAAGAGGAGAGCAAGTCATTCCCCCGACCCCGATAAAAGAGATCGTACCCATCGGTAACGAGGTAACAAACTGGGGTATATTGGATAAACTGTATAACGGGGAAGGTTGGACCCGTAGTACGATGACAGCCCATCAATTTTCGTTATTCGCCACTTTAGCTTATGCTTTAAAAAACCGTTACGTTTTAAATGCCAGTATTCGGAATGATGCCTCCAATCGATTCGGACAAGACCAAAATAAACGATTCGATCCGACTTATTCTTTCGGATTATCTTGGAATATTGCTCAAGAGCCTTGGTTACAATCGATCTCGCCCGTTTTAAATCAATTCAATTTGCGGGCCTCTTTCGGTATACAAGGGAACACGGTAAACAGTATCAGTCCGGAATTGATCTTAACTATGGGGCAAATAAAACAGTACTATGGCGAATATATGTCCAAAATATCCAGACTCCCCAACCCCCATTTAAGCTGGGAACGAACAAAGACCTGGAACTTTGGGGTGGATATTCAGATGTTAGACTGGATTACCATGAACCTGGAATACTACCGAAAATCCTCCAACAATATCGTCAATCAAAAAATTGCCCTGGAATACGGCCGGGAAGGGATGGAAATCAACGGGGGTAAAATTACGAATTCGGGTATTGAATACACCCTCAATATCACTCCTATTCATACCAAAGATTGGGGATGGACTATCGGATTGAATTCTGCCAAAAACTGGAACAAAGCTCAAACACAATCGATCAGTGAAATCAAATTACCGGACTACCTCAACGGGGCTTCAGACAGAGTATTGAAAAAAGGTTATGCAATCTCCAGTTTTTGGGCATTCAAGTACCGGAAATTAAACTCGCAAGATGGTATACCCGAATTCAACCTGCTTTTCAAAGAAGATGAAAACGGAAATTTCATAAAAGACAAGAACGGTTCATACGAATTAAAAGAGATTCAGGAATATACGGATATGCTTGTCTATTGCGGCAAAACAGAACCGGATTTTACGGGAGGGTTGACCACTCGTTTAAGATGGAAAGGGCTTACCTTCGGGGCTAACTTTTCTTTACTGTTAGGAGCCAAAAAACGATTACCAAATCCTTACCCGGCAGACGGAAATATTCCTCTCTCAAATACCAATCTAAGCAAGGAGTTAACCAAACGCTGGAAAAAAACGGGTGATGAAGATTTTACCAATATCCCCGGAGTATATTCGGGCAGAGTAGACAGATATATACTTCTTCAGGACGGAAACACCTATAATCCTTACAACATGTGGGGTTTATCGGATATCAGGGTCGTGAATGCTTCGTTTTTACGATGCCAGCAGATGTCCCTGACCTGGAACATCAATGAAAGTTGGTGTAAGAGATTAGGAATAAAACATTTATCTCTGAACGCGATCGTAAACAACGTGTTCGTGATTGCCGATAAAAAGTTTAACGGATTCGACCCCGAATTAGGTAATAGCGTCCAACCTAAAACCTATTCTTTAAGCGTGAGTATTGGTTTATAAAAATGATGCCTTATGAATAAAATAATAAAATACAGTTTGTGGGTTGCTCTACTTTTCCTGATCTCCTGTCAGGATTTTCTGGAACCGAAATCACAAAGCGAATACGTGCCTAAACTGGTGAAATCTTTGGATGAATTACTCTTGGGTGAGGTTTACATGGGTCCCGGACATAGTGACGGTTCATTTTACAGCGTACTGGGTATATTTGACGATGATGTAGCCACACGTCCCGACTTGGGAGATTATGACGATCTTTACGAAGCAGATATGGCACATATTAAACTTGCATTCACGTGGTCAAAAAACATGAAAAACGAGTTTAGCGGATACAACACCTATGGGGAAGTATACAAAAAAATTGTCGGATGTAATGCCGTTTTAGATTATGTCGACGATGTACAGGGTAGCGAGAATGACAAAAACAAGGTAAAGGCACAAGCCCTTGCTTTTCGGGGATATTTCTATTTCCATCTGGTGAATCTTTACGGGAAACCCTATTCTTTTGACCGGAACGCTCCTGGCGTACCATTAAAATTAAATTCGGGGCTATCCGCAACCGGAATGGCAAGAAATACGGTCGGAGAAGTTTATGAACAGATCATAAAAGATTTATTGGAAGCAGAACACCTGTTCTCGACCCTACCGGAAGAAGAGAGGGATTTACAGAATAACAGAATCAATTTACCCTGTATCCAATTGATCTTATCTCGTGCTTACCTGTACATGGAAAACTGGCAACAGGCTTTGGCTTACGGTAAAAAAGTTATTAAAGATCATCCTTACGAGATTCGAGATTTAAACTCCTTACCACTACCAAACCGTTACAGCGGCTATCCCGAATGTTATACCCACGAGAATCCGGAAGTTATCTTCTTATTCGGTAATCAGGGGGACGTACTCTCCTTGCCTATGAAACATATTAACGTGAAAGAAGCCACAGGATGGGGAAGAAGAAGAGTTGTCTGTGTCGCATCGACCGACCTGATTAACAGTTATGCCCCTTCTGATCTAAGAAAAAGCCATTATCTGACCTGGGAGTCTATCTTCTCCGGAGAAATTCCGGTTTACCGGGTCCCTGTCAGCAAGTACGAAGTCGGGTTTAACTATAACATAAACTGGGGGACGTCAAACGGCAAATGGGGAGTGGCTTTTAAAGTGACCGAAGCCTATTTGAACGCGGCAGAAGCAGCTGCCTTGCTCTACAAAGAGACAGGAAAAGGGGAATACTTGACTCAGGCTAAAGATATGATTGACAAATTAAGGATAAAACGCATTCGTGATGGTGATTTCCAAAACACTACCACGACTATAGCCGATGATTTGATTACGCTCGTCCGAAGCGAACGGCGCCGGGAGCTATGTTTCGAACACCATCGATGGTTTGACCTGCGTCGTTACGGGATGGAAAAACTAAGACACGTATGGTATGATAAAGAACAACGGCCAACCGAATTCTACTTGGAAAAGAACGATCCGGGATACACCTTACAGATACCGAACGAAGCCTTTGAACTAAACCCCGCTTTAGTTCAAAATGAAACAAGGAAATAAATGGTCTAATATTAATCCGAAACACGATGTTAAAATTCATATATTCGATAGTATTGCTAACCTTATTAGGTCTGGCATCATGCGGAGACGACGACAAAATAGTCACCGTGGAAAAAGTCGATCTGCTTCGCTTTGATTTTCCACAAGGCAACGATCCTTGGGACAGAGAAATCGAACAGATTGCTAAAGATTGGGGAATGTATATCATCTACAAAGGAGTTGACAGTACCCATTTAAACCGGAGATGGACCATCCCGCAATACAATGAGCCCATATACGTATGTTCCACCCCCAGCTCCGAAGATATTCAGGTATACCTAAATTTGGTTAAAGAGTGGTTATTGGGAAATTTAGACAAAAACAAGGCTTCCGACAGAAGCCAACTACCAGTCTATCTCTACCTCGTGAATAATCTGCTTGACGGAAATCCGCATTCTCCGACTTACAAGAGGGGACACATCTCATTAAAAAAAGACGGAATGGATTTTTGGTGTCTAAGTTTTATGAGCGAAGAACTGGCAGCCGGATTAACCCCGGAAATGATCCATAACATCGCTTGCAGCTTTAGTTATCCCGGGTTAAAAGCCCGTTTCCTCTCCGGAGAATACAAGATAGCAGACGATTTTGCTTATATGTCGGACTATGATTCTCCCATCGGGATACGCTATTATTCTCTGGAAGACTGGTTACAGGATAATCCATGGTTTCAGAAAGATGACTACGAGTATATGGTTGCCCCTTGGGAACGAGATGCTTACAATGTCTACCAGAAGAGAGGATTTGTTCCCCAATTGAGAGACGATTTCCGGATAGATGATTTCAATGATTTTTTTGGACCTACATACGGGGCTCCGCTTTGGATGCCGTTAATCGAATACGATTACGAATATAGCCCCCTTATTTTACCCTCCCCGGAGGAACGACCTTTATTGGATTTTCTGAACCTGATCAGGACAGCCATGAGATACCCGGAAACTCAGATTCGCGGAACGTATCCCACGGATGTCGAAGATCCCATGGAACAATACGGGAATCAACTTATCAACGACAAATACGATTTGGTGGTTAAATACATGCAAACGACCTACGGGATCAATTTACAAAAATATGCCGAAATCTTAACTCGATAATCTTTCAGGGGAGAATTAAATATCTCCCCCGAAATCACGCAAACATAACAAAATCAATTTTATGAAAAAACAGTTACTATTTATTGCCTTTATAGGAATCATTCTTACGGAATGTACTTCAAACGAATACAGAATAAAAGGTCATGTACAAGGAGTTAAAAAAGCCATGGCTTATTTAATAACACATGCAAATAACGTGGCCGACACCATTGACCAAGCTGAAATCACCGATGGAAAATTTGAATTCAGAGGAAGTACCCCGGAAGTTATCCCAACCCTATTAGTACTATCCGGTCACTCTTTAGGTGGACTTCCTATTTACCTGGAAAATAAAAATTATAAAATCGAAATAGACACCGCTTTTATCTACCTTAGTAAGGTGAAAGGAGGAGGCGAAGCACAGCGAATTGCCGATATTTATCGGAATTTTGAAGTAAAAAGCAGGAAAGAGACGGCAAAATACCAAAAAGAATTTCTTACACTAACCCCTGAAGACAAGCGTTTCAACGAACTACTGGAACTTTTTGACTCCATCGCTCAAAAGACCCGAGACAATCAGGAAGCTTTTATGAAACAACACGCGAATAGCTATCTTGCACTTGAATACTTGGCCAGTACCATACAAAAAAGCACCCTGACAGAACTACAAGAAGGACTAAACCAATTTAGCCCGGAACTACAAAATAGTTTCTCCGGCAGGAGCATAGCTGCATGGATCGATAAACTGGAAAAAGCAGGAATAGGAAAACCGGCCCCGGACTTTACCGTAGAAGATCCGGAAGGCCGTTCGTTTCATTTCTATTCGATAAAAGCCAAGGTCAAATTGATTGATTTTTGGGCCTCTTGGTGTTCACCTTGTCGTGCCATGGTACCGGAACTAAAAAAACTATACAACGAATTTCACGATAAAGGATTTGAAATCGTGAGTATCTCCATGGATAAAAAGAAAGAGGCTTGGGTCAAAGCTATCGAAGAAGAAGAGATGCCGTGGATTCACGGATGCGACTTCAAGGGCAATGACGATATGAAAGTTCCATTGATGAAAGCCTACGCTTTTTGGGGTGTTCCCTATTTGGTACTAGTTGATGAGGACAACAACATCGTCGCACATGCGACCGGAGCAAATGAACTGCACAAAATCAAAGAAGCCCTAATAACGATCCTACTCGGGAAATAACCCACGAGGACGATTCTTGTGGGTTCAAAACAGCCCACAAGAACGGTTCTCTCAAAAGATTCATAAATAAGCGAATCAACTGCTCCATATTAATCAGAAAATAAATCTATGAAAAAATTACTGACGGGTCTATTCTTCATCAGCCTGTTCCAGGGAGTCATGGCACAACAGGCCAATTATAAATTAGCCGAAAAATGCGATTCTTATACTTTGCCGTGGGGATATGAACGTTTAATCCCTTTTTTTGTAACGGGAAGTGACAATTTTTGGTTCAAACAGGAAAACGGGGAAGAAGAGCAATACTATTTCGTAAACGTGAAAGCAAAAAAGATAGAAAAACTGTTCGACTCGGAATATATTGCCGACGAAATGACAAAAGTCACGGGAAAAACATATAATCCTAAAAAATTAGGATTCTGGGGACTACCTTTTGATAAAACGGGCACAACCCTAAGCTGGGATGACGGAAAATTCCGGTTCGAATACAACCGGGTAACCCAAAAACTCACGCATACCCTACCGGACAAAACGAAAGCTAAAAACGACACGAGAGAAATGCCTGCCGAAATGCAAAAAATGATTTTACAGCAACAAGGGTTTTCTCCGGATGAAAAATGGCAAGTGTTCGGAAAAGGTTGTAACGCTTATCTTCGGAATATGGAAGATTCGACTGAAGTACAGTTGACTTTCGACGGAGAACCCGGGTTCTCTTATGCTGGAGAAAAAGACAATAACGAAGTAGTCAATATAGTACCCGTGTGGTTCGACGATTCCAAGCATTTTTACCACTATCGACACGATACCCGAAAAATCGGTGAAGTTTTTCAGCTGAATTACCTGTACGACCGTCCGTCCGCCTATGGATCGAAAATCGTTTTAGCCGGAGATTCCACCCTATTGCACACGGAAATTTCGTTGTTCGACACGGAAACCAAACAGCAAAAGAAGGTCAAAATCGGAAAATGGCAAGATCAAATGTCCAGAATTCTTCATTCCGACACAAAATTAAATAAACTTTACATAGAGCGCAAGACACGAAGATCGAATATACTGGAAGTATGTGAAGTTAATCTGAAATCCGGAGAGATAAAAGTTATTATCCGTGAAGAGGGTGACCCTTACATTGGTACAGAACTGGCCTCCATTCATTTTTTGAACAATTGTAACGATATCATATGGTGGTCAGAACGTGACGGACATGGACATTTTTATCTATATGACGGAAAAGGCAATTTAAAAAACAAGATCACCTCAGGTCCGTGGAGTGCAGGACATATCGTGAAAATAGACGAGAAAAAACGAGATATCTACTTCCAGGCCTACGGTATTACCCCCGGTGAAAATCCCAGTTACGCCAAAATTTGCAAAGCCAATATCGACGGGAAAGGAAAAATTGTAATTCTCACGCCGGAAGAGGCGACCCATTCCATTCAATTTTCTCCCAGCGGCCGATATATTATCGACACCTACTCTCGACCGGATCTTCCGTACCAATTTACCTTAAGAGACTTACAAGGTCGCCTCGTCATGAAATTGGCGGAAACGAATCTAAATACGCTCTATCATGCAGGCTGGAAACTACCGGAAACCTTTTCGGTAAAAGCAGCGGATGAAAAAACCGATCTTTACGGGGTGATGTGGAAACCTTTTGACTTTGATCCGAATAAAAAATACCCCGTTATCTCCTGCGTCTATCCCGGTCCTCAAACCGATAACGTACCTTTGACTTTTGCCATTAACTCCATGAATGAGAAATTAGCACAAGTAGGATTTATTGTGGTGGCTTTCAATCACCGGGGCGGACTCCCGTATCGAGGAAGAGATTACCATTCCCACGGTTACAAAAACATTCGCGACCATGCTTTGGCAGACGATAAACGAGGGTTGGAACAGTTAGTCGAACGCTATTCTTTTATTGACGGGGAACGGATTGGAATATACGGACACTCCGGCGGGGGTATGATGTCGACAGCGGCAATTTGTACTTACCCGGATTTCTACAAGGCCTGTGTCTCCTCGGCAGGGAATCACGACAACAACATCTATTCTCAGTCTTTCGTGGAAGGACATTACGAGATTCATGAAGAAATGCGAAACGTGCAGGAAAAAATCAAAACAGCCGACGGGCGAGACACGATCGTCAGCCGCAAAAAAATTCTCTATACCACGAATCTACCAACCAACATGGAACTGGCTAAAAACTTGAAAGGCCATTTGATGCTGGTTGTAGGAGGACAAGACGGAAATGTACATCCAGCCAATACCATACGCATGGTCAATGCCTTTATCAATCACGGAAAAGACTTTGAACTGGTCTTTTTACCCACGGCAGGACACACTTACGACGGTATATCCGATTGGTACTTCCAACACAAATTACGATCTCATTTCGCCAAATACTTATTGGGAGATTTTACCACTCCCTGTTTTTACGATGTCGAGATCGATCAAAATTATAGATTAAAATAGTTCTTACCATTTATTGTTTTTTCAATCGTTCCGACACAGAAAAATGGAGAAGGAAAGATTTGATATGAATCCTAAAAGTATTTTGTCTAACTTTTAGGGTTCATATCATTTTCAACTGGTTTTATTTATTTTCTCTATATAAATAGGCTCTCCACAAATAATTTTTCATGTTAATCGATGCCACCATAGTACGGTATTGACATAATAGTTGATTATATATTGCATATTCGTTAACATATCCATATATTTACATGTCACAAGACATATTCATTCCAATAATAATACAAATAGTATGACTATGAAAATAAATTCACCGGTACTCTTTTCAATAAGCATACTTATCTTTTTATCATCGTGTGCCTCGTTAAATCATTCTCCTTCGAAAGAGGCCACTAAAAAAGCAGTCCAAACAAAAATAGACAGCCGGGACTACATCATTGACATAGGATTAAGTAACTATGTAGATTATGGAAACATTCTTCTACCGTATATTCGTGATTTCACATTCAGGGAGATACTTTAATCTCTTGTATGGACTATGATAACCCCTATAAAGAAGATTTTCCTCCAAAAAATTATGCAGACAACATGCAAAGCATAAAGTACAAAATTTTTGACTATAAACGAACAAAAAAGAGACGGAAGCATACTGAAATCAATTTTTGGTTCTACATAGATTATTCAGGACAAGATATTTCCATTTACGACCGCACAAAATACCCGGAAGGAATGATTCCCTTCCGTTATAAATTAATCATAGGCCGTTCCAATAAGATTCGTGTTTACAAAAACGATAGTCCAACCCTCATCGGAATCCTAAGATTAAATTATAAATAATACATCACCACAGGCATACCATATTAACACATCACCACACGATTCCGATTAACCTAATAATCAAAATTATGAAAAGAAGCTATCTATTAATTTTGATCTGTTTAATTTTGTGCTGTCGAATTTACAAGTGATTACTTATCGGAAAATTGGTCGGATGGGATATTCCAATTCATATAACGACCCCAAAAGATTAGAATGAATATTTGACAATGTTTAAAACGCAAACTCGTTCTGTTAAACGACAATTGTAAAAGAATATGTCATCTTTAAATAAATTTTAACTTTTAAAAAAATCCCGAAGAACTCAATGTTATGGTCATTCGGGATTTTTTATTTCATGGTATTCTATTGCCCAGGAATTCGACTTTTAAAGGTCATCTACGGGCTTTCTTCTGACGGTGCACTAACTCCTGCTTTATTTCTAGCAAAAACGCGAAATACTGCAACAGCTCCTTCCCGCATGTCATCAATGTTACGCCTAAGTTGCTTAACCGTTCCCCTGTCTACCCATTTATCTTCGTCCTTATATCGACTTTCAGTAGTATAACCCGTGATCGGTGACCCTCCATTATAATTGGGTGCCGTGTATTCTATCGTGCATCCAGTTTTCCAATAATCAATAATTAGAGGCTGCCCAGGGCGACCAGGAGGATCCAAAGCCGCAGCAATCGCAATTGTCGTAATGGTTAAACCTAAACAGATAAATAAAAATAACTTTAAGATGTTTTTTCTAATCTTTTTCATAGTCTTATTATTTTCAAAGTAAATAATTTAATACATCATTTACAAAATGAATTATTTTATTTATAATTATAAGTATTTTTTATTATTTAAACGAATAAATAATATTTATAAATAAAACAAGCAATTAATGACTATTTTACTCTCGCCATATACAATAAGATGAGGTCGATGGATAAATATCTCGTACATCCCTGCCTTCGGCAGGTTTGCCGTCCATTCGGCCTTAAACTTTCCCGTGCCGGATTTTTTTATAAAAGCGCTACGAATACGCTCGCCGAATAGTCCCTGCGATAAAGAAAGACTCCATGCGTTAGCTTTAATACGGTACAAAGGAACGTATTCCTGCTTGCCCTCTGCTTTTTTGACCAGATCGACCAACCGCTTTCGATTGTTTGACGAATCAATCAAGTGGAAGTTCTCGTCCTCGTTGTCAACGATAATCTCCCCCGGGGGATAGAATTGACTTTTCTCTATCAAATTGACTCCTTCTTTAGGTACGGGACCCGATAAGGAAGAATCTTCATTATCGAATGAAATATCTTTCGGCAAATTGCCCGAAAAGTTAGTGGTCAATTGCAGGGAATACTCTATGCCTTCATGTACGATGATTCGTTTGCACTCCCCGGGCTTGATCACGTAACTCCGGCAATACCTGATCGCACTACCCCCAATGCGACCTTCACCAGGCGTAACAATCGAAACGATACCATCCGTTTCGCTGAAATTACCTACCTTGAAATCAATAATTTGCGTCTCTTCTGTTGTTTTATAGGAGATATCTTTTATCGTTAACAGGGGAATCTGGTGGCTCACGTACCACTCGTCCATATAGGGCTTAATATCCTGCCCGAAACGCTGCTCGAACTCCTCGATAAACAAGTCGAAGTCAACCTCCCTGAAACGAGTACGGGCGTTAAAATCCAGCATAAAACGGCTTAAAGAATCCCAGGTGGTAATCGTAGTGAGATAACCCAATAAATGAGAAACTTTTAAATGAATGGCAATGCTTTGTTCTTTGCTGTATCCTTCCGCCATGACTCCTTTTAATCCTTTTTCCGCAATACGATTCAAGATTTTCGGGCTCACCTCATCCCTAAGTTCTTTCAGGCTTTTCATTTTATCGAATATCAAGTCTATACCCTGATACCTATCGGACGTGATACTACTGTTGTAATCCGAGAAAATGTGCCCCATATTCATCCTGTCCAATAAAAAAGGAATCTTGTAGCTCAGCATAAATTCCTGTACACTCCTGTCTTGGTTAGCAAACTTGGAATAAGTACCGGGATGTGTATTCTCTACCCAGTATAATCGTTCCTGAAAAAGTGCTATTTCCGGTTGAATGTTATCACTAAACGAAGTCGAACTTAGAAAATAGAAAGATGATGGAACCTCGATCAGCTTGAAATAGTTAAAGGGATAAGGGTTAGGCTTCCCCTCCTCAATTTTATTTTTACATTGATTGACTATTTCCATTAACTTTTTTTCCCGGTTCGGGTTATCTTTTTTCAGGGCTTCCCATTCATCGAAATAGCTCAGGTAAAAATCATTCCCCGGGTAAGTATAAAACTCGACGGTAAGGGAATCTACGGTGATCGCCCTTTTCTCGTATTTCCCGATACAAAGGGTTAAACCCGTCAGGTATTGTAAATTGCTGAACGAGACCTCATCCCCTTCTCTCGTGGGTACACCTTGAGATATAACCGTCATTTCACCCGGTTTTTTGACACGAAGGGTATAGTCCGTGAAATCAGTCTCTCGGGATGCCTGTAACTCGACCGGGGCTACCGCCATCGGGTACCACATCAATTGCGGCACGAGTAAAGTGTATTGATTAGAGACAAAAGCCGTGCGTTTACCGTAATTTTCTCCTCCTGATTCGGTACGGGGAGAAAAGAATGCATCGTTATCGATATTTACCTGGTAAATATCCTCGTCGATCATCCCCTCGTATTCTATCTTCAGTTCGGTATTCTCCCCGGGAGCCAAGGGATGTTCGACGACAATTACCTGGTGATCCCTGTGAAAGGGAAGACTCTGCCCGTCAGATTCAAGCTTGTTGATTTTTAATCCCGGGTTTAAAAAGAGCAGAAGCTGCTCCATTGTTGCTTTTTTCCGGTTTTGGATCTTCATCCGGCTTGTTGCCGAGAATTTATCTTCCCCGGGGCGGTACGTGATATCGTGAGCGAGTACGCGTGCCTTGGGGTATTCATGGCATTTCACGAAAGTTTCGCGATACCCGATCCTGTTTTTCAGGCGGGTTTGGAACTTTTCAACGTAGATGATCCCGAGCCCTATGGCAAGTACCGAAAACAGGGAGGCCGGAACGAGTAAATAGCGTTTTCGACCGGGGACGCCGGGATACCTCTTCGTAGACAAAACGCTAAAATAAAGAAAACTTACTCCCACCAACAAGAAAGCGATTCGCTGGAGCAAGTAATCCGAAAGATTCATGAATCCGGCTATACTGGAAAAAGCGTTCGGAAGCTGACTGCCCCGGAAATCCAGTATCCCGTGAAAAGGTGTTTCCAAATAAGCGTACGCGAAATAGAGAAAGGCCACGAGGATAAGCCAACTAATAAAAGGGTGTTTTATCAACTTGTTCAAAAGCAAGGATAGCCCGGTGATAAAAACAAACGTGGGCAGCACGTAAGTAAGTAGATAAAAAGATTTACCCACAAATTAACAGGGGAATTTGGAATAAATAGATTGATCGACATGGAGACACACAGGAACAGCATGTCTATTACCGCAAACGGGATAAAAATACCTAAAAATTCCCCGACAAAAGCCTGCCCGTTACCGATAGGCCAGGCGTAAAGAACCTCCCGGGTTTCGGCTTTTTTCCGCTTCCTTTGGATATCGCAGGCGATAAAGACAACAATTACCGATTGAAACAGGTTTAAAAAGTAAAACCCGTGTAGAGGAAAGGAAGACGCGAATATAAATTTATCCCATGAAATATACTTCATCACAAAGTTATCCAGAAAACTGTCACCTACTATATATCCCAATGCCCCGAAGACAAATAGGTTAAATAACCAGCTTCTTTTTACTAACTTGATCTCGTAAGCGATAGCGGTTTTTAGGGTTGTCATTTCCATAATTGTAAATTTAAATCCTGAATAATCAAAATATTAAGTTATTCGGGATTTTTTTATTTCTTGATATTTTATTTCAATTAGAATTACTTTTTAAAATGTGATTGTCGTGACAGAAGCCTAAACTGATGAACAAGAATGATTTCAAAACGTTTTTTCTAATCTTTTTCATAGTTTTCTTAATTCAAATATCAATATTAGACGTATCTTTTGCAAAGACATTTGTTTTGTTTACATTTACAAATATATATAATTATTTTTTTACAACAAATCATAGTAATGAAGAAAAAACTCAACTTTTTTTTATTTCCCCAGAAATTCCTTTACCCCTTTTTATTCGCCCATGTGTTTATAAGATACAAAAACAAGGAGAAACATGGAGAAGAGTTTAAAAATAGCGGATACCATCGTGGTGTTTATTACCGGAAAAGTAACTCCGGAGCAGATAACGATATTGGGAATGGATTGGCAAATCCGAAGAGAATAAACGTTTATTTCTTTCGTCTATGGATAATTGCCTCTAATTCAACAAGAATGTCTTTTTTTCTAATCAAAAAAAGGACTGCCTAAAACTTGTTAGACAGTCCATTTACATTATTTTAAAATCGGACTCGGAAAGTTTTTCTACTTTCCGAAATACGGATCAATATCTCCTGTTCGAGTTATAACCGCCGCGATTGGAATTATATCCGCCACCGTTATTACCTCTTTCAACACGAGGCTTTGCAACAGCCACGTTGATTACTTTGCCGTCGTATTCAGCCTGATTCAATGCATCAATAGCTTTTTGACCTTCAGCATCGTCATTCATTTCTACGAAACCGAAACCTCTTGAACGACCGGTTTCCCGGTCCATAATTACTTTTGCGGACGAAATGCCTCCGTACTCTGCGAATAGCTGATTTAAATCGGTATCATTTATACCGTAACTCAAATTTGAAATGTAAATGTTCATTATAAATAAACTTAAGATTAATAATAAATAAATGAGGACGAAAAAAAATTGAAAGGAAGTCTACTTAACAATAACATTTACTGCCGGGCAGGAATTCGAATACAAAAACTATTTCTTCTCAAATACGTGCCAAAGGTAACACAATAAATGAAACGGACACTATAAATATCGTTTTATTTCTATTTATTTTTCAATATCTTAAAATACGTTCCGCTTTAGGAAGAACAATATTCAAATCTCTTTATTCTTCCAACTTCCTTTCTTCATATACCAGTAGGCTAAACTTCCCATCGACAGCAGGTATATGTATTCTGTTGTCCAACAGACGGCAATATCCGCTTTCCAATAGATAACAATATAAACGACCGACGATACGTAAAAGAGAAGAGAAATCAGTTCCATGTACAACGCCGGACGGGTATTGCCGGTCCCAGAGACCATATTGAAAAGGATATTGGCCGGAACACTGATCAGATAAACGAATATCATCACGTAAAAAGAAGGAACCGCCGCTTCGATCAGAGAGGAATTATCCGTGTATATCCTCATGATCGGTGTCGGAAACAAAGCCATTAACAAGACCAGAGGAAGAATAAACATATAACAAAGTCGGCTCACCTTTTTAAAAGTCTCCATCACCCGGTGTTGTTCCCCCGATCCTAATAAATTACTGACCAACGAGGAAGCTGTCGTGGCAAAGGCACTAACAATAATAAAAAACAAAGCGGAAATATTGCGTAATACATTCGTAATAGCCAAAGGACGTTCCCCCAAATGCTCGACGGCAATAAAAAATAAAAACCAAGTACTGAGAGAGATAAAAGCCTGTATCATAGTCCAAACCGAGATATTAAGAATTCGGCCCAGCAATTTCTTTTCAACGTGCCGGAAATGAAACAGATTATATTTATTCCTATCAACTCTAAACCCTGTATAAATAATAAAGAAAAGTAAAGAGACCAATTCGGCTATCACGGAAGCGATCGCTGCCCCTGCAATACCCAATGCCGGAAAACCGAATTTACCGAAGATCAGAACATAATTCAGCATAATATTGGTCCCGACCATCACCAAAGAGTTAGCCGTAAGCGTACGCGTGTCCGCTATCCCGATATAAAAAGCTCTAAAGATGAGTGCCGCAAACGAGAAAAAAAAGCCATAAACCCTCCAATTCAAATAACTAAGCGTAGCTTCATATACTTTTGGAGAATCGATGATGGCATCGAGCACCGGAGCCGAACAAATTCTGGAAACAGAAAATATCAACGTCGCCCAAAATAACTGAAATACCAAACCCTGATTAAAAATAGACCCGATCGAAGCATAATTACCCTCTCCGTTTCGACGTCCGATCAGAATCTGAACCCCCGTACTAAATCCGAACCCGAGCATGAAGATCGCTAAGTAATAGACTCCTGCCAACGCGGAAGCCCCTAACTCGATTTCACCGACACGCCCCAAAAAGGCCGTATCCGTCATTCCGATCAAGTGTTCCATTAACACACTGATCAGTATCGGGCCTGCTATATGTAAAATCTGTCGGTTGGTAAATCGCATAATCGGTTTAAATTTGAAGTCAGGGCGACAAAGATAATCTAAAAATCAAATGTTCCCGTTTTGTTTACCGAGAAGAAAGCATTTCTTTTAGATACCGTACCTAAAATATAACGTTAAAAACCCGGAAAAAACATCGTAACGTATACAAAAACATCTCCCAGTCGGGTACGCAGAAAAGTTTTGGCCCGTTGTTTTTGGGTCTTAATCGTATTCGGGCTGATTTGCAACAACTCGGCAATCTCCTTATCCGGCAACTCTTTAATATAAGACAAGGTAAAGATCTCCCTGCATTTTTCCGGTAATTCGTTAATGGCATCGAAAATTTCAGCCACGACATCGGCCCGGATCTGTTGACAAAGGATATAATCTTCATCGCACTCTTGCCGACCTAATTTTTTATAATTCCGTTCCTGAATTTCCCGATCCCGGAGATAATTCAAACAACGGTTCTGAACGCTATTGTACAAAAAAATTCGGATCGTTTTTAGATTCGGAAATTTTACGATATCCGTTTTCCAAAAAGCCAAAAAAACCTCCTGAACAATGTCTTCCGCCTCACAGGAATCTTTTACGATCTTCAAGGCAAAAAGGCACAAGCGTTTGTGAAAAAAATAGAATAAACATCGGAAAGACCGCGGCTCCCTATGGACTAATCCTTTTATAAATTCTTCGGATTGGATATTAACATCAGACATATTCCAGATCATCATCTTTCCTTACGCGTATGTATATTTTACAAATATATTTATAAAATATTATTTTCACAAAGAAGTACAAACAACAAACAAATATTTGAATACGTCTGTGCATATTTCCTCCATTAAAGAAAGCAAATCGATGATTACACCATCAGGATCACTTATAAAGGACATAAATAATCGCCAACAAAATAAAAATCACGCAAACAGTAAGATCAAATGTTTTGCCTGTTTAAAACAAATCCGCCGAAAAAGCTATTGTCTTCGGTGCAATAATATTATATTTATCCTATATTAATTACTACCCTTCCCATAGTTATTACCTCGTTCGCACGCTCAATCGTCTCCAATAGGATCAATACCCGTATTCTCGATCATAAGCACAATAGCTTTATTTTTAGCAATGGGCCTGTGCATAACCCCTTTGGGAACACATACTCCTTCATATTGTCCCAATTCAAAAGTACCTTTTTCCGTTTCCAAGACAATATTACCATCGATAACAAAAAACAACTCATCGTCATGATCATGTTTATGCATATGAAATTCTCCTTCAAAAATACCTAATCTGAACACGGAAGAGTTTACATTGCACAAGGATTGATTAAACCATTTATCGGTACAATTTTTCACGATTTCCGGAACATTTATTTTTTCAAGATAATCGTATTTAATGTCCATCTGCAATTTATAATTCATTTTCTGATCCATATGACTCTTCTTTAATACTTTTATATTTTATCTTCTATTTTCTTATAACACGAAAGATATTAAAAATGTCCATTCATAACAACAAAAAACTATTTTCTTTAATTTTACCACAACCAAAACAAGAACCGATTATGCAAATTAAAGAATATATCTTAAAGAACGAGGATATTGAGGTGCACATTTGTAATTACGGTGGTATCATAAAAAACATATACACGCGTGACTGCAATTGGAAATTAGTTGATATCGTTCTGGGATTTGATGATCCGGAGCAATACGTATCTCCCGATTACCTGAACAATTATCCTTATCTCGGAACCACGATCGGCCGTTACGCTAACCGGATCCATAGAGGAGAAATCACATTGAACGGGCAAATCTTCTCTTTAGAAAAAAACGACCGTAGCAATTGTCTGCACGGCGGATCGGCAGGATTTGATCGTCAATATTGGGACGGGGAACAAATCGACGACCATCACTTAATTCTACGTTATACCAGTAACGACGGAGAAGGAGGTTTTCCCGGTAAATTGGAGGTCACCGTTCAGTATATACTGGTCAACAACATGTTGAAAATAACGTATGATGCCACGACCGACCGGGACACGTTTGTAAATATCACCCATCATCCCTATTTCAACCTGAATCCGGAGCAGGAAACCATCGCCGGATTGGAACTTCAATTATACTCCAATCGCTTACTGGAGACCAACCCGGAACTCATCCCTACGGGAAATATTCTAACCGCGGATACAGATCACACGTTTCATTTTCCGAAACGACTTTCGGACATTATTGAAAAAGACGGTTTAGACGATTGTTATCTATTTCCCGATTTAGGTTCTATCCAACTGATGGCGGAACTCAGCTCTCCCTATACAGGTATCTTACTTACTATTCTTTCGGATTATCCTGGTTTACAGGTATACACGGGCAAATTTCTGCAAGTCGAAAATGGTAAACAAGGTAAACATTACGGACCGTTTTCCGGTATTGCTTTGGAAGCCCAAATGTTCCCGGACAGTCCGCACCACCCCTCTTTCCCCTCTACTCTTTTGCGACCGGGAGAAAAATACCATCACACGACTATTTATTCCTTAAACTGTTTCAGCAAGGAAGAAACCGATGATATTTGGTAAAAACGGGGAGTTTTCGTTTTCGATTCAATTAAACCGATAAGCAGCCTTTCTCATCTCCGTATGAGACTTAAAAGGGTGTTCCGGTTTTAAATATTTCGCCAAAAACTGGTATATCGAATACCGAATTTCTGTAGATTGTTTCGTATCGATACGATCAAAAGAGTGTCCGCCGGGAATCTCTTCGAATATACGATATTCGAATTTCTTTCCCTCGGCTTTCAGAGCCCGGATCATATGTTCCACTTCCAGCACACTCACATCGTCGTCGTTTGTATTCGTGTGAATCAACAAAGGTGTTTTTAATTTTTCGGCATGCCATACGGGAGAACGACGCTTGTACTCCTCCAAATTTTCTTTGGCCGTTTTTCCGATATGGTTCTTATCGGAAAAGATTTTTCGGTAGCTATCACTGGCATACCCCATCCTCATGACAATATCAGAGACCGGAACCCCTGCAAATCCACACACGTAAGCATCCGGATGCTGAAACAGATTCATCAGAGTAATCATCCCTCCATGACTCCAACCGATTATCCCGATCCGGTTTTTATCCACGAAACTGTAATTCTCAATCATATGATTCCGGCTTTCGTACACATCTTCATTCTCTAATCCGCCGTAATCGATATTATCGTAGGTCTGTTTCCCATACCCGGTACTTCCCCTGTATTCGGCAGCAACCACAATATATCCCTGCGCCATTAATTCCCGTATGATATGGGCATAATAGGTCGAAAAATCCGAATGTACTCCACTATGGGCAAAAACGATTAAAGGATATTTTTTATCCGTATTTATCGTTTTGGGTATAAACACATAAGCCCAAAATTTCAACGGATTTTTAGCTCCCATCTCAGTCGGATTCCGTACGTTTGCACGGGGAGGACCACACACGAAGACCTTATCGATATAGGCTACATCCCCCACCTTGTTATACCACAGAACATCATCCATTTTTTTCATCAACTTATCGTTTTCGTGACGCAGGTTCCCGTTCTCCGTCCTCAACGCCTTCAACTCTTGCCGAAGCTCATCTGTTTCCTGAGCGTACAAAGTACACCCCACGAGGCACAATAATACCCCCGTTACATACCTCATTATTTTCATAATCCACATCGTTAAGTTAAACATTGGAAACAAAGATATAAAATTAAACTAACATCATACAAAAATGTTCCTCTACACTCTAAGCAGAATCGCTAACATAAAACAAGAAGTCCACCTTTAACTTCCCAAAATCCCCGATCTGTTCCGGCGTCGAAGAGGTCCGTGAGGCAACTAAAATGTAGAGCAGTATATCGATATAACGCAAAGCCTATCGAGTTTATTACCCAGCAACAAATTACGGGTAGGATTTTTCGTCCTACCCGTATAAACCACAACATAGACTTTCCCGCCACGTGACTCCCTGTCACTTATTGTCCGGAGAATCATCTTCGCGAGGAAAACAAACTAATAATAATACAAAGACACTACGCCACCATCAAATCTTTTATTATACCAATATTTTTTCTGAATTTCTCCGGGTTTCTGAGGATCGGCATACAGCTTGATGACCCGGCAATCGCCGTTATCAAAAGCAGCTGCAAATACCTGACCGTTAAAATAGCGTTGAGCGGCATTATATCCCTCTCCTCTCCAAGTTGCGGTAATAACAAAATCCGTCATGTTTCCCTCCTCTTCAAAAGCATAGATCTGCTTTATGGATGTACCTTCCATGCTCATCGAGTAGAGCGCTTTACCGGCTCCGACATACAAAAAGTCATTATACGAATCATCCATAGCCAGTTTCAAAAGCCCTTTGCCCTGTTCGATCAACCCGGCAGCATCCGCGGGTAGTTTAACATTAGAAACGGCCGTGTAAGTAATCCGATGAACGGATCCGTACACATCGGTTTTTATACCTGCAGCCTGGATATAATAATCGCCTCCGTCTTTATACAAGACATAAACGTTATCATTCCAAAAACTTTCATGAAAAAGAATCGCTATCACCTCCTTATCAAAATTATTCATATCGATATACCCTTTCGGAAGATTCCCGGCATTGGAGGGTCGAGACAAATCATAGATAACAGAATAATCGATACTTTGGTAAGATCCCGTGGAAGCCGTCATCGCCAGAAAGCGTTTTTTCTCTTTTTCATAAATAACAGCCAATTGATCCTTGGCCTCAATATACTGAGCCTTAATCACCTCGGACCCCTTATCGGGGACATCGTAAGGATCGTCAAACACCAACGGTTCCGTAATAAAACGTCCGGTATTGGGATTTCCATCGTCATAATTCACCCGGGTATAAATTTTCCCCGATTCATCCAACAACAAAGAGGTAGCTCCGACACGTACAAAATCCACAGGTTTCAAATTACCGGGATCTCCCACGAACTCGTCTTTCATGGAAACGATTTTTTTCATATCACTCGAATTGATTGCAACCGAACTCCGCCAGTCTTTATCCAATATCTGCAAAGCATAATATTGTTTCCCGTATCGGGTAATCATAATAGGATTCGCGCCCAGTTCTTCGTTATCATTGTATAACGGGTAGACGTTTTCATGAGGTATATACTCCGTTACCGAGAAATTATTATACACTCTTCCATCCAGTTCCACCGTTTTTTTCTCCCAATAGCGTTCAATGAAATCCAATTCGGTTTTTCCATCCTTTTTCCCAAGTACCACGACCCCGGTATTAAAAGGAGCCCGGATATTTACCATAAATTGATAAACAGTAGCATTTCCGGCCCTTTTCCGGTATATCAACAACATGGCCTGTGCCTCTTCGGTACATACATAGCGCAGGTTTTGTTCTCTCGATACCACTTTCCCGTCGAATCGCCACTCGTAAGTCAGCTCATCATCCCCCCGGTACTTCACCTCTACATCCAGTTGTAACTCTTCGCCGGAAGTCACCTTAAAAGTCTTTGCGGACTCTTCGTCGAAGTAAAATTTTTGCTGGTTAGCCACATTCGTTACAATAACGGAATCCGGCAAAATAATATCTTTATAATCCAAATTCGTTTTATCATCCAGACAACCGACGAAAGACAAAACACTTAAGACCGATATAATTAAAATTCTATTTTTCATAATCTTAGATTTTTCTGCATAACTTAAAAATTCTCCCATCCGACACAGATCATCCCGTAATGGTCACACTCATCATACTACCATCCTCGTCCTGACGGGGATTCTTCTCCAATGCTCTTTTAAACAGAATTGCATAATACCTTTTTTCGGAAGGGTCCAATATGCCAAAATCCCGAATTCCCGTCTCTTTCACAAATTCTTCGTATTTGGTCTTCGAATATTTTCCCAAATAGGATTGTTCCACATTAAAATTCCACCATTCAGGCGTCATAAAAATATCTCCCACGGTAATCTCGACAAATAGAGAATCAGGCATATAAGTTTTAAAATCTTCATTGGAAACCAATTGTAATCTCAAGATTTTACTTCCCTCTTTCAAAACGGGTTTTCGCAACAATTGCACACGCATTGTATCGACACAACCGGAATCTGCCTGAAAAAGTTGTTCGCTTTCCAACAGATAACAATCTTCGGGTAAGGTCGTCTTTTCTTTATCCACGGCAACGGCAAAATGCAAAGCTTTTGTCAAATTGTATCCCCGAAATTCGACAGGTACTTTGATGATTTTGTCTATCACATTATCCCCCTCGAAAGCAAAAGTATAATCGATCTCATAGTACACCTTCCCCGGAATATTCTCGAACTTAAATTTGATGTATCTTTCCCGAGTAAACATCTCGGGCTCTTCGGTCTGACAACCAAACAAACCTAATACGCTTAATAATATTGATAAATAGATAATCCGCATAATATTAAAATTAAAGTATTTCACGTCAGTTTATTGTAAACCGGCTTCCGAATCCGGTATAGGCATCACTAACTTCCCGTCATGAGGAACAGTCGTACCGTTCTCACGTAAAGGCAGGTTCAATCTCTTGTAAACATACACCATTTGTCCTTCCCCTATAAACTCCCGGCGATACTCCCGCACGATCGCTTCCATAAAATCGGCCTTATCCACGTTCATATCCAAGTCATAAACAGCATTATTCCGGGCTTCCACCACCTTATTGAACAATTCGATGGCTCTCGCCTTGTCTTTGTCAAAAATACTTTCAGCCGCTATATAATAGCATTCGGGAAATCGCAGTACGGGAATTAAGGATTTGGCCGCAACCATATTATCCTGCACCTTACCGTCCAAAGAGTATTTGGTTATGATATCCCGAGGTATTGCAGCCAACCTGACATCATTCGGATTCGTACTGAAAATATTCACCTTATCGTTTACTTTCAATGTATAATTCCCGGCTTTGGCCCCGAAATACTTTTCCGTCAAATCCGACAATTTAGCATTGTAAGACCCGAAAAGCATCTCTGTCTGCAACCGGGGTTCCACCGTTGTTAACGTCATCGGATCTCCGATATATCCCGGAGCGACAAAATTATAGGTCGTTTTTCGTTCCGCCATGGTTACAATCTCATTTGCATTTTCGTATGCCTTATCTTTCTCTCCGGCATACAAACACACCCGGGCCAACAATTGTGTAATGGGAAAATAGCTTAATCGGTTGGCTCTATACCTGAAAAATTCATCATCTGCCTGAGGAGAATAACCCACACCATCATCTAATTTTATCCTTACCCCTAAGGTCCCGTATTGGTAAGAAATATACCCGGGATATTCCGGATCCGTATCAAATGGTTTTACCCATTCCTTGGCTTTCTCCAAATCTGCAATCAAGTGCTGTAACAACTCTTTTGTCGGAATGGGGAGATTCAAACGGGAAGGATACTCTGTCACGTAAGGAACAAAAGAAGAGACTCCTCCCTCATCGTCGATCGGAGCCTTGGCGTAAATCCGAACCAGTTCAAAATGCATCATTGCCCGGATAGCGTATGCTTCAGCCAGAATCATGTTTTTCGTCACATCACCATATTTAAATTTTATCTCCTTATCCTGTTCCAAGTTTTGAATCAAGTTATTGGCTTCAGCGATCACCTTATAGCAACTCAACCAGATAGAGGCTCCGATTGATTTAGCTTCCGATTGGTCGTACTCAAATTTCATAATCTGGTTATAACCTTTATGGCCTGTTTCATGTAAGGTATAACTACGTCCCCAGGCTTCAATCGCTCCCCAGGACAACTCTTGCCCGTATAATTCGGCTTGCGCTATATCGATATACAAACCATTCAAAGCAACGTAATAGCCCTGTGTCTTTTCGAATAATGTCTCCTCGTATATATCTAACTCCGGCTTTACATCCAACCATTTATCACATGATACGGATACAAATGCCAGTAAAATCATACTTAGTATATATCTCTTTTTCATACTCTTATATTTTGTTAGAAACCTACATTGATTGAAAAACTATAATTTCTGGCAAACGGGTACGACAACCCTCTTTCCTGCTTTATCGATGACACCCTGAATACATCGTTCATATTAAAAGTAAACCTTACTCGAGTGAAACGGAATTTTTGGGTAATCCGATCGGGTAACTCGTAGCCGAAAGACAAAGACTGTAAGGTCAACGTATTGTCATCCTGCACAAAACGACTGGTAGGATTAGTCGGAATATTCCAATCTTTTAAACTCTTGAAACCCGCAATATCCCCCTCTTCCTTCCACCGATCGGTAAACACCCGTTTATCCACATTATTGGCGATATTTGCGTTTTCGATTTTTGTCTGTAACGTCTGATTATACTGTTGCCCTCCATAAGTATAGGTAAAGTACAGATCGAGCGTAAAACCATAAAGAAAAAGATTGGACGAGAAAGTTCCGTTGAGCTTAGGTTCCGTATTACCACAAGCCACATTTTCAGCCGCAATCCAAGCCGTTCCCGTGCTCCCGTCTTTATAGCGAAACATCTCTTCACCCGTCTGAGGATCGATCCCCAATGACTGCATGGCATAAATGGATGTTGTAGAAGCTCCTTCCACGTATTTCAAAAGAGGCTTCTTCGCTTCGCTATAATTTACACGGTCCTGGTATTTCTCCTCTATTTTTTGATTGTAGGACTTTAAAGATTCCGATATTTTCTTTATCTCGTTTTTATTGGATGCCATATTACCGGAAAAATAGAGCTGTGCATTTTTCTTTCCCAAAGCTTTCACTCGCAGGCTCAACTCGTACCCGTTATTGGTGATCTCTCCGATATTCTCTTTATAGGATAAAAAACCCGAAGAAGAAGGAATATACATATCGGCAATCAAATCTACCGTTTTTCTAAAATAGTAAGTTCCCGTGAAAACAATCGTTCCGTCGAACAAATTAATCGTTCCCCCCAAATCGGTAATTTTCGTTTTTTCCCACTTTAAATTTTTATTTCCCATGGCTGTAATATTACCGCCGGCTCCCGTGGGATAGACGTATTCTCCATTGATCTTATAAACGGTTCTGGCCGTATTGGCCGGGAAATTTGCCTTTCCGGTCACGCCATACGAACCGCGGATCTTCAGTTCAGATAGCCAATCCACACCTTTCATAAAAGAATAGTTGTGAATATTCAATCCCAATCCTCCGGACCAAAAAGGAGCGAAACGTGTTTCACTTCCAAAAGCCGAATTTCCATCCAAACGCCAAGTCGCATCTGCCAAATAAATATTATTATAGGTATAGTTCATCGAAACCATGGCTCCGAAAAGTCTGGTTTTCTGCTGATAAACAGTAGGAGCATTCGGAAATTCACGGGCAAATTGCGGATTGGAAAAACCACCTGTCGGAATATCTCTTAAATAAACACTACGACTTTCATCCGAACTCTCTTTGACATTTATTCCGGCAACCAGATTAATATTATGAAACCCGATCATATCATTGTAATACCCGAAAACACCACCGTCAATCGTCGTGGCGGAAGTATTTCCCAACGTTATCTCACCCTTATAACTTTTAGAGACGTATTTTCCGGACTCCGGAGAGGTATAGGCATCGGAGGTTCCCGTGGTATAGGTTAGGGCAATGTTTCCCTTAAAATGAATCTTATTGGTCAAATAGTATTGGATCGAAAAATTATCCAAAAACTCTTTCGTTTTGGTCTTATCATAACTCCCGTTATAGGCATCATATAAAGGATTAACAATGGTTCCGCCATTCCGTTCCCTGATCACCTTGGAAATGGTTCCGTCTTCATCTAAATAAGGGTAATAAGGATTCATTCCGGTGTATTGGGAAAAGGCCCCGAAAGGAGATTCTTCCGAATTCACAGCGGTGTAACCTGCCATATTTTTAAACATCAATTTACCGGTATTATACTGTACCTCAAAACTAATTCCAAACCTTTTTCTTTCAGAACCTTTCATTACCCCGTTATTCCCCTGATAATTTACATCGATACCATAACGTAGTTCTTTCGTTCCTCCCTCCATTCTTAAGTAGTGTTTGCTACTAGTCGTGTTGCGTAAAGGCTGAAACAACCAATCCGTCTCGATTCCCTTTTCTATCAGCCTGAGTTTGTACTGATAATAAGCCTCCTCCCAAAAATTCTGATCAAAAAGTCCTGCCGCCTTCTCCGCTTGTACCTTTTCTCTCGCGTTCATTAAATTATAATCCCTCAAATCCGGAGTTTGTATGTTCAGGTCATAATTATAAGTAAACAAAACCTGTCCCTCCCGGGGAGCAACGGTAGTGATCACGACAACTCCGTTAGCGGCCCGAGAACCGTAAATAGCCGTAGCGGCAGCATCCTTCAACAAGGTAATGGATTCAATTCGGTTAATATCCATATCGTAAACCTTACTTACATTCACCTCAAACCCATCCATAATAAAGGTCGGCAAGTTCGGATTATTCTGTAATGCCGTCTTAGAGACATTTGCCTCGTCCAATTCCGTAATACCAATGCCCGAAGCTCCCCGAATACTGATTTCCGGCAAAACGTTCGGATTAGATCCCATGTCATTGTTCACCGCTATACGAAAAGAAGGATCTAATACTTGAATAGATTTCAGAATATTTGTCGGGGAAATCTTTTTCAATTCCGCTGCTGTCATCGTACGGGCATTTCCCGTAAAAGATTGCCTGGAAATATTGGCGTAACCCGTGATAACAACATCTTCCAATTTTACCTTCTCCTCTTTCATGACCACATGTATCTCCTCCCGATTTTTCAACGCAATTTCCTGGGACTCCATCCCGATAAAGGTGAACACGAGTATTAGGGTCGAATCCTTTTTAGACAAACTAAGCTTGAATCGTCCGTCATTATCTGTTGATACCCCTAAGGTCGAACCTTTTATACGAACCGTTACGCCAGGGAGGGGTAACCCCGCCTCATCTTTCACGGAGCCTTTTATAATAACACTCTTGACACTATCCCGTGCCGGAGCTCTCATCTTACGAACGATCACTACATTATTACTCAGCTCGTAAGTCAAACCGGTTCCTTCCAAACATTTATTCAAAATAGCCACGACATCCGCATTTTTCATTCGGATATCTTTCCTTGCTACATTTTTCACATCATCGTTACTAAACATAAAGCTGATACCGGATTTTTGCTTGATCTGTTCAAACACCTCCCGAAGGGATGCTTTTTTCAAATCGATATCCAACTTCACATTCTGGGCGAACGTACTCGCACTCAATTGACTGACTACGAGAAACAAGAATAAACATGTAATCTTCATAATTCGTAGAATTGGATAAAATCTCAGGTCTATAAACCTGAAACAGACTCTTTTTTTTCTCATAACATTTGTTTTTAGTTTTTACATTAGCACTACTTATCTCTGTTTGCGGCAAAGACAAAATCTCATCTGTTTCGAAACATTTTCATAGATTGATCTTTTTCATCATGTTATACTTTTATTTATCGACTAATCAAGGATAGATTCCTTCTCCTGTATCACAGTTTTTCAACAACTATTGTTTTGTTTTTTATCCGGAAGAAAATCTTATTCATCTTTTCCATTAACGATATAAACTCATCCAGATTACTGTATTTTTTTATGTCCATTGTAAACCGTAAATCCTTTAAATCCGGACTGCAATAAGAGACATTTACATCATACCAACGACTTAACTCATCCATAATCGTTTCAAGCCGCTCATTTTCAAAAACCATTCGCCCTTTCTTCCAAGCCAGATATCGATACACGTCCACCTGCCTTACCCCTATTTTCCCATCTTTACTTATTCGAGCCTGATAATCGGGAAATAACCGACAACTATCATGAACCCCGATAACATCAACAACACCTTTCACCAATGTCGTAACCATTTCCTTTTCATAACGATATGAACGGAGCACGAACTCCGTCCCTAACACTCTAATATCCAATCCATTCACATGAACGATAAAAGGTCTGTTCGAATCCTGAGCTACCGAGAAATAACCTTCTCCACTAAAATAGACTTCTCTCGAGTCTGCATCAAAAACAGACGGAACACGAAGTTCCGATTCCGCATTCAGACAAACTACGGTACCTTCACTCAGCTTTGCCACATACTCCCCTCCGCGGGGAATCCGAATGGTATGATACTCGATAATGCTATTCTGTACAGATTCCCCGGATATATCTAAGGTATCCCTCCGGTTAACCATAACGGAACCAGCCGCCTCCAAACGAAAAACAGTATCGTTATTTAAAACGATCTTACGCCCTCCGGCCAGTTCGAGAATGGCCATGGATTTACCGGGCAATATCTTTTCTTCCGTTAATAAAGGGGCTTGTTTGGAGATGTCCTTCCGCATCATGTAATAGAAACCGACACCAAGAAATATCAAGACAACAGCTGCAACGCGAATAAGATGACGATACATTAAGATGCTTCTTTTTTTCGAAATTCGACGATCTATTTTCCGCCAAACATCACGTTTTATCGTCACATTATCATCCGTAATAGCCTGATTAATAAATTCTCCAGACGTTATTTTTTCAAAAAGCTTTTCATGTTCTTCTGATTGAAGCAACCAAGTATCCAACTCCTGTTTTTCTAACTCACTGATACTCCCGATGATCTGTTTTACAATGATTTTCTTTATCTTATCTATCTTGCAAACTCTCATAATACCAACGTTTATTGAGAAACCAAACGTCAGCATATTTTAAGAAAAATGTTTTTATCAACATATTGATAATGAGCAAAAATAGCTCGCTAAAGGGGAAAGCATTTTTAATATAAATAAACGTTCATTTAATAAGCATACTATATTAGAGACGCCAAAAAGTTATTTTGGTGTTATAAGAAAATTATTTTTTTTAAGAAAAACGAAGAAAAGTTTAAATAGAAAGCAATTTTTCTCCCCAAAATATTTATTAAAAAATCAGACTTTTCACCATATCGAAATATCGTTGTATATCAAAGGCAGACCCTCTACCTCTATATATAAAATACGGGTAGAACAAAATGTCCTACCCGTACCCCATTACACAGGTCTTATTTACTCCTGTTTACTCTATTTATCTTGCGCATCCCGCACACACCTGACACTCATTCTTTTTATTTTTAATGTCGTCCCCCTGTAAACCTGAGGCGAATTATAAACAATTTTCCGATAAACAGCTTTTTCCGAATTTTCGTCGGCAGAGGCAGCCCAAAAGAAACCGTATACTCCTAAATAATCGCACTTCCCACGAGATTCGCTAAACCACCCGTAATAACCACCCAATTGCATATGTAATCCGGTCCCATCCGCTCCTTGTTGCATTAACTCACCTTGAATACTTCCACGAAATCCCAATTGATCCAACTCATTATCTTTCATTCCCAATGCTTTTTCCAATTGTTGCCAATCCTCGTCGGTCGCTACGCGCCATCCTTCGGGAGCTGCGGCCAATGCTTTTTCGTAAGTATACAGAAAACCGTATTTTTCCATATTCCCCATAATATCCTCCAACTGTTTATCATCCGACTCGTCCGTATTGTAATAAGGCTCCACGGAACCTAATTCAATATCATCAAAAGTTCCGCTCAGGTTCTGTACCATCCAGTCCAAATTACCGATACGGACCCAACTATACTCGATCCCGGTTCTATTATCCACGAAGACACCTTCCGCCTTCGGTTTCACGGTAAGTTCTTTCTCATCTTTCTCACAAGCAAACAGTAGCGTGAGAAATACAATACTTATCATAAAGGTCTTTATTCGCATCATATTCGTTTTATTTTACCGTACAACATTAAAACCTATTTTCTTTATAGCCTCTTTCAAAGCCCTATATTTTTCCTGCACTACCGGGTAATCCTTATTTTCAAGCATAAATTCCTCCTCTGTTTGGGAAAAAAAGGCATTCAAGTAAGCCTCCAGATCCACGGACTTCTTAGGAAATGTATATGTCGGCGAACTCAGGAAGCCGATTGTTTTCACGTCCGAGATATTCGGGAATTTACTTCTGGAAACCTCATAATAATTCTCACCGGGCTTATAAAATTCTGTCAGATAATTATTACCGAGAGCGTTCACTTTTTGGCGAACAATACCCTCCACGATTCTATCGGCAAGTACAGCTTGTTGTTCTTCCGTCATATTTTCAATTCCGGACAAAGCAATTGCCAAAGTCCTCATCCCCCAATAAAAATCGATATTACTGGTAGTCCACTCTCCATACTTTTGTACCGATTCTTTTACCAATTGGGTTGCCAATACGGAGTAAGGGCGAAGAGCTTCCGTGATAACCGGCATAATCCGATTTTCAAGAAATGTTACTGCTATTTCTTTCTCATCTATCGTTTTCAGGTAGTCATAGGCATAACGATTGGAAGAGATACTTGTCATCCCGTAACCGATATCCAAAAGTTCATAGGTATAAAGCGGATTTCCTTCTTCATCCGTCCCCTTTAATTCCCGATGAAGAGTATCGTTAAAAATCAAATATGAACCGTTCTTCGTGAAAAACTCCCTTCTCAAAACCGATTCCGCATCGGTTGCATCCCCAGGTGCTTCAAAATAATTCTTATCCAGCCCGCTGGGTAACAGATGATCCTCCGATCCACAAGACAAACACAACAACCCTAAAACGAGCATACCCAATATTGTATGTATATAATCCATAATCTAAAAATTAAAATTCAATAATTGATTACCTCAACAACCGTCCGGTCTTCCCGCGGATTGTCCTTTACTCCGTCGAATTCGACAACTTCGGTCGGAATAGGCAATGTGTAAGCGGAGTCATTCTCCTTCAACTCGTATACCGTGCTTCTAATCGGAACTGTTCCGTCCCAATCCTCTTCAAAATAGGTAAACGTGTGACGAATGGTTTTCGTATAGGGTAATTTCTCGTTTACCGTGTAACGACGCAGGTCGAACCACCGATGTCCTTCGAAACACAACTCCCGAAAACGTTCATTTCGAATAAAGGTAATCAGTTCGTTTCCACTCAACGCAATTTTCACGTATCCCTCTCTTTTCATCCGCTTCTCCCGTAACGTATTTAATGCGGTCAATGCGGTCGCTTCGTCTCCCCCGCAAGCTGCCGCTTCTGCAAGGTTCAGATAAGCTTCTGAAGTTCTGAAAAGGAAATTATCCGAAACATCTATCCTGCCCGTTCTTCCGGGTTTTACTTTTCTGCTGATATAATTACCACCTTTTCGTTCCAAAAATACCGTTTGTCTCAGGTCTTCATTCTCTTTATAAGGTTCAAACTCCTTATACAATTCTTCCGAGATAATAAAATCCCGGGTATAACCGGTTACCGTATTCGGAATAACATTCGATCCCATAGAAAATATGGTTTCTACCGATTTCGAAGAGAGGAAGTAATTATCCGTCGAATTAAACGTATTTAGATTCACCAGGTCACTTTTCCGGTCTATCACTTTTTGAGCATAAATTCTAGCATTCTTATAATCTTGCATATACAAGTATACCCGACTTTGCAACAAATTTGTAGCGGAGATATCTGCCCTGTAAATACTTTTTGTCGGAATCCCTTCCAAACAGGTTTCTGCTATTTCCAAATCGGCAATGACTTGGCGATATACACTTTCAACACTATTTCTTTGATTAAATTTTACATCCTCCACGTAATCCGTCAACTTCAAGGGAACTCCCGGGTCAGAGGATGCCGTCGATTTAGAATAAGGTTTCCCGTACAGATTCACCAGGGTGAAGTAATAGGCAGCCCTCAGAAAATGGGCTTCTCCCTTTATACGCTGTATCGCCTGACGCCCCGCATCGGAGTCTGCCCCTTCTTTATCTATCGCCTTAATGACCATATTTGCGATATTAATATGCTTGTAGAGGCGATCCCAATCCCGGTCCTCCGCATTTCGGGCCGTTCCTTCCACATTCATTCCGACCCTCCGTTGCCAGGTATAATACCCGAAAATAGCCTCGCGACTGGTCCTGCCGTAGTCTAAAGTCGCCCAAATACACTCCTGAGTCTCATCCGACATGAAATGAATATACGGATAATAAAAACTACTTACTCTCTCGTCTCCTAACTGGCTGGAAGCGACAACCTCCATATAGCCATCACCCAAGAGCAGTTGATCCAAATCCTCGTATCCCCGGACATACGCCGTATCCTGTGAATACTCTTCCAAAAAATCAGAACATGAAGTTGTGATTAACAGCAATATCCCAATTATATATCGTACTTTCATCGTTTAAGCTTTAAAATGAAACATTAATACCCAAAGAATAAGTCGGACGGTCTGATAACTGAATTTCAGCAAAACCGCTTTGTGTCGGAGTCTGCCCTTTTAATTCGGAAGAACAAATCGTAAACAAATTAGTCGTAGCCAACGTAACCTCGAGACGACTCAATCCCCACTTTTGCAACAAGTGGTCTGCAATAGCGTACGTAAAACTCAGGTTCGTACATTTCAAATAATTGGCACTCACGACCCGTTGGTTGCCATAATTATACATGTCCCAATAATTACGGGCAATCAATTGTCCCTCGTAGCCGTCTTTAGCCGACCAATGATCATTATAATAAGTATACGCGGCTGAAGTCGTATTGATAGTAGCCGGAATATTAGTATGAGCCTCGTCTCCGGGCTGTCGCCAACGTTTACTGAACTCCCGGTTTACGTTTTTTTCCGGATCCCAGGTTGTCGTGTTATTGTATAATTTGAACAAACGAACTTTAGCCCCCAAGCTATAAGCTAAATTACAACTCAAACGCATGTTTTTATATTTCAATGTATTGGTAATACCGCCGGACATGGTCGGTTCGCGTGAACCGGAAGCCGTCAATACCTGAGTATAAGTATCGTATTTACTCAAATTTTTCAAATCTTCACTATGCTCCTGCATATCATCGAATACGGGCCCCCCGTCTATAGGATTCAAGCCGATGAATTTATAAGAATAGAATGTTCCCACGGATTTCCCTTTTACTAAAGCCGTACCATTCAAGAAATTGGAAAGTTCGTATTGCTCCGCTCCGGGTTTGGTTTTCAACTTATTGAAAGAATCGGAAAAATAGGTGGACAACGTCCATTTGAAATCCGACGTTTTGACCGGAGAGAGAGTTACCGCGATACTATACCCCTGATTCTCCACGTTACCGGAATTAACCACGTATTGATTCAATCCGTTCACCGAAGATATCGGTTTCGACAAGAAAGCATCTACCGTACGCTTATAGTAATAATCCACGCTCATCATCAAACGATTCCGAAACAAAGAAAACTCCAAACCGGCATTAAACGAACTTGTTTTTTCCCATTTTAACTTCGGATTGGGATAATTGACCACCTTAGAAACCAACTCATTGTAATAAGGATCGGTCGGTTTCTTATTGATAGTCATCACGGGAGATTGTCCCTCGAGCATATTTCCTTGGTAACCGTAAGACAATTTCAATGATAAATTATTGACAATATCCGACTCGCCTTGCCAATGTTCCGAAATATTATACACCCCGGAGACCGACCAAACAGGCAGCAACTTGTCATTACTCTGATCCCCGAATTTATTTGATCCGTCGATGCGGGCATTGGCATTTAACGTGAAATAGGTAAAATAACTATAAGATACCGTCAGGAAACCGGCAAGCAGATTCGTAATATTATCTGTCAGCACCGGATAAGCATTGTTTTCCAGCCAACTTCTATAAGCAGAATACTCTTCCAAAGAGGTTCCTTGTGCAAATTGTTTTCCCCGATCCGGATAATATCCTCTCGTGGTGCTCGTGTATCCGTTGTATTTTGAAGAATTCATCTCATAACCGAGAACCGCATTCAAATTATGCTGGTCTTCACTACCGAAATACTTATTAAAGTTAAGTTGCAATCGCAATGTATAATCATTATTACGAGTATAATCCTTGTTTAACTCTCCTCCAAACGGCAATTCCGATGTTGCCTTAACCGGTTCGACGCCATATTCCGACTTACGTAAATTCGCCACGTAATTGGTTTGTTCGTCATAATACCCCTCGATCTCCGTATTCGACGTGGAATAAGAAAACAACACTTGGGCATTCAGGTAGTTCGTAAACGTAAAGTTCAAGCGGGCATCAAACATTATATTCGAATTATTCTGTTTATAACCGCTATGTTCCAATTCATTCAGTATATTAAATTTATACGGAACCACCCCGTTGTATTTACCATAAAAGAAGTAACTGCCGTCCCCTGCATAAGCAGGTATCGTCCTACTCGTGTTATAAGCATAATCCATCGGAGCCAGCGAGGATTGATTATACTTCCGTTCCCCTACATTTCCTTTTATACTGAAGGAAGCCGCCAAGTACTTCGTTAAATTGGCATCCATATTCAACACCACGGTGTAACGTTCGTTCCGGTTACCCTTTATCACGTCATTATCCCTGGCATATCCCACGGAAGAGTAGTAACGCAAATCCTTCGTTCCTCCCGTCAAACTCAAGGTATGCTGATGTGAAAAGGAGTCTTCCGTCAACAAATCGAACCAATCCGTATTCTCCGTCTCTAACTGGTCTACTCCCTCCTTGAATTGTTTATAACCGATCTCCCGGTCATATAGCCGTTTTGCTAATCCTTCAAAGCCGACCTCCGTCATATTGTTACTATATTTATAACGAGAGTTAAACAAATCCCGCGAAAAATCCATCCGCTCTTTTGAATTCATCACGTTGATTTTATTGTCGGAATACCGGGGACGGCGTTTCATGGTCGTAGTCATATTGTAACTCACCAACATTTTACCCTTATGCCCTTTCTTGGTCGTGATCAGGATAACCCCGTTAGCGGCTTTGGCCCCATATAGAGCAGTTGCCGAAGCATCCTTCAACACGTTTATGTTTTCAATATCCTGAGGATTCAGCCCGGCAATAGCGTTACCGATACGATTTACATAGTCAGGATCGTTCAGTTCATCGGGACTCACCGGAACAGGATCTTTCATCACAACACCGTCCACCACCCACAAGGGTTCGCGGTTACCGATCAAGGTAGAGGTCCCACGGATCCTGATCTTAGGCACAACCCCGACCTCTCCGGAATTCACCATAAACATCATATCCGGAATATGTCCTTCCAGCATTTGATCTATGGAAGACAAGCCCGAAACAATGATATCTTCGGCCTTAATACTCGTGATGGCACTCGTCAATCTCTTTTTCTGAATAGTTTCATATCCCGTTACCACGACCACCTCATCCACCTCTGTGGCTCTCTCCTTCAATACCACATTGATCTCTTTTTGCCCCGTGTATTTTCGTTCCACGGTCTGCATGCCTATAAACGTGAAAACAACCGTTGCCGTATCCTTGGGAAGCAATAATTTATAAACTCCGTTCTGATCCGTGGTTACCCCGATTGTTGTACCTTTTATTCTAATCGTTACCCCGGGTAAAGGAGAACCGGTTTCATCCTTCACGACACCTTTTAATATTAAATCTTTTACGCTATCTTTTTCAAAAGATTTTATTTTACGAATAATAGCCACATTATCCATTAATTCATAAGTCAGTCCCGTACCCTCCAGACACTTATTCAAAATTGCCTCAACATCCGCATTCTTCATTTGAATACTCTTACGCCCCACCTGTTTTACATCGTCATTACTAAACATAAAACTAATACCGGATTTTTGTTTGATCTGCTCAAACACGTCCCGAAGCGATGCATTCTTCACATCAATATCCAACCGCCTATTTTGAGCAAACGTACCTGCATTCAATTGACCGACAAACAACAATAAGAATAAGCATATAATCTTCATAATTCGTAAAATTGGGAGAAGCCTCAGGCCCAACGGCCTGAAACAGACATTTGTTTTTCTCATAACATTTGTTTTTAGTTTTTGCATTAGCACCATTACCTCTGTTTGCGGCAGAGACAGAATTTCATTTGTTTCAAAGGATTTTCATTTGTTGATCTTTTTCCATAACTTTGTTTTTTAGTTTTTACTTAGCCCGTTACGGCTAATCGAGGATAGTATTTGCGGTACTATCCTCTTCTTTTTATTGTTTACTCACGACCACAGTTCTATCTTTAATCCGGAAAGAAACCTTACCCGTTTTTTCCATCAAAGCCGTAAACTTATCCAGATCGCTATATTTCTTTACATCCATTGTAAATCGCAAATTCTTTAAATCCTGACTGCTATAAAACACGTCCACATCATACCAACGGCTCAACTCATCCATAATCGTTTCAAGGCGTTCGTTTTCAAAAACCATACGACCTGTCGTCCAAGCCATATAGCGATACGCGTCAACTTCTTTTACCGACATCTGTCCGTCCTTATTTACCCGGGCCTGATGATTGGGTAGCAACCGGCAACTATCCCGGCCGTCGGTCACTTCTACCGCTCCCTTTACCAAGGTGGTGATAATCTCCTCCTCATTCCGATAAGAACGAAGCACAAATTCCGTCCCCAACACTTTAATACTCAAACCATCCGTATAAATGATAAAAGGTCTACCCGCATCTTTCGCCACAGAGAAATACCCCTCTCCATTGAAATACACTTCCCTTGTACTTGTATCGAAAACAACCGGAACCCGAAGTTCCGACTCCGCGTTCAAACAGACGACCGTACCCTCGCTAAGTCGGGCTACATATTCACCTCCCCGGGGAATCCGTATCGTGTGATATTCGCCGGAGGTCTTATTCTCTCCCCCTTCCGCCATATCCAATGTATCGCTCCGATTAACCATAACAAGCCCCTCCTCCCCGAATCGAAAGGTCGTATCGTTCTCCAAAACAATCTTATTTCCATTAGCCAACTCGAGTATAGCCTTGGATTTACCCGAAACTATTTTGTCTTTTACCAATACGATACCCGGACATTCCTTTTTATCGGCCACCATATAATACAAGCCTACACCTATAAGTACCAAAACGACAGCAGCAACCCGGATAGGATTACGATATTTTCCACTCCATCGCCGACAAACCGTTTGACGTTCTATTTTCCGCCATACCTTCCGCCTATCGACCGTATAATCATCCATAATCGCGTGGCCGACAAACTCCCCGGAAGTCACCCTTTCAAAAAGTTTTCTATTTTCCTCCGACCGAAGCAACCACTCGTCCAACAAGCGTTTCTCGGGTTCGCTGATCTCCCCGATCAACTGTTTTACGATTATTTTTCTTATCTTTTTTATATGTATAATATCCATAACATCCGTTCAAATTCGGCACGACATTGTTTTCACCCCATAAGTTTCTATTTCGTTTATAAATCTCCATTTCATAAACAGTATTATATAGACACCAGAATACATTCCAGGTGTCATAAAAAAATCATCTTTTTGACAAAAAAATCAGGAAAGGCTTAAAACGAGACTCAATATTTTCTCCAAACGTTCTCTTAAATAGTGATTTGCATTATTTTTATGACGCTTGATTGTATTAATTGCAATATGTAACTCTTCGGAAATTTCCTGGTGACTCTTACCTTCCAGGCTACGGGAATATACTTTTTTACAGGCGTCGGGCAACTCCTCAAATATTTCATTTATCAAAGCGTAAACCTCCGCTTCCATCACTTTAGTGACAAAAGACTCTTCCGTATCTTCTTCCTGGTGATCTTCCAATCGTTTCTCCATACGTCTTTTGTCGCGTATATAGGTCAGGCAATTATTCCTTACCGCCCTGTACAAATAGGTTTTCAATACCTGATCGTTTTCAAAACTCTCTTTTCTCTCCCATAATTTCACAAACATATCCTGAATCAAATCACAGGCCACCTCCTCGTCTCCCACGTAGCGCATAGCGAAAAACTTTAACGCGGTAAAATGAATCTCATACTGCGTCTTAAAATTTTGAGAGTTTCCTAAATATACACGGGCAAGTTCAACCATCGATACTAAAATCACTATACTACTGCAAACAAAGATATATTTTTATTTTAAATTTTAATCCGAACAAACAAACTGTTTATTTTTAATCATCGACAGAACTCCCGAGAAAACAGGCAAGAAAAGATCAAAACGATCGCACCTATCCAAAGATTTTTGAATAAAAAGTAACAATACCTCAAGATCGATTTCCGATGTATTCTCTCTCATTCTTTTTAATGAATTAACCAGCAATGTCTTAACCGTAGCAACAGATATATTCAATTCTTCTGCCGTCTCCTTATAACGCATCCCTTTTAAATAAATACATTTAACCACATTTCGACTTTGCGGAGGCAAATTCTCAATCTCCTGTTCGATCTTACAAAGCATCTTTTCATTCAGGTCTTATATTCCAGACTCGGAACATCTATTTTAGCAACATCATAACCCCCCTTTAGAGGATCGATCTTTTCTAACACATTTAACGATAGATTTTTTACTGCCGTAAAAAGATAAGATTTCAAAGTACGAGGATACAACTTACTCTCCACTTTTCGTTCCCACAATATTAATGAAGAAATCCTGTATTAAATCTTCTGCCTGACTCATGTTATTCAGAAAGGTGTCAGCCCATAAAACCAAAGGCCTGTAATATTCCTTGAAAAGAAGTTCCATTCCCTTTACATCCCGGTTTTTCAGTAATAGACATATATCATTATCAGAATCTTGCATAACGACACACACTCACGCTACGAATATTAAATCACCTTCTATTTACAATAAAAGTAATTAAAAGAGAGCAACAAAAAATAATAAATCTTAATTTCATCACGAATTAACATACTGACCTCAAATTTAGTTCTGCCTATAAAAAAAGCCTGACAAGCAATACACCACTTACAACAAACTTTTATTTTATGTTTTTGTTATCATTATTAAGCAGATATTCAATTAATTAAAATTCGCAGAACACCATAAACCACAACACCGGCATGTTACAAATAAAAGAAAGCAAGTCCGATAAACCGTAACCTGCTTCTTTTTTACACTGTTAAAACCACTTATTCGTACATCGCATCACCGATCTTCTGTATTTGAAACATCATAATCCAAAAGATATATTTTCCTAATTTCAGTATATTCATAAATACTCCAAGTCAAGAAAAATCGCTTGTATACAGGAGATTATTATCGTAAAAAAATCGTGATATATAAAAATATCACGATCTTTCCTTAAAACACCCACGAAAGGTTATATCCCTCGTAAAAAACTCTTTCTACTCTTCCACCTTCGTGAAAAGATACCTCATTCGGTAGAAATAAGCAATCTCGTCTCCCCAGTCGGCATAAGTATCCTGCAAGAAATCAACAGGTTCGAAATCCACGATATGCACTTCAAGCGTTTTACCGTTATCGAGCACTCGGAATCCGACTCTGGCAGGACGTATATCCATCTGGTTGTCGGAGAAGGTAACGTTTACATTACTCAACTCCATATAAGGCAGTAATATAATATCTTCCAAATCACTCACCTCATCCTCTATCTCCCCGAGGAACGTCACCTCGCTATCCCGGAAATACTTCCGCAGATCTCCGGTCATATGTACTTTCAACTCGTCTTTTTCTCCAGATACAAATTCCAAAATATCATCCGAACGGTTATCCAACGGCATATTATCCAAATCGTTAGGATACTCGCACCACCCGACGATAAACTCGTAGCTGGCAAATTCTTTGAATGCCCATTTTCCTAACATCCGCTCATAAAAAGAAGGACCTACGATTTTAATCGTCAGCCTATTGTAGTCTCCGACAAAAAAGCGGGCATCCGGATCTAACTCCAGTTCGATTATGTCTTTTCCGGCTTCCAATGCTAAAAAGTCAATGCTGATTTTAGCTTTTTTCTGGCCCGCCGGAATAACAAATTCATTCACATCTCCTTCAATAGAAAAATGTTTTCCTAATTCGGCGGTTGTCGCTTCGGTAAAAATAAACGGTAAATGCAAATCCACGGAAGGCACGCTACTACTGTTCAATTCTCCGCTAATCTGTATTTCCACATCCAATTTTTGCGTCAATTCGGTTTTTGCCTTCATAAAAGAACAACTGAATCGTTCTTTCAATTCTATCGGAATCATGGCGATCTTATTATTCCACAATCGGTATCCGGATACCGGTTTCAAGGCCAACTTGATCTCACGCCCCTCGTTAAGATTGTCTTTAGGCGTAATCACTATTTTTGCGCTCGACTCCCCCGGTTTAAATTCGAATTGACGGGCCGAAATCGTATAATCTTCATCCAAAACAGCTGTTCCCGTAATATCAAAAGGGACCGAAAAAGCCTCGCTCGCCGGAACAGATGCTAAAAGGGTAATCTCTAACGGAGCTTCCGCTTGCAAAATATACACGGCCCGGTCAAAAGATAGGGTCGAATCTTTATCATCATCATCGTTACACCCTGTTGCCAAACAACCGAAAGTGAACAGAGCGAATAGAAACAATATATTTTTCATATGCTTTCATTTTAATTATTAGAAGATCATTCGAACTACTCCACTTCCGTAGCCGTTGTATACTCATCCCGTTCCGCCTGAACCGCATCCCGCTCCTCCTGAGTCAACACCTTTGCTTTAGGCAACACATAAGGATCCACATTTTTATAATCATCGGACTTTTTAGGATAATCTCCGACATCGCCGCAACCGATAAAAGAGAACATCCCGCCCATAACCAAAATATATATTAGCTTTTTCATAATTCTACCTGTTTTGTTTCGTTTGACACTATTATTCATATCCTTCATTTTGAATCAATCCCGGCAACAGGGCGATATCATTTTTAGGCAAGGGAGCCGTGTACAGATAAGTACTCGTCTCGTACTTCAATCCGTTTCTTGCAACCCAGAATTCCGGGCGTCCGTTTCGTTTCAACTCAAACCAACGGTCTCCTTCCATATACAACTCTTTCCGACGTTCATCGAAAATAGCCGACATCAATTTGGTCAAAGAGGCTCCGGTCGCATCCACCTTAATCCGGGCATTCGGGTTTACCTCCGGCAAAGTTTCAAGGGTATAGGGGACGTAATCGCTAATCCGTTTCTCCCGCAACTGGTTTAAATACGACAAGGCTTCCGATGTCCCATTACTTTGATGAGCGTAAGACTCGGCCAAAATCAAACACATCTCCGCACTACGTACTCCGGAAAAAATATTTTTCATATTCAACCTTTTCTCATCGAAAGAGATAGCGTAACGCACGTCTCTTCCTTTCTCGACAAACAGATCCACAAACTCTTTTCTCGCGGGGCGGTATTTAGCATCTCTCTTCGCATCCGCGTAATCCGAATCTGAATAAAAATCCCCGGAAATCACGTAAGATCTTAACAAAATATTTCCTTTTTGAGTGTTCTGACTCTGAATCATATCCGTATAGTCCTGCCCCGACAACAAGGGATATTTTTCTAAAATCTCTTTTGCTACCGGAATAGCATTACCCCAATCCTGACACCAGAAATAAAGCCGGGCTAAATAAGCCTTTGCCACATCCGCCGTAAAACGGTACATCCCTTCCTGCACATTATAAGTAATGGCTTTTTTCAAATCTTCTTCAATAAATTTTGCCGTAGTTTTCAAATCGGAGCGAACAGGCTTTGCTTCCATATCGAAAGTACTGACTATCGGTAAGCCCAACCTATCTTCAGCCCTTTCCGGATCATAAGGTTCGCAAAAATTCCGCATCAAGTTATAATAGCAAACGGCTCTCAAAGCATAAGCTGTTCCCAACACATTTTTTCCTAACTCGGAGTCCCGCTGTTCCATGTTATCCAAAATCAGGTTACAATCCCGGATCACGGCATATAACTCCTCGTAATCAGACTGGAAATCATTGATTTTCGAACCCACGTATATAGGCAACGAGATTCCCGCCGTCGACAAATTCGTATTCTGGTTATCACCGTAACATTCATAATTCAGAATGGTCCTCGCATTTCCCAAAACGACCTCCTCACTCCCGTAATCCATATCGTTCAGTCGGGCATGGAGAATAGCCGAGAACTCTTCGGCGCTTTTGGGAATAGCAACACCCTGCTCTTTGACATCCAAATAATCTTTACAAGAACAGCAAAAGCTAAATACCAATAATATATATAATTTCAAATTTTTCATATCCTGTCATTTTTAGAATCCAACAGTTATACCTAAAGTCACGGAACGGGTCTTCGGATAGGTAGCTCCCGGTGTTTCCGGATCAAGTCCCGAATAATTCGTAATGGTAAAGAAATTATTCATCGTCAACATGAAGCCCATAGAAGACAATTTCAATTTATTCAATACCTCCGTTCCCAAATTATAAGCGATCGAGATGTTCTGGATACGCAGATAAGAGATATTCTCCAGCATAATTCCCCGCGTAATCACCGTCTCCGTCGGATTATAGTAATCCAAATACAAACGGTCGCCGAAACTATCGATAATGCGTCCGTATTTCACTCCCGTCGTACGATTCGGGGTCCACCGGTTCGTCCGGTCTCTCTGAACATTCAGATGATTGGTATACAGATCATTATAATCCGACTGAACGGGTTCATAATCTCCGGAAGAAGAGCCCACCCGGCTATAACTGGCCGGAGAAGCAAGATTATTTATCACTTTCGCCCCGGACGAATAAGAGCCACCTACATTCAAACTGACATTTTTATAGGAAAAATTCACATTGAAACCTCCGGTAACGGGAGCGATATTCGTTCCCAAATAAAAACGGTAGTTATCGCCTTTATGCAAATCCGTGGCCTGATTGATTTCTGCATCCGGACGCAATTCGAACAAATACATCCCGTTTTGAGGATCGATACCCGTTACCCTTCCGCCGAATATACCGCTCAGGGGGAATCCCTCGTAGGAGTAATAGGTAGAGGCAGGTGGATTATATTTTTTCAATTTATTCTGATTCCAGGCCACATTTGCCGAAACTTTCAATTTAAAATCTTTTCCATCCAATACCTTCACGTTCAGCGTTCCCTCGATCCCTTTATTCTCTATCTCGGAGGTATTATACCCCTGATGATTGAATCCGGTTGTCGTCAATACCTTCACGTCGGTCGCCACATCGGAACTCAATCGATAATACCACTCCACCAAACCTGAAATCCGGTCATTCCATAAACCGAAATCCAACGCTAACTTCATATCCTTTGTTTTCTCCCATCTTAAATTCGGATTAGGAGCATTATACACGGTAGCCATCCTTAAACCGTTACCGAATTTACGATTTACCTTATCGTAGTTCATGATTAATTCCGGACTATAAGAGGTATTCACGTTACCCGTGTAACCGAAAGCTGCTCGTAAAGCCACCCGGTTCAATACCGGCTTCAAAGGAGCCATGAAGTTCTCGTCTCCCAAATGCCATACGGCTCCCAATGACCACGTCGGATTAAATTGCTCGTCGCTACCGAAATGGTTTGATCCGTCCGTTCTGAACGAGAAACTAAAGATATAACGTTCCATCAGATAGTAATCCAATGAAGCATAGAAAGAAGCAAAACGATTCTCGATCACGTTTTCTCCTGAAAGCTGGTCCACGATTGCCGCGAAAGATTCCAAATCGGAATAACTGATATTATCTCCACTCGCAGGTTTAGAGGGGATGGGAATGGAGGAATTTCCCGTTACCGGATCGTAACCATACCGTTTGGCATACATGCTTTTAGCCTTTGTTCCCCGTATCTCGGCTCCGGCCAATACGGACAAACGATGATTCTCACCGTACAGGTCGTCATACATGAAATGTCCCCTTAGGAAATAACTGCTGTTGTTCCCGGAAGTCTGTGTAATCGAACCGTATACCCTGTCTGGATTTTTACGATCGAAACTAAACCGATCGGCGTAAGCCGCATAGGTATTGATTCCATTGATATTATCCGTTTTATTATTGGTAAAAGTATAGGAAACCAATCCTGCAAATTTCAATTTTTCGATAAAGCGATACTCTACTCCCATTCGCAAGGTGGTCGAGAAATTATTTACCTTACTGGAAGTCTCATCGATCTCCCGCATTATATTAAATCCGTTGGGCGGCAATAACGTCGTACTCGATGCATCATTCATCTTGGGTAACGAATAATAAGTCACGTCCGCCCGGTAACTTCCGTCTTCGTTATAGGGACGTTCGTAGGGATTGGCAAAATAAGCATATTTGAAAGGATCTACGTTCAAAGAAGAACCTCCGGATTTCTGCTGGGCCAAATCAAAACCAAAATCTAATTTCAATTGATCTATCGGCATTAAATTAATTTTGGCATTGAAACTATATCGGTCATAATCCGTTTTTTTCAACACCCCATTATCTTTCGAATACCCTAATGCAATATAATAAGTAGAACGCTCAGCACCTCCCGAAAGAGACAGATGGTGGCTGGTCGAAACCGTAGTACGGAACAATTCGTCAAACCAGTTCGTCGTGTGCCCGCTCAACTCCCGAAGGTAAGCGTCCTGCTCTTCCGCACTCATCGGTTCGTAACCATTATCACCTTTGAACTTACCGTCCTTTCCCAACCGGCCGGAACGTAACATACCGACAATACCCACAACCGGATAACGAAGGCCCTCATTGTACTTTTCCGCGGAGAATTCATCCCACAACTCCTGTTCCCATGCCAATTTTTCGGACGAATTCATCAGATTTCCATCCCGTTGCGGTTTTCCTACAATGGTAACATTACCCGCATAATTGACCCGCATCTTTCCGGCTTTCCCCTTCTTGGTCGTCACAACGATAACACCCCCGGCCGCACGGGAACCGTAAATAGCTGCAGCTGCGGCATCTTTCAATACCGTCACATTCTCTATATCATTCGGGTTTACTCCCCCGATTCCGTTCAAAAAAAGCGTACTGAAATCGCCGGATTTAATTTGAGTTGTCGAAATATTAGGAAAAGTTTGTTGCAACGGAACCCCGTCTATAACCCATAACGGATCGGCATCCCCGCTAAATGTACTGGTTCCTCTGATCCGTATCTTAGCCGACTCGCCCGGACGTCCGGATATGGCCTGTACGCTCACGCCCGCAATCTGCCCCTGAAGCAAATTATCTACTGTCGGTTGAGCTTTATTGGCAAAATTCTCTTTCGTTAGGACAGCCACGGAGCCCGTCGCTTTTTGTCTCGTTGTTTGTCGAAATCCGGTGATCACTACATCATCCAAAGCCACCTGTTCGTCCTTCATTACCACGTTATACTCCGTTTTGTTCGGATCGAATTTTACTTCCAAAGTCTTCATCCCCACGAACGAGAAAACAAGTATTACCGTATCTCTCACCGGAACATTCAAGGTAAACTTTCCGTCATTACCCGTGGCGACACCGACCAACGTACCCTTTATCATAACCGAAACCCCAGGCAAAAGCAAACCGCCTTCATCACGCACCGTCCCTTTTATATTTACCATCTTTACTGAATCCTGTGCCGGTTTAGCCGACTCATAATAAATAATTACATGCTCATTAACGATCTCGTATTTCAACGGCTTATTCGCTAATGCCCAATCCAGAATTTCAGAAACAGTTTTTTCCTTGACCTCACCCTTCAATTGGTATCCTTTCACATCAGCATGGTTAAAAACAAATCTGAAACCGGTCTGTTTCTGAATCTTTTCAAATAACTGAACAAGATCCCCATTCATCGTTAAACTCAATTTTTCCTGCTGTGACCAGACTTTCGCATTCAGTCCCGAAATGCCCAAAGCCATGACGAGGCAAAACAATTTAAATTTAATCATAATCCAAATGAGTTTTTCTCTTAGATTTTTCATAGTTTTGTTGTTAATGATTAGACTTTAAAATTCCTCTGACAAGGAATTTTACCGATCGGGAGATACGCCAACATCTCCCGAATTTTTAATTCCGACAATTTTTTGTGACTTTTAACGTTTTCCCTTTTAATTCGACTTTAATGTTTTTCGTTTTTTCTAAAATAGATATAACTTCATCCACCGGAGTGCTTCGTTTAAAAGAAGCCGTGAAAACATACTCCTTCACTTCCGGGTTAACAAAGAACAGATTCAGATCGTACCATCTGGCCAACTCTTCGAACAACTCCACCAACCGACATTGCCTGAAGTTAAATTCCCCGTACCGCCAGGCAATGTAATCCATAGGATCTACTTCCCGAACGACCATAGAATCTTTTTCCAAAGAGACTTGTTGTCCGGGGATCAGTTGTACCGCTCGTTTTCCATCCTTTACCTCAACAGCCCCCTTTACCAAAGTGGTATGTTGGCTCTCGCCAGGATATACTCTTACATTGAATTGAGTCCCCAACACGCGAACATTCATTTTTTCCGAATTCACGATAAAAGGCTTTCCATCCGCTTTTTTCACATCAAAAAAACCCTCTCCCGTCAAGGTAACCTCACGGGTGTCTCCGGTAAAAACAATCGGATAATAGAGCGAACTCTCAGAATTCAACCACACGACGGAACCGTCGGATAGAGTCAGAACGTATTCGCCTCCCCGGGGTACCGCAATCCGGTTATAGGTCCGTTTTGCCTCCTCCCCCACGATATCATAGGCCAACATATTTCCGGAAAGTCCTCGAATGACCACTCCTTTCTCTTCCGTGACAGGTTTTACCAACGAATCGCCAAGCACTATTTTTTTACCGTTGGATAACGTCAGAACGGCTTGCTTTTTACCGGGCACGACTACCGGATTATCCGAAACGAACTCGTTTTTCTCCATTGGATTCCACCATAGAATCCCCACCCCGAAAAGAAGAATAAACACGGCGGCATAGCGTATCCATACCGGGACGATTCTCTTTTCATCTATTTTCTGATGAATTTTTTGCCACTCTCTTGCCAAAACGATTTTGCGTTCACACCCCGCGATATATACAGCGAATTTTATTCGCTCCAATTCGTGATATTGTTTCCGATGTTCGGGCAAAGCATACCACTCCATAAACAAACCCTCCTCTTCAGCGGAAAGCGATTCGCCACACAACTTATCATAAATGATCCCTTCTACTCCCTTTTCGGTCGTCATTTTTTATACATTTGTTTAAAACAATTTTATATAAATGACAGGAATCTCTCCAAATGGTGGGGCTCGGAAATGTTAATTTTTATTTTTTTCGAAATAAAAAAAACAATATGGATTTCAATTTTTCTTTTGAAGTATTTTCCCTTATAAAAGCATAGGCTTTACGAATATGATCTTTGACCGTATTTATCATAACACCCTGTTCTTGTGCGATCTCCGCGTAAGATTTGGACTCGACAATACTTAATTCCAAAATTTTACGTCTCTTTTCCGGCAAACGTTCCAGTAAACGTTTTACGTTTTGAATCAACTCCTCCGGCTCTTCTTCACACTCTTCCTCCACGTACGATCGTTGGTATTTATCCACGACCAAACTGTGTTCCCGGTAATTCAGACAACGATTCCGCGTACTATTTCTTAAATACCCCCGTTCATTTTCCACCCTCTGCAAAGCATCCCGGTTTTCCCACAATTTCGTATAAAGTTCCTGAACGATGTCCTTAGCCACCTCGAAGTCACGTACGTAATAAACAGCTACCCGCAACAAATCCTTATAATATAGATCAAAAAGAGTCTTAAACGCCACTCTATCGCCCGCTTTTATCCTTTCAAACAAATCCATATTTTATATTTTGCTGCTTATTATCTTAAAATTCCCCCAAAGTTTTTATTGGTGCAAACAATAATTCACACTAATAATCAACTATTTATATTATTTCTCGTTATTACAATCTAATTTAGATTTCCTTCGTTCCCGAACAGAAAACAAATATGATTTTATTGTATTCAAAAATAAGAATTTTTTATCACTATAAAAACCTTTACCTAATTTCCAATCGAAAGCTCTTTATAGACGACCTCTACACGTACGGATTCCCGCACCTTTACCCGATCAGCCCCGGATAGCCACCACCCGGTTAATCTTTGTTACATACTTGTCTTTCGCTTCGTTTTTTCGTAACTTAGCGGCGGATTAAATTAAAATAATATGTTTCCAAAAAATGAATTTCAAAAATATGCCACGAAACATAAAGGCATTAGCAGCTTAAACCTGCACCGATTCGAATCTGCCACGGCAAGCTATATATCTCCGACCATCATCGAAGAGCGTCAATTGAACATCGCCACGATGGACGTATTTTCCCGTTTGATGATGGACCGGATTATTTTTTTAGGTACACCTATCGACGATGATGTGGCCAATATCATTATGGCTCAACTTCTTTTTCTGGAATCCACGGACCCCGGAAAAGACATCCAGATTTATTTCAACACGCCCGGAGGTTCCGTGTATGCCGGTTTGGGGATATACGACACCATGCAATATATAAAATGTGACGTGGCAACTATCTGTACCGGAATGGCAGCTTCCATGGGAGCCGTGCTCCTGACAGCCGGAACCAAAGGGAAACGTTCCGCCTTGCAACACTCCCGGGTAATGATTCACCAACCTATGGGTGGAGCCTCAGGACAAGCATCCGACATCGAGATCACAGCACGTGAAATTGCCAAATTGAAAAAAGAACTATACACGATTATTGCCGATCATTCCGGAAACCCGTTCAAAAAAGTGGAAAAGGATTCCGATCGAGATTACTGGATGACTGCCGAGGAAGCTAAAAACTACGGCATGATCGATGTGGTATTAACCAGAGAAAAATAAATGATGCAAGACAAGTGCTCTTTCTGCGGAAGATCCAGAGATGAAGTGGATCTTCTTATATCGGGTGTGGACGGTTTCATCTGTGATATGTGTGCAACACAAGCGTACGATATCGTACAGGAAGAACAAAAAAACCATACCTCTTCGTTAAATCTGGATCAGATCGAAGTAAAAAAACCGATCGAGATCAAGGAATTCATGGATCAATACGTGATCGGGCAAGACGAGGCTAAAAAACATTTAGCCGTAGCCGTGTATAACCATTACAAGCGTTTGGCCCAAAAAGAGACTCAGGATGACGTCGAAATAGAGAAATCGAATATCATTATGGTCGGCAGAACAGGAACGGGAAAAACCCTGTTAGCACGTACCATTGCCAAAATGTTGCATGTTCCTTTTACCATCGTGGACGCCACGGTTTTAACGGAGGCCGGCTACGTGGGAGAAGATATCGAATCCATCTTGACGCGATTGCTTCAAGCCGCCGATTACGACGTGGAAGCCGCCGAAAAAGGGATCGTGTTTATCGATGAAATAGACAAGATCGCCCGTAAAGGAGACAACCCTTCCATTACCCGGGATGTCAGCGGAGAAGGAGTGCAGCAAGGCCTATTGAAACTATTGGAAGGTTCGATCGTAAACGTACCGCCTCAGGGTGGACGAAAACACCCGGAACAAAAACTGATACCCGTAAATACGAAAAATATTCTGTTTATCTGCGGGGGAGCTTTCGATGGCATCGAGAAGAAGATAGCCCAAAGAATGAACACCCAGGTAGTAGGCTTTACCGCCAGTAAAGAAACCGAAACCATCGACCGGGACAACATGCTTCAATACATTGCCCCCCAAGATTTAAAATCCTTCGGGCTCATTCCAGAAATCATCGGACGCCTGCCGGTATTGACTTATTTAGAACCATTAGACAGACAAGCCCTAAGGAATATTCTCACGGAACCGAAAAATGCCATTATCCGGCAATACGTGAAATTGTTCGATTTGGATCATATACAATTGAATTTCGATGAAGAGGTATTCGAATACATTGTCGATAAAGCGATCGAATTCAAATTGGGTGCACGCGGACTTCGTTCCATTTGCGAAGCGATAATGACAGACCTGATGTTCGAGATTCCCTCGCAAAAATGCGAGACCGTCACCATCACCAAAGAGTATGCCGAAAGCAAATTACAAAAATTAAGTGCCCAGAAACTTCGGGCCTAATCGTAGAAAAGCGGTCATTGGCCGCTTTTCTTTTATTTCCCTATCAAATCACGAATCACGACAGAGGCACAAAAACAACCGAATGCAGGCGGCATATAAGAGATCGTTCCCACATTGGATTTCTTATTTTCACCCTCACTTAGAACCACCGCTTCAGGATCGACCTCTTCCGGAGAGAAAACGACTTTTACCCCTTTATACACACCTAATTTATGTAATCTCTTCCTAAGCATTCTTGCCAGATTACAATTATAGGATTTAGAAATATCCGCAATCCGTATTTGCGTAGGGTCGAACTTTCCCCCGGACCCCATCGAGCTCACGATAGAGTAACCGTTCTGCAAACTGTGGTATATCAAAAAAATTTTAGGGGCCAACGTGTCGATCGCATCCACAATATAATCATAAGAAGCCAGCTTCAACACTTCAATCATCCGGTCGTCCCGGATATAATCATTGATAACATGCAATCGTATTTCCGGATTTATATCCCGAAAGCGAGCGGCCATAACTTCGGCCTTAGGCTTGCCCATGTTACTATCTAAAGCAGGCAGTTGACGATTTTTATTGGTCTCCTCCACGCAATCCCCGTCAATAATCGTCATCTCTCCTATTCCCGCACGACACAACTGTTCCGCGGCATAAGCGCCTACCCCCCCTAACCCCGCGACCAACACGTGAGCTTCCTGCAATTTCTTCAATGCTTCTTTCCCGATTAACAATTCCGTCCTACTTAACCATTCCGTCATCATACCTTATCTCTATCACTTTTTGATAATTATCCCAAATAACCCGCTTCAACTCCTCTTCTCCAATTCCCAATTCAGAAGCCGCAGATTCGTATATCGCCTCGATCCGGACGTCCCGGTCATCACTCTCCAAAAAAAGAGCGTACAACGGAATCTTTCTTAACAAACGAAACGCGTTCGAACGAGGATTCAACAACTGAGGCCCTACCGAAATATAAAAACCGTGTTCTAATAACTGATTAAGAATCTGTTCATTATTATTAAAACCATGAATAATCCAAGGAACCGTCGTTTTCATGCCTTTACGAACCCTGATCAAATCGGGATAGGCCTTAACGCAATGAATGATCAAAGGTTTTCGTGCCCGTTCCGCTAACTCGACCTGTCCTATCAACAAGGGGATCTGTTCTGAAAATAACACGGCGGATCTCCGGTCCAAACCACATTCTCCCACGGCGACAACCTCTTTTAAGGCGATCATTTGCCCCAACTCCTTCAAAATTTCTTCCCTCTTTCTCGTGAGTTTTTTCATCGGATGCCAGCCTACGGAATAGAAAAACCGCTCCCCTCCCGAACGCCTCTTCTTCAATTCGATCTTCAAACCGGCATAAAGTTCCCCGACGTCCAATATATTGACCCCGCACCCTCCGCAATGCGTATGTATATTTACATAGGAAACCATTTCTCTTTGCTTGCAAGACAAATTCTTCTACACGAAGATAGGAAAAAGGGAGACTATTTACTTCCCTTACGACACATAATATTCAATATTGTCTTATCCGTCTCTTCCATTCCGGCCGTTCCGATCAAACCGACATTTCGGATCGTCTTTTCAATATCGTCCTCTATGATCCCGTCATCATGGGTTTGAATTCCCCGCATGGCTAATAAAGCCGCCTGCACGGCAGCGGAGACCCCGGAGTATACCTTTAAAGCACATCCCTGTTTTGCTCCGTCGCACATCATTCCCGTCAAATTGGAACACATCGTTTTTATAGCATTTACGACTTGCTCGTAACTCCCGCCCATCAGGTAAGTTATGGCAGATGCAGCCCCGGTCCCGGCAATCAGAATACCGCAAAGAGCCGAAAGGTGCCCCATATAGGAGTGAATATGAGCCGCAATCAAATTACTCATCGCCAAAGCCCGCACCAACTGCTCTCTCGAAGAACCGAATTTTTCTGCCGCAACAATAACAGGCATATACACCGTAATGCCTTGGTTACCGCTACCGGAATTGGTCATTACAGGCTTCGGGCACCCGTCCATACGAGCATCAGAAGCAGCCGTAGCCTGAATCAAAGCATTGTTCAACAAATCATTTTCCAATACTCCTTTATCGATATTTTCCTGCAAAGTTTTACCGATTTGCAACCCATACTCCTTTCTCAATCCTTCCGAAGCAATCTCCTTATTCATCTCGGCTCCCTCCAATACGAATTCGATATCTTTCAACTCCACCTCATGAATAAAATCCCATATTCTTCTGACACTCAACACGGGACAATTATCTTCCGATAATTTAGAGACATCCACCCGATACTCTTTTTTAAAAATAACCTCCCCGTTTTTCTCCACATACACGATATTCGTGTGGTCATTCATGATTATCACTTTTGCCGTATCATCTCCTCTCCGGGCATCCACTTCCGCGTATAACTTATCGGGTGCATCCTCTTTCATGGAAACGACGACTTTCGATACCAGCTCCTTTGCAAATAATAAATTATCCCCTTCGTTCACCTCTTTCAGTACTTCCAAACCATACTCGCTCTTGCCGCAAACGGCACCTAAAGCAGCAGCAATAGGAAGGCCTACCATCCCCGTTCCCGGAATCCCCACGCCCATTCCGTTTTTGTATATATTCCCGCTCACCCGCACCTCCAAATATTCCGGAGTACTCCCTAAAACCTCTTTGCATTTAGCACAGGCAAGAGCACAAGCCACGGGTTCCGTACATCCCAAGGCTGCTTTAGCTTCTTTTCTTAATATGTCAACAATTTGGCTATTCGATACTTGAGTCATTCTATATGATTTTTACACGTGAACTTTTAATTATATCCCCATCCGACAAAAATAATGTTATTTATCTATTTTTCTATCATTTCAATACAATTTATGCTATCTTTGTTCATTCCATGAAAGACCATGGTAGCCTATTGTTATAACGCGAACGATCAAATACATCTTATAAAATATGAGAACACTTTTAGTCACGGTATTATTATTGATAGCGAGTTACGGTCGGGGGCAAAACGACTCGATTCCTCCCGTTGAGAAAGAATTTGATTTCATACGCGAATTACTGGAACCCAATCGATTGGGTGGAGTAAATATTCACATCTCCGGAGATCACAGAATCGAAAAATTGGTCAGATTAAATATAGCCAATAATAAAAAAGGATACTCGTTCAAAGGCTATCGAATCCAGATACTATCCGCAAGTTCTTTTAATTCAAACGTCGATAGTTTAAAAAAATACACGGAAGATTTTGAAAAGCTTTTTCCCGATATTCCGGCTTATTTACAATACTTTGATCCCGATTTCAAAATCAGGGTCGGAAATTTTCATTCCCGCCTCGAAGCAATCCCCGCTTTAAAACGCATCCGTAAGAAATATCCCAACAGTTATCCTGTAAAAACAGATATCTATTTAAAAGAATTAAACCGGGTACAGGAACAGGATACGACTTCCGGTCCGGACTCTTTGTTGCCGTTCAAACGGTAAGATAAGCTTCAAGCTGCTTTATCTCTTTCGCGAAATTTACGGTTGGATGAATCCGGGTAACCTCTCGAATGGCAGCCAGTAGTTTTCGTACTAAATTTCGATAATCATCGGAAGTCGCATCGAACGGACGATGAGTTATTCCCTTGTTTATTCGTCCGATCGTATTCATCACGCCCAACACATCCGGACTGATATAACTGAACAACAAACGCTCCCAAATATAATCGACCGTAAACGAGGTTAAATGAAGCATATCTTCGGCGTAAAAACGATAATCCCGCAACTCATCCAACACAATCTCGTAAGCGGGGAAATAATAAACCAGCTCCACGGCCTCCCGTATTTGCTCAATAGCCAGTAACAATGTCGATTTACTCAACTGATTGCCATCGGCTCCATCTTTCCAGTGACGGATCGGACTAACGGTAAACATAACCCGCAAATCGGGATTCACCTCCCGCAAGCGACGGATCAACGAAATATATTCGTCTGCAATCTCCCCGACACTCAACCGATAACGCTCGAACTCCTTAGCGGGAATCTTATGACAATTCGCCACCACCATCCCCGTCTTCATGTATTTATAAACCCAGGCCGTACCCCATGTTACGACTAATAAATCCGTCCTTTTCAAATTCTCCCGGGCCTCTTCCAATCTTCCGTTTATCCGGTTCAAAACCGTCATAAGTTCTCTATCCGAAAAACAACCATGATGATAGAGGCTTACCCATTTCCCATTCTCACGTAATAAATCCGACTCCTGAAACTTTTTGTTGTCTAACATCAGGCGAAGCACATTGGCTACCGAACGGGGATTATACACGATGCCGCAAGGATTCACATCCACATCGAATTTATAATAAGTAAACTTATTACCCATGTTTTCGGCAAAACAAGAACCCAGCAACATCAGTTTAGAACGGTAATCGATCAAAAAATCGGGAGGGGTGATATTCACCTTCGTCTGCAAGTTCATTTCCTTTTGTTTTAATTTTAAACTCTTTAAGTTCTCCTACAAAAATACGGAAGATTTACCTCTTTTGTGCCGACAATCTCCATCTATTTTATATTTTTGTACAAAATATCTGTGTATGGGAATCATCACCATGTTTATGATTGCCGTTGGTCTGGCGATGGACAGCCTTGCCGTAAGTATCAGCGGGGGGATTTTTATGAAACCGTTTTGGTTGAAACAAGCCATGAAGTTAGCTTTAACCATGGGGATTTTTCAAGGAGGGATGACCCTTGCGGGGTGGGCTCTGGGAGTCAGTTTCAGTTCATACATCACAGCATACGATCATTGGATTGCTTTCATTCTATTATCTTTCTTGGGAGGCAAAATGATTTACGAGTCTTTTCAGAAAGAGAAGAGTTCTTTCGCCTCGTTGTCGAACAAAACCTTATTAACCTTAGGAGTAGCAACCAGTATCGACGCTCTTGCCGTCGGAATAAGCATGGCTTTTCTTAAGGTCAGTATATATCTCCCCTCATTTATTATCGGCTTTACAACATTCATTCTATCCCTCGCCGGGGTTTGCTTCGGTTACCGCTTCGGAAAAATAAAAGGAATCAACGTGGAACTGCTCGGGGGAATCATCCTGATCGCCATAGGAACAAAGATCCTTATCGAACATTGTTCCGAATAATTTTTTTTCCGATCCCTTCAATATACCGCATATTTCATTATCTTTGCTGTCGCATAACTATGGGGCAGACCTGGATTTGACAGCATGATGAATAGGTATGTAAGCATGTCGGGCGTAGTGAAGCCGGCCCGTTAATCCCGGACGCAAAATTTTAATTGGCGAAAATAATTACGCTCTTGCTGCCTAATCGAATCACAGTAGATTCAGGCTTAATCTCCGCTCAAGGATAGTGGAGACAAGACATCCCGCCGGAGGATCCACCTTGTTCCAACCGGCATCCGGGGTGCAGGCAATACAGGGTTAGCCGGCGTCATGCTTCGAGGCGCAGGTGAAATTCAGAAGCTAAGGTACAGTTTGGGTGCTCTTTTCCGGGCTGTATTCGAAAACCAATAAAAAGCTAAGCATGTAGAAAACATATTGATTCCGTGTTTGGACCAGGGTTCGATTCCCTGCTGCTCCACAAAGTTCTTTTTATGTTGCACTTAATCAACAGGTTACAATAGCCACAAAATAGACATTGGAGCTTAATGATTACAAGTTTGGCGATAAATTATTGATATATAGTATATTGCCAACACATGCAATAGACAGGTTGCAGACAATATAGACACTTTTCATTCTTTCTGATTTTGGATTGGGGAATTTAAAACAGAAAAAAATGAAACGAGAAATTGTTGCAACAATACCGAAATTAAGTGAAGGCCGGGTGTGGTACGTGTATTTCTCAGTACGCAACCCCAAAACCGGCCGTATGGTTCGGCAAAAAATTTATGAAGGATTTAAGCAATTAAAAAGCCACGCTAAAAAGCGTGAGCATGCGCAAAAATTAATTGCGAAATACACTAAATTGTTGTCAAATGGCTGGACGCCATGGAATGATCCTGATGTGCTTTACGAGGATCAGATCCAATACAAAAATGAAGCCGAGAGCTTTGGTTATCTAAAAAAAGAGCAATAATTGTGCTCGAAAATTGTCCTCTGAATTTCTCCTATATAAACAAAGTGCATTAAAAGAAAAAACATATTCTTCGTATCAAAGCAAAATGCGAATTTTCACTTTATGGTTAGAAAAAAACGGTTTCGGTGGATACGATATAACGGAGATTGATAACGAAATTATATTGAACTTTTTCGATTACATTATCAAAATCCGAAATCTCGATAAAGTAACAGTAACAACCTACAAAATAAAAATAAAAGCTTTCTTCGACTTCTTAATCAAAAAGAAATACATTAAATTAAATCCCGTTTACGATATTCCCGACGTAAAGAAAAAAGTAGACGCAGCTCCAAAACCCATCACTCCAGATGATTTAAAAAAACTACTCGTTTGTATACAAAAAGACGATCCACAGCTATACTTAGCTTGCATGATGCAGTACTACTGTGCGATTCGCCCCGGCACAGAGTTAAGATTACTAAAAATCAAACACATCGATTTTTATTCCGGCAAAATAACCATAAACATAATCGATAGTAAAGCTCCACGACAAGATGTTATCCAAATTACACGAACTAATAACAACGGTATACCAACTACAAAATTTTAATAAAGAATTCTTCATTTTTGGACGTAAAGGCATACCGGGATATGAAGAACTCGGGAAAAACACATTGCGCAATCGGTTCAATAAATTTCGTGATAAACTAAAACTAAGCAAAGAATATAAATTTTACAGCTTTAAACACACGGGAGCAGGGCTTCTGCTTGACTCGGGAGTAACCTTCAAAGATTTAATGGATCACCTTCGACACCATGATATCGAAAGCACATACCATTACATCAGAAAATATAAGGGAACTACTAACGAAAAAGTCCGGAATAATTTTCCGGATCCTTTTCAAAATTTTGCAAAATGAAGGAATAACAATTCTATTGCGTTTTTTCTTTCCGGATTTTAATATACCAAAAAACATAATTAAGTTTTGGCATGAAAAGTACGGGAAAGAGAATTTCGCCATCAATAAATTAACTAAAAGATACAATTACGGCACAAAAAAACTGCAATTACGGCACATTTATTTAAAAAATATAAGTTAAATTCGCAAAATTGCATTTTAATTAATCTAAAACTTACTAATTACAAAATTACATTATGAAAAAAGTAAAATTCTTCAATTTCATCGTATGCCTACTTTTAGTTATGGCGGGTTGTAATGATGACGACAACTTACCATCAAGAAAAAACGAGTTTGATTTAAGAAAAATAAATTATCAGACTCATTTTACAAATCCTTATGACACGATAGGGAAATATCATAACGAAGCATTAGCGTATGTTTTTAAGGAGTATTTTAAATCTCCGGCGGCCAAGTCTTCTCAAAATGAAAAAGAGAAATTAAGCAAACTTATAGTTGATTTTATGAATAAAAAGCCTTTTGCGGAAGGAGTAAAGATAACTGAAAAAGACATTCAGAAAATGGAATCACGAGTACAGGCAAAATCTTCTAACAATCAATTATTCAATAGTGATAAACAGCGAAAGTATTATAAGAATCTTAAGGATAAAGTACGTAAAGATAAACATTCGTCTCCACAAGATCTTATATCTTCTATTAATAAATTAGAAAAACAGGTAGCAGAATCTGATCTTCCCGAGTCAGAACAGGCTCAATTATTAATAGGTATGTCCGTGGCAAAATACAGCTCTGTTTTTTGGATGGAGCAAATAAAGAATATGGAATCTCAGGCAAAAACAACAAATGCCATTCCGGAAGAAGAGATGTATGACGGAGATTGGAATCGCTGGTTTGAATCATTTTTAAGCAAGGCAGAAGAAATTTTCTGGGCAGATGTTGAAGGTGGTATAGGAGGATTCGCAACATCATTCATATTCATAGATTACAAAGGTCTTCTAATTCCGGGTATGGGTCTTGCAACAATTCAAGCCGCAATGGGATATGTCGTTAGTTTTGCAATTGGAGCCTCTGCTTGGCAAGGGATAAAGATTTTATGGAATATTGTATTTGAATAAATATCATGAAGGAAAATAATAATATTCAGAAAAAAATTATTCAAAGAACATTTTGGCAAATATTACCTTTTATGTGCATTCTCCTTTTGTGGCGAGAGTTTGGAAATATGGAATTTTCTTGGTCATATGCAGCCATGTTCAGTATTGAATTAATTGTAGGTATTGGAATCACCTATGCGACCGCTTGTTATTTGGCTCGTTTGAAAATTAAAGATAAAGATAAACATATTTTTCGGGATTAATAAAAGCGGGAAATATTTCCTGCTTTTATGAGTGAGTATTACTTTTTATGCTTATTCTGCTTGTTATAAACGAGTATGGAGAGGTAAAACTAACATGGCTTTATCTCCTTCTTAATGGAACTCTTGTTCCTTGGAATATTGCCCCCATTTTAACATGGAATACTCTTTTGGTGTTTTTACACATGTACTTGTGATTTCCCAAATGATAGACTTGAGACCTTTTATCGTATGGAGATATTACTTTAAAAAGCCATATAACACATTCAAGGTTTATGATGCATGATTCCTCAGTTGGAAAAGCATCTAACAAGTCATATAAAGACCGAAATCCTGTTATATTAAACTTCATTTTTACCTTACTACTTTTGCTTATTAATAATATCTATTCAAATAATAAAATAAAGGTGTTTAATTATAAGCAATTAATATCCAGTTTTTTTGTCATTCATTATTCCCCTAAACTTAAATTACTAACAAAGCGATATTTTGTAAAGATACTGACCAGTATGATCTACAACTATTTGGTCTGATACCTCATTGAATATTTCCCTCTTTGCCATCGATTACATAATTTATAAAAAAACTGAATTTACAGCCATCAGCAAAAGATATATAATCAACGAAGAACGTTAATAATAAATAGACTTTAAATCGTCATCAATCATGAATTTTCGATTAGAAAATAGTCTACCTGATCTCGATAGATCGAAGGCAATTACAAATAAACCATAGCATTTCTAAAAATTCAACCATAGTTTAAAGGCGGTTATCTTTTCTTCGCTAACCGTAATCTGGGATTTAAAGGGCGGTTTTACAAAAACAACGACTTTACCGTTGAAATAAGGTTCTATACGCATGATGGCTTTCACACAAAGAAGCACCTGACGATTAGCGCGGAAAAACTGATCGGGATCAAGTTGTTCAACCAGTTTATTGAGCGAAAGATCGACAATATGCTCCTGCCCTGAATAGGTTACAGCGAATGTAATCTTATTTTCAGAATAAAAATAAGCGATATCGATTACCTCCAGCGGGCGGAATCGATCTCCCCCGGAAATCAAAAAACGGGTTCGATAAGGCTTTTCTCTCTGTTGCAAACTATTAAGAATCGTATCCAGATAATCCTCTGCCCGCAATTTACCACCTGCAGTAAACGATTCGTATTTCACGATGGCCTCCAATAATCTTTTTTCATCAACAGGTTTCAAAATATAATCTATACTGTTTACCGCAAATGCCCGCACGGCATACTGATCGTAAGCCGTAGTAAAAACAATAACGGAAGAGGGACGAGCAGCGTTTAAAAAATCGAACGAATTACCGTCGGACAAATGAATATCGAGAAATAAAAGATCAGGATGAGAATTTTCGGTAAACCATTGTATATTCTCTTCCACGTTTCCGGACAACACGATGATTTCCCAGTCCGGGCGTAATCGATGAATCATCATATATAACAAACGGGCTGCAGGAACCTCGTCTTCAATAATGCCGACCTTCAAACTACTCATTTGCAAAAGGAATTTTCACGGTAAATACTCCAAATTTATCACAAACCTCAATACTCTTGCCCGTAATCAACTCGCATCGATTAGACAGATTCTGAAGTCCCACGCCAGGCGAGGAATCGCCTATCTTGGGTTTAATCAGATTACGAACCACCAACGTGTCCCTTTCTACCTCTATATTGATTTCCATGGGGCGACTTGCAGATATCGAATTGTGTTTTATCACGTTTTCGACCAGTAATTGCAATGTCAGAGGAGGTAAAAGTCGCTCTTTACAATCGTCAGCAACTATCAGGTTACAAGTGATACAATTTCCCAACCGGACCTCATGCAGAAAAAGATACGAGTTCAAAAATTCCAATTCTTCTCCCATGGTAACCAGAAGTCTATCCTGACATTGCAATACATAACGATAAACATCCGAAAGGTTTTTAGTAAAACTCACCGCATTTTGAGGATTATATTCGATTTCGGCGATTAAGGTATTGAGACTATTAAACAAAAAATGCGGATTCAATTGATTTTGCAAAGCCATGTAACGAGCCGTATCGTTCTCTTTTTGCAATGCCGACGTACGTTGCTGCAAATAAAGCATATTCTGCATGGCCCGATAAGCAAGCAGTAATCCAAGAATGACCAATTCCACCAACCAGACAAGGATCAAGAGACGCACTCCCCCATTCGGAAAAGTAAACGGATGCGCCAAACCTACCAAAAGTTTAGCTGTAACCAACAACCCGTAATTTAACAGTAAAAACATCAGCATGACCACCACGTACACGAATACAATTCTCAATCGGCTACGAGTGTTTAAAGCATAACTATCGTTTAGCCAGGAACTGATCCGAATTGTAAAATAACCCAATATATTGAAAGTCAAAATAAAAAACAGGCATACCCCGATTAAGGATGACGCTTCGGTTAATAGTAACGGGAAACCGGAATAATTGATCAACAAAAGAAAAGAAAATACCCCAAGACCGGAAAACAATCCGACATATAAAAAAGAGTTTAGTCTTGTATTCATCCTATCTTCAATACCGTTTTTGCAAAGTTAGTTATATTTAGAAAGATCCGTACGCATTCAAAGCTTTTATTAAACCCGAATAGTAACTTTGAGCAGCCACTTTAGCATGTACATAATTGAGTTGTGAAGTCTGCCGATAGGTCTGGGCGTCGATTACTTCCAAAATAGAAATTTTCCCTTCCCCGTAACGTTCCAACGCTTTTATTTCGTTTTCACGAGCCTTTTCCAATGAATTTTCACTCAAAACCGCTCGTTCCTGCGCCTGCAATAAATTCAGATTAGCCGTCTGTATGTCCAATGCCACTTCATCTTTCACCCGATTCACCCGATCGATTGCCATACCGATCTGCTCCGTAGAAGCTCTTTTTTCACTACGACGTTTTCCCCATTCAAATAAAGGTACTGATAATTTGGCATAAGCAGCATAATTAGGATCCATATCCGAACGAAAATTATATCCTGGAGAGGTATAATTTCCTTCCATACCCACATAAAACTGAGGCTTATATTGAGAATCATTTCGCCGCGAACTACTCTCGATTATCTTTACCTGTTCTTCAGCAATCTTAATTTCAGGACGATTCATTCCAGTCGATAACGATAAGGAGTCTCCAATGGCAAGCATTGGGACAACTGTTTCTATTTCTGTAGAACTTTGCAATTCCACACCGATAATGGAATTAAGAGCCATACATCCCGTTTGGAAATCATTTTTTGCTTGCAACAGGCGATATTCAGCTTCATTGAGCTTCACCTCAGCCATCAATAAATCTTGAGGATCGGCCAACCCTGCATCCACTCTTTCCCCGATTGTTTTTACCAATGAAGCCATCGAATCATAAAAATCTTGGACTACATCAATGATCTCCCGACGAGCTACCGTGTTCCAATACTGAATATCTGTTTGGTAACAAACCATAACCCGCACCATTTCGGCTTGGTTGACCGCCATTGCCTGTTGATGCCGGACTAACCGAATGGCCTCGAGAATCCGGCCTCCCGTGTAAACTGGTTGCAACAAAGCAACCGATACGCCGTATTGCATATGTTGTCCTTCAAAACTTTTGGATACTCCCGCGACCGGCAAATCGATGGACAATTCCATCGGATTACCCGTATACCGGAAACTCGCATCCGCAGCCAACTTCGGCTTTCTATCGGCACGGACCGATTTTTCAAGTTCCAAACTGACTGAAATATTTTTCTCTGCAGCTTTAAGATCGTGATTGTACTGCAAAGCCATAGAACGATAAGTATCGAGTAATGAGCTTTGTTGTGCGGATACCGTCGACAAACAGCCTAAAGCCACAAACATTAAACCAATCTTTTTCATCGTTGATATTCTTTTACGTTATAAAATACAGTATAAAGAGCCGGAGTAACAAACAGTGTCAACAAGGTTGCGAATGCCAGTCCAAAAATAATAGTAGCGGCCATTCCCCCGAAAGCGACATCAAACAGGAGAGGCACCATACCAAAAATGGTCGTCGTTACAGCCATTAATACCGGACGAGTACGAATAACCGTAGCTTCGACAATAGAAGTATAGAGGCTAATGCCGCTCCGGTGTTGTATATTGATTTCATCAAGCAGCACGATAACATTTTTAATAATCATCCCTAAAAGCCCCAACCAACCGGCAATCGGGAAAAAGCCAAATTCGAACCCGGTAAGCAACATGCCGACAGCAACACCAATGATCGACAAGGGGAGTACACAAAGAATAATGACAGGTTCTCGAAAATTACCAAAAAGAGCTACAAGAATTACCACCAACAAGAGAAAAGCCAAAGGAAAAAACTTGGCAAGTGCCTGTAATCCTTCTCCCTGATCCTTATATTGCGAATCCCAAAAGAAAGAGTATCCTTCAGGTAAACGGATCTTTTCAATCTCTCCCCTTATCTCTCCGTGTACCTCGGCCATCGTGTGTCCGGGCTTTACACCACACATGGCAGCCATCGATAATTGTCGGTTATACGTTCTGACCTGTGGAAACTCCCAGGTAGTTTCAATACGTTCGGTCACTTGCGACAGAGGAGCTGATTTACTTCCATTCCAGATAGAAAAATTTCCCAAAGACTCAGCATCCGTGACATTGGGTACTTCCGATTTAAGTTGCACGGGAACTTTTTTCTCCTTATCCCGATAAACACCTACCGTAAATCCGTCACTAATAGACTTCACGGACTGAATCATATCTGCTTTTGTAATCCCCAGCATTCCAGCTTTCACCGGATCATATACAGGACGGATCACCATCGTCATATTACCCCATTCGTTACGAGCATCCGCAACTTTTGGATTCCGCCGCATAATTTCAATAGCCACTCCAGTCAGCGAATCCAAAACAGCCATATCAAGTCCCAAGAAACGGGCTTCAATCAAAGCTTCTGTAAGCGGGCTAAGTTCAAATTTATTGACTTTGACAAAGGCCTCCGGATACTTTACGGGAATAGAATCCTGCAATATAGCATGCAATTGACGGGACATCGACGAAGTCCTACATTTCACCAGCAACTGTGCATAATTTGATTGCGGTCCGAAAGAGACGTTCGCTAAATAATAACGCGGAGGCGTTCGGCCCACAAATGCAGACACGCTCTCGGTTTCCCCGTAAGTACGAATATAATCGGTCATATCTTCGGCGATACGGTCAGTCTCCTCTATCCGGCAACCTTCCGGCAACCACATATCAATGGTAAAATATTGCTTATCAAGTGACGGAACAAAAACCTTCGGAATAAATCGAAAGCTCCAGGCAGAAAGATAAAGCATCACAACCAGGCAGGACAGAACCAGGTATTTACGCCGGATCACCCAATGCAAAGAGGAACGGAAAATGTCGTACCATTTCCCTGAAAACAAATTCTCTTTCAACTCGGCAGGACGTGGACGGCGAACAAATTCCTGAATAAAAAACGGAGTTTGCGTAAGAGCAAACACCCAACTGAACATGAGTGACACGCCAATAACAATTACCAACGAGGACAACAACTCTCCTGTAATATGCGGAGAATAATAAATAGGCATAAAGGTCAGAATAGCAATAACCGTAGCCGCCAGCAAGGGTAAGGCCGTCGAAGAACAGGCCCGCATCAAGGCTACTCTTTTACGCATGCCCCGTTGCATATTGACCAAACAGGAGTCGGACACAACGATGGCATTATCCACCAGCATGCCCATGGCAATAATAATCGCAGCCAGCGACATGCGTTGTAGCGCGATCCCATTGGAATACATCACGATAAGCGTAGCAAATATAGAAAATACCAGTCCACTACCTATCAAAATTCCATTTTTAAACCCGATAAAGAAAAGTAAAATAGCCACAACCGTGAGTACGGAAACGATCAGATTGACAATAAACCCGCGATTGGCGACATCCGATTCATATCCCTGATCATAAATACAGGAAAGATGATATCCCGCCGGAAGTTTCCCCGAAAATTGATCGATTCGCTCTTTCACGAGTTCTGCCATATCCACCACATTCCCGGTAGGGACTGTCGAAACGGCGATACCGATAGCCGGTTCTCCATTGATCCGCATAATGTTCGACGCTGGCATCTGATAAGCCTCACTGATTTCAGCAATATCTCCCAGCCGAAAATGTTCACTACTTCTGGAAACGATCGTCAAATTCCGAATATCATCAAGCGAATAAAAATTCCCTGTGGATTCAACACGAATACGATTCATTCCCGATTCTATTCCCCCGGCATCCACCACTCTATTTTGTCCTTCGAAAGCATGTATAATATCCGTTGTCGTAATACCACTTTGCGACATGACGGAGGGGCTTATTCGTACTTCGATCGTAGGCATTTGTACGCCATAAATTTCCACTTTGGCTACATCTTTGACTTTTAGCAATTCATTTTTAATCCATTTAGCCTGATCTTCCAGTTCCCGGTAACTATGCCCGGACCCTGTCAAACCATAAAAAACGCCCAGGACATCTCCAAAATCGTCATTGACAACGGACGGACCCGCCCCAACCGGTAATTTTCCTTGTACATCGCTTACTTTTCGGCGAAGCTTATCCCATAATTGCTGCATTTCGGAGGCACGAATTTCTTTTTTTACATACACCGTAATTTTAGAAAGCCCCGCCCGGTTTTCCGTTTTTAAATAATAGAGTTCTCCCATAGATTGGATTGCCTCTTCCAATACATCCGTTACTTGTGTCTGAACCTCCGAAGGCGAAGCCCCCGAATAAGGCGTAATTACCAAGGCCTGCTTAATTGTGAAAGGAGCATCTTCCAATTTCCCCATTTTCAAGTAAGAGAACACCCCCCCAAACAAGACCAAAACAAGCAGCAAGACACTCACGGACTTCTTTTGCAAAAAATATTTAATCAGCTTCATTATAACTTCTGTTTTTCAATTTTTCATTTATATAAATCTGTCCCTTTATTGTCACAATTTCCCTCGTGAAGGCTTGAATACGTTTGGTTATTTCAAGTGATTCCGATAACGAGAATGAACAGGCATCCGGCATAAAAAGATTTGACCAATGTTTGCTAAAAAAAGTGTAAACAAGATGTGGCGATACGGTGGGTCGGACATACCCGTTTACAATCGCGTCTTCCACCTTATCCCGACAAGCAACAGCATAGCTATCTAAAAAATTATCCAGAAAATGAAAAACATCATGATAATATTTTTTTATCTCCAGACAACAACGACGGCTTAACTTTCCGCACAATTCGGGATAAACCTCGACAAAATCGACCATCATATCCGGTAAACATTCATCCGCATTGTTAAAGATTTCTTCCTGACTTATCCTGTATGTAACACACTTCAACAATAATAGTTCCTTTGTTCGAAAATACTTTCTCAGGGTATGGGATGTCAGATTTATAAGTTTGGCTATCTCTTCCAAGGAGAGTGATCGAATGCCGTATAATCGAAATACGCCCACCACCTGTTGAATAATTAGAATTTCACGTTCCATCAGATATATTCTTCATCCCCGATATGTACTTCCATTTCTTCCGATAAAAAGCGAAGTCCGCTAACCGCCACGACTTCTCCCTCAATCAAACCGGTCTCAATACATACCTTTCCTTCAGGCATTAATTTTCCCAATGTTATTTTCCGCCGGCTAACACGTCCCTTTTCTTTATTAACAATCCACACAAAATCTTCTTTTGCAGGACTATGCCAAACAGCTTTCAACGGAATGATAACGTTTGAATCTGCAATCGTCTCTGAGGGCCGGAAAGAAAGCTTTCCGGACATACCTGCCGGTAACTGTTCACGTTGATTCGGCAATAAGGCAGTTAACAGGTAAGAAAGATTATTTGGTGTCGTACTTTTGGATATCTTCTCGATCTTTAACTTGTATACCCTATCTGGTATCGCATCAAAACGCAATTCTACCTCCTGATTCAAAGACTTGCTCAAAAGGACCTGCTGATTAACATATGTTTCTATCTTCAGATTATTAATATCAACAAACGATATAACCGGTTGCGAAGCTTTCACCTCTTGATATTTCTCAATATACACCTCCCCGACATATCCATCAAAAGGTGCAATCAACCGGGTATCATTCAATTCGTTAACTGCCGTTTCATAAGCCGTTTTTGCCGATATATAATCGGCTTTAGCCTTTTCAAAGGTGCTTGCAGATACATTTTTTTTATCATGAAGAATCCGAATCCGCTCGAACTCGGCATGCATTTGTCGATACACGGCTTCAGCCCGTTCTTTACGGATACGAAAATCACGGGCATCAATTTCAGCAATAACGTCACCGCTTTTGTAATAATTTCCGGCAAAGACTTCAAAACGATCGATAGGTCCTCCTACCCGAAAAGAGAGTTCCGATACCCGAAAAGGAGCAGATATAAACGAAAACTCCCACCGATTCTGCAAGGGCTCCTTCACGGCCGAGGCCGTTCGTACAACCATTTTCCGCTCTCGATTGCTCCGCATGGAATCCCCACACGAAACTAGTGCCGTTATCAAAATCAACACTGTTATTAAATTCATTGCTACTTTCATCTTCTTTTTATTTTTAGACGAAAATAGCAGCTTACTTTCAAGTCTACCAGATAAATTTTTCCGAAACCGGAAAATAAGATTCTGAAATCGGCATTCGGATAAACGAAGTTGCATGAACCATCTATTATATTCATTCATATAGAAAGGCTATCGAAAATTCATTCAAGATATTCTATCCCTTTTTCAACCATTTAAAATACCAAAAGCCACATTTAATAAAACTCGTACAAGAAATTTATGAATTTATCCCACGCATTACATTATTCCGAATGAAATAATTATACTTTTGTCAGAACTCTTAAAACAAGAATTTATGAATATCGAAGAATTTCGGGAAATTTGCCTCTCCTTTCCGCACACGACAGAAGAGTTTCCATTCGATGAAACCACGCTGGTGTTTAAGGTCTTCAACAAAATGTTCGCCTGTACCGATATCCTACCTTTTGAATGGATCGCTTTAAAGTGTCAGCCGGAAAAAGCGATTATGTTAAGGGAAGAGTATAGCGAAATCGTCCCGGGGTATCATTTCAATAAGAAACACTGGAACACCGTATACATTCACGGATCGTTATCGGATAAACTGATCGAGGAGTTAATCGAACACTCTTACCGGGAAGTCATTCTAAAACTACCCAAGAGTTTTATAAAAGAGAATTTCAAAGAGTTTTCATTGACGGAATCCAACCGAAAGAAATAGGGTAACTTTTCAACAGCTACCCATTTTCCATTATAAATTTTCCATCCCGTCAAACCTTGTTGGGTTTTCGAATATAATGCGGCATTTCAAAAGGTATCTCCAAGGAAAATTCTACCAGTCCCCGGTACTCTCCGTTTTCATACCAGGGTGTCTGATAAATCAGTTTTTTAACGCCGTTCTTTTCAATCGTGTAAGCATTTGTCGAATGAGTTTCCATCAAGCCGAGCAATTTCGTTCGGGCCGGCTCCGGATGACAATCCAACACGTTTTGTCCCACCAGATCACCGTGATTCGTTTTTTGAGATTTATCATTCATCATCAAGATATTTCCGTCGTTATCACATACCGTGATTGCCACGTTTAACTCTTTCATATAATCCATAGCTATTCTTTTTTATTGATGCTGCAAATCTACAACATTTCAATACGATTTCATCCACCTGATTATGAAAATAGTCCTTTCGCAACTCCCGTTCCCGTTGATTTTTTCAAATTATTTCTTCTAAAATATTTTGCAGGAACCAAACAAATCCATATATTTGCATCGCTTTTGAGAAAATTCCTTAGTAGCTCAGTTGGTTAGAGCGGCGGACTGTTAATCCGTAGGTCGTAGGTTCAAGTCCTACCTGAGGAGCCACAAAAAGCCTTACAAATTCTGTAAGGCTTTTTTTTATTCCTTTCTTTTCTGAAGAATCAATTCCCTTTCAGACCATAATTCCAATATCCCCGTCAAGAGAGGTGTTTTTTCAAAATAGAATGTATCGTCACGGATTTTATAGGTTTACTTATAAAATCCGTACATCCTGCCTCCCAGCATTTCTCCCGATCCACTTCGAATGCATAAGCCGTTTGAATGATTATAGGGATATCCGAAAATTTACGGATCTCTATCATTGCTTCCAAACCATCCATACGAGGCATTTTCAAATCCATCAGGATGGCATCGTACTTATTTTTCTTAAACATTTCCACGGCCTCTATTCCATCTCGAGCCCGATCCAACATATAATCTTTCTGATTCTCCGCAAACACACCTAATATTTTTAGTATATTA